>RFRO01000029.1 GCA_009924455.1 Betaproteobacteria bacterium
ACCGCGCTCCCGTACGCCAACGGCAATTTCCACATCGGCCACATCATGGAGTACATCCAGGCCGACATCTGGGTGCGCTTTCAACGAATGCAGGGCCACCAGGTGAACTTTGTCTGCGCCGACGACACGCACGGCGCACCCATCATGATCGCCGCCGAGAAGGCCGGCAAAACACCGCAGCAGTTCGTAGCCGACATCGCCGCCGGGCGCAAGCCGTATCTGGATGGCTTTCACATCAGTTTTGATAACTGGCACAGCACCGACGCGCCCGAGAACCACGAACTCGCCCGCCAGATTTACCGCGACTTGCGCGACATACCGGCAGACCAGGGCGGCTCGCTGATTGAACGCAAAACGATTGAGCAGTTTTTTGACCCGGCAAAAAACATGTTTTTGCCGGACCGATTCATCAAAGGCGAATGCCCCAAGTGCCACGCCAAAGACCAGTACGGCGACAACTGCGAAGTCTGCGGTGCGGTCTACGCGCCAACCGATTTGATCAACCCGGTGTCAGTGCTGTCGGGCGCGCGCCCGGAGCTCAAAAGTTCGGAGCATTTCTTTTTCAAATTGTCCGACCCGCGCTGCGTGGACTTTCTGCAGAAATGGACCCAGGATGACCGTTTGCAACCGGAAGTCGCGAACAAGGTCAAAGAGTGGTTTAGCGTGCGCACCAACCCCGACGGCTCGACCAGCGAAGGGCTGGGCGACTGGGACATCAGCCGGGACGCGCCCTACTTCGGCATCGAAATTCCGGACGCGCCAGGCAAGTACTTTTATGTCTGGCTGGACGCGCCGGTCGGCTATAGACTACGCCAGTTACATGGCCCAGCCCAATCTTGAGCAGTACCACTTCATCGGTAAAGACATCGTCACTTTCCACACGCTGTTCTGGCCGGCTATGCTGCACTTCAGTGGTCGCAAAGCGCCGACCAATGTGTTTGTGCACGGCTTTTTGACGGTTAACAACGGCGAGAAGATGAGCAAAAGCCGCGGCACCGGCCTGGACCCGCTCAAGTACCTCAGCCTGGGTATGAACCCCGAATGGCTGCGCTACTACCTGGCGGCAAAGCTCTCGGCCCGGAACGAAGACATTGACTTCAACGCCGACGATTTCATGGCGCGGGTCAACAGCGATTTGATTGGTAAGTTTGTGAACATTGCAAGCCGGGCGGCGGGGTTTTTGGTAAAAAATTTTGGTGGGCAAGTCGGCTTTGTTGGCGACACAACCCGGCTTATGGACGGCGCTAAAGGATCCGCTTTTTTGGTACAAGAAGCCTATGAGGCGCGCGATTACGGGAAGGCATTGCGCGAGATCATGACGATCGCAGATGGATTGAACGCCTCCTTCGATGCAGCCAAACCATGGGTTCTTGCGAAAGACGACGGTAAACGAGCAGAACTCCAAGATATTTGCTCCCGCGTGCTCCATGGGTTCAAATTACTGTCGGTCCTTTTGACGCCCGTCCTTCCATCGTTGACCGAGAAAGTTGCGAAAGAGCTGTTTTTGCTCAACCGCACTTTTACCTGGGACGACGCTTCTCCATTGCCAGCCACTGTGGAGTGCAGCCTGAAGTCAAACTCATCCCCGGCGGCGAAGACATCGCCCCCACCATCTCCATCGACGACTTCGCCAAGATCGACTTGCGCATCGCCAAAATCGTGAACTGCGAAGCCGTAGAAGGCTCGGTCAAGCTGCTGCGCCTGACGCTCGATGTGGGCGAAGGACGCATGCGCAATGTGTTCAGCGGCATCGCCAGCATGTACAAGCCGGAAGACCTGATCGGCCAGCTCGCTGTGATGGTCGCCAACCTCGCGCCACGCAAGATGAAGTTCGGCGTGAGCGAGGGCATGGTGCTGGCGGCCAGCCACGCGGACGAGAAAGCGCAACCCGGCATCTACATCTTGAACCCCTGGTCCGGCGCGCAGCCCGGCATGCGGATTCACTGATTTATGCAGAGCAACAACCCCGGCGCAGCCCTGCACTTTGACGTCTTGATTGTCGGCAGCGGCTTGGCGGGCCTGAGCGCCGCGCTTCTGCTGGCGCAGCAAAACAAGCGGGTCGCCATCATCACCAAGCGCGCGGTGCGCGAAGGCTCCAGCGGCTGGGCGCAAGGCGGGATTGCTGCCGTGTGGGACAAGGCAGACAGCTTTGCGGCGCACGTGGACGACACGCTGGTGGCCGGTGCCGGTTTGTGCGATCTGGCGGCCACGCAGTTTGTCGTCGAGCAAGCGCCCAACGCCATTGCCTGGCTGCAGACCCTGGGCGTGCCCTTTTCTGAGGAAGACGGGCAACTGCACCTGACGCGCGAAGGCGGTCATAGCGCACGCCGCATCGTTCACGCCACCGATGCCACAGGCGCCGCCGTACAGCGCACCCTGATCGAGCGGGTGCAGACCACCCCGCAGATCACACTGTTTGAGCACCACACCCTGATCGACCTGATTCACACCGACAAGCTGGGCCGCAGCGGCGTACCCGACCGGCGTTGCGTGGGCTTGTATGCCTTGGATGCAGAGAGCGATGAGGTTCTGACTTTCGCCGCGCCGCACACCTTGTTGGCCACGGGTGGCGCGGGCAAGGTCTATCTGTACACCACCAATCCGGACACAGCCACCGGCGACGGCATTGCGGCGGCCTGGCGCGCGGGCTGCCGGGTGCAGAACATGGAGTTCATCCAGTTCCACCCCACTTGCCTGTACCACCCGCACGCGAAATCGTTTTTGATCAGCGAAGCCGTGCGTGGCGAAGGCGGACGCCTGCTGCTGCCCGACGGCACGCGCTTCATGCCCGGCCACGACGCCCGTGCCGAGCTGGCTCCGCGCGATGTGGTGGCCCGCGCAATTGACTTCGAGATGAAAAAAGGCGGACTGGACTGCGTGTACCTGGACATCTCACACCAGCCGCTGGCATTCATCCAAGAACATTTCCCCACCATTTACGCGCGCTGCCTGGAGCTCGGCATCGACATGAGCCGCCAGCCGATTCCAGTGGTGCCCGCTGCGCACTACACCTGCGGCGGTGTGCGTACCGACCTGCACGGCCAGACCGACCTGGCGGGCCTGTATGCGATTGGCGAGGCAGCCTGCACCGGTCTGCACGGGGCGAACCGGCTGGCCAGTAATTCGCTCGTGGAATGCATGGTGTTTGCCCGCGCAGCCAGCGAAGACATCGCCCGCCAAAGCGCCCCCCCGCTGCCGCCGCTGCCCGCCTGGGACGACAGCCGCGTGACCGACGCCGACGAATCCGTGGTGATCTCGCACAACTGGGACGAGCTGCGCCGCTTCATGTGGGACTACGTGGGTATTGTGCGCACCAATAAGCGCCTGGAACGCGCCGCGCACCGCATCGCGCTGCTACAAGGCGAAATTCAGGAGTTCTACGCCAACTTCCACGTCAGCCGCGACCTGCTGGAGCTGCGCAACCTGGTTCAGGTGGCCGACCTGATCGTCCAAAGCGCCCTGGCCCGCCACGAGAGCCGCGGCCTGCACTTCAGCCGGGATTACCCGGGGATGCTGGATGCGGCGCTGCCCACCACCCTGGTCCCGGGCGGGCGCGACTAAGCCAGCAAGCCAGCCCTCAGCCCAGGCCGGCTTCAGCGGCCCGTCCAGCCCAGAACGGGCGTCAATTAACCGTCAAAACCCCGCAAATACCCAATGGCATAAATCCTGCTTAAACCCTGTGTCAGCACTATTTTTAAGAGGTAATCTGCCATGGGGCTCGCACTTGCGGTCAGTACAGACGAGGTCACGCTTCCTTCGGGACGTGGGGCTGCGCCGTCCGCTTTTGCCCCTAAATTAGTGGGTATTTCCGAGCAAATCAGCCTCGGACAGCTGATCCAACTCACCGAGGCAGCGCAGGCTGGTGGCCGCCCCGACGAGGCTGTCGGTTTGTACACAGCCTGGGCCGCCGACAGCCAGGACCCGCAACGTTACTTGGCACTTTTCAACCTGGGCTCGCTGCTGCAAAGCCTGGGGCGGCTGCCGGACGCCAAGATCGCCTACGAAAACTGCCTGGCCGTGCAGCCCCACTTAGGGCAGGCGCTGATCAATTTGGGCCTGGTCTACGAAACGCTGGGCGAACATGCGCAGGCCTTTGCCTGTTGGACCCGCCACGTGGCGGCCCAATACACCGATCCATCCTGGGACAAGGGCTTGGGCGTGATGGCGCTGAACCATATTGGGCGCTTGCAAGAAATTCTGAAACGCTACGACCTGGCTGAGCTGGCTTTGGAGCACAGCCTGCGCCTGGATTCTCAGCAAGCCGGCGTGATCCAGCACTGGGTGCATGTGCGGCAGAAGGCCTGCCAATGGCCCGTCTACACCCCCCTGCCCGGCATCAGCATGAACAAGATGCTGACCAGCACCTCGCCGCTGGCGCAGCTCGCGGTGGATGACGACCCGGTCAAGCAGTTGCTGGTGGCTTCCTCTTTTGTGGAGCGCACCTACTCCAATCAGCAGTCTTACCTGTCCAAAGGCAAAAAATACCGCCACAACCGCATCCGCCTGGGCTACGTGTCGGGTGACCTCTGCATGCACGCCGTTGGCTTGCTCCTGGGCACCTTCCTGGAAGCCCATGACCGGACCCGCTTTGAACTGTTTGCCTACGACTTCAGCATCGAAGACGGGAGCAGCCACCGCGCCCGGCTGAAGCAGGCTTTTGACCATTTCCACAGCATCGGCGCATTGAGCGACCAGCAGGCCGCCGAGCGCATTCTGGCCGACGAGATTGACGTGCTGATCGATATGCACGGCCTGAGCTCCGGCGCGCGCCCGGGCATCTTCTCGCTGCACCCGGCCCCTTTGCAAGGCACTTATTTGGGCTTTATGGGGACCACTGCGATGCCGTGGCTGGATTTCGTGGTGGTAGACCGCTATGTGATGCCGCCCGAGCTGACGCCCTACTTTGTCGAAAAGCCTTTGTACGTGGATGGAAGCTTCATTCCCTTGACCACCCAACCCGCCCAACCGCGCAACATGACGCGCCAGGAGTGCGGTTTGCCGGAAGACGCCTTTGTGATGGCATCTTTCGGCAATGTCTACAAGATCAACGAAACGCTGTTTACGACCTGGCTGGAATTACTGCAAGAGAAGCCCGACAGCGTCTTGTGGCTGATTGACGACAACACCCAAACCACACAGAACCTGCGCGCCTACGCCACGCAAGCGGGCGTGGATGCGTCGCGCATCATCTTCTCGCCGCGCACCGGCTACGACGATTACCGCGCCAAGCTGCGGCTCATCGACGTGTTTTTGGACACCTTCCCATACAACTGCGGCTCCACCGCCAACGACGTGATCGAAGCCGGCATCCCGATGGTGACCTGCAGCGGCAAGACCCTGGTATCGCGCATGGGCGGCAGCATCTTGAGTGCGCTGGGTCAAAGCCATTTGATCGCCGACAGCCTGCCCCAATACAAGCAATTGGTTCTGGCAGTGGCCCGCGGTGACGCAACCGCGCTGCACACGCCGGCCAGCAAAGAACGCATCCACGAAATTTGCAAAAGCACCGTGCAATCGTTTGAAGAGGGCCTGAGCACCCTGCTGGCCCAGACCTACGCAACCGGAGCGCGCGCATGAGCCATACCGCCGCCCAGCCTGCAACGCAGCGTGTTGAGGCATTCCAGATCTGCTACGACGCGGAAAGCGCGCAGTCGGTTCCGGCTGGGTTCAAGGCGCTGAACAACCTGGACAACGCCCGCGCCGATTGGCGCGAGTACTGGCCGATCCGGCAATACCTTTTGAACAACACACTTGAAGATGGTGTGTTGTACGGCTTTGTCTCGCCGAAGTTTTCCTACAAAACCGGGCTTGATTACCAGGCGATTCAAAGCTTTGTTGACAAGCAATACCAAGGCGAAGACATGGTGTTCTTCAGCCCCTTCTGGGACCTGAGTTCGTTTTTCATCAATGTGTTCGAGCAGGGTGACTTTTTTCACGACGGCATCCAAGCTGCCAGCAAAGAATTCGTCACGCACCTGGGCTGGAACCCTGCGCTGATCGACACCGTCATGCACAGCCGCAACAGCGTCTTTTGCAACTACTTCTTCGGCACCAAAGCCTTTTGGATGCGCTGGCTCCACCTGGGCGAGCAGCTCTTCCACGCAGCGGAGCACGGCGACCCCAACAGCAAGCTATACCCCTTGCTCAACGACAACTGCCGTTACGGACAAGAACGCATTCCGCGCAAGATTTTTGTAATGGAGCGCCTGGCTTCGTTGCTCTTGCTGGCAGACCCCGGCATCCGCAGCCGTGCCTATGACACCTTCCGCCTGCCGCCTTCGGCCACGCCGCTGCACCAACATTTTTACGAGGCCGTCAGCTGCGACGCGCTCAAGCAAGCGTGGATGCAATCGGCTAGCCCGGCATACCTCGCGACCTTCATACAACTGCGTAACAAAGTGCTTGGCATCGACCAGGCCGCTTCCTCATCAACCCAGGCCGCTGCGCTACCGCTAGCGAAGCAGGCCTGAACACAAATACTTGACGAGCACCAGAGGGCCGCGACATGAGCACCACCATTTCAACCTACTACTCCAGCACCGGTACGGGTTACAGCTACCAATCGGTCACGCTCGATACGCTGACATCAGCGACCATTCCTTATCTGAACAAGAGTGCCTTGGCGGGACTGACCAGCGCCTCTATCACGGCGATTCCGTCGGGCGCCATGCCAGGCCTCACGTCCACCCAAATTGCATCCCTGTCCACCAGCGCCTTGGCCGCTCTGGGCACCGATCAGTTATCACAAATTACAACGGCACAAATCGGTAACTTGTCGGTCAAGCAAGTTGCCAGTCTGACGACCACGCAGGTAGCGGCTATGGGCTCTGCGCAGCTCAATAACCTGCGTTCGCCGCAGATTCGTTCGCTCACGACCAGCCAGCTGTCCAGCTTGCCAACCGCCACATTGGTCAAACTGAGCGCCAGCTTCATCTCGTACGCAACGCCTGCCCAACTGGCAGGTCTGAAAACCTCGCAAGTGGCGGCCCTGACAACCACGCAAGTCTCGGCCATGACGCTGGCGCAGGTGTCTGCCATTGAAACAGCTGATCTGTCGAGCATGACCACGGATCAACTGAGTGCCTTTAACTCTAAGCAAATCGGTGCTCTGAGCAGCAGCCAGGTGAGCATCATGAGTACCGATCAGATCACCGGACTCACAACGCTGCAGCTCGCGGGACTGACAACCAGTGCCGTTGCCTCCCTGAGTACCACGACCTTGAGCGCGCTGGGCACGGACGACTTTGTCGCCTTTACCTCGAAGCAAATAAAAGCCTTGACATCGAGCCAGATGGCAGGTCTGCGCGAGTACCAGTTGCAAGCGATCGAAACGAGTGATATCACAGCTATCAGCACCGATATCGTGGCCGGCCTGGGAACCGACCAGTTCCGCCAGCTGACCAGTGCGCAAATTGGCGCGATGAACACCTTACAGATTCGAGCGATCACCACAGCGCAAGTTGCCAGCCTGCAAACAGACCAAATTGCCGGACTCGGCACGGCAGATATCGCGTCCTTCACAACGGCCCAGGCCAAAGCGCTCACCGAAGACCAGCTGCAAGGTCTGTCCACCGATCAAATCGTGGCTCTGTCGTCCGCTGCCATCGCGTCCCTATCGACTGAGGCCATGGTGGCCCTGAACACAGCGCAAATCGCCGCCCTGACGCCCAACCAGATCAAGGCATTAACGACTGACCAAACAGCACAAATGCTGACCGCGCAAATCGCCGCATTGAATACCAGCGAAGTCGCAGTCTTATCGTCCTCACAAATTAAGACCTGGTCGTACGAGCAAGTCGCGGTACTGAGCACGACCCAAATCAAAGCGATGAGCTCTGCCGCCATGGGCGCCATTCCAACCGCCAGCTTGAGCGGTCTCACTACCACCCAACTCGCGGCATTCACAACAGCCCAAACCCGGGCGCTCAGCACCGATCAGATCACCGCGCTGACAAGCGAGCAGATGTCGGGTCTTGACTTGGCGGCACTCAGCTCCAGCCAAGCCGCCAGCTTGAGTACAGAACAAATCGCCGCGTTCAAGACGGCGCAAATCGATGCGATGGGCACGGCCTACATCGCTTCCCTCAGTTCTGACAATATTGCGTCCCTGTCGGCCTCCTACATTGACAAGCTATCCACTGCTCAGATTGCCACACTGACTTCCAGCCAAGTGGGTGCGATGACGCTGACCCAGGTGGCGGCCTTGAGCACCACCCAAGTGGCTGCATTGAGCTCGACACAAACTGCTGCCCTTTCAACGACCCAGCTGGCCAAATTCAGTGCCTCGCAGTTTGCGGTGCTCGGTACTTCGGCAATTGCCTCCCTGGCATCGGACACCATCAACAAACTGTCTGCAGCGCAACTAGCCGCTATCACCACCACCCAAGTTGCGGCTTTAAGCACGGGCGCATTGAACGGCATGACGACCGGTCAGGCCTCCGCACTGACTTCCGCACAAATCGGTGTGATGTCCACCGCCCAGCTGAGTGCGCTGGGCAGCGATGTTGTCGCCAGCCTGACCACCTTGCAGCTGAAGTCAATCGGAAGCACACAAGTCGCAGCGCTCACATCCAGCCAGGTCGCCGGATTGACCTCTGTACAGGTTGCCGCACTCACCACCACACAAATCGCTGGTTTGGAGGCTGCCGACGCAGCCGCCATGGGTTCGACCCAGCTCAACAACCTGAGCTCGGCGGCATTGAACAGCCTCAGCACCGCACAAGTTGCGGCACTGAACACGGCTGCGTTGACCGGACTGACGACCTTGCAGCTGAGCTATCTGAGCAGCACCCAGGTCGCTGCCCTCACCTCCGCCCAGGTCACTGCTTTGACGACTGCCCAAATCGCCAAGCTCAGCACTGCGCAAGCAGCGGCACTTACCAGCACGCAACTCGGCGCACTATCAACTGCCCAGCTTTACAACCTGAACGCCACCGGTGGCGTTGGCTTGCTATCGACTGCAGCCATCGGCGCCATCGGTTCGGCAGGCGTCAATGCCTTGACCACAGCCCAGATGTCGGCCCTGACCACCGCCCAAGTCGCGGCACTCGGGACCGCTGCACTGAGCGGCATCACTTCGGCCCAGGTGTCGTCGCTGACAACAGCAAGCGCAGTCGTGCTCTCCAGTGCACATGTCGCCGCGCTTTCCACCGCACAAATCGGGGCGTTGACAACGGATGTCATCACCAACCTGAGCACCCTGCAGCTCAGCGGTCTGAGCAGCGCACAGGTCGCTGCCCTGACTTCGGCCCAGGTCACCAGCCTTAGCAGTACGCAGCTTGCCTCGCTGAGCGCAGAACAAGCAGGTGGATTTGAAGCCGCCGACCTCAGTGGTCTGAGCTCTGTCCAGGTGAACGCCATGGCTACGGCCGCCTTGTATGCCTTGGGAACTGCTCAGGTCGCTGCGCTGAATACCGCAGCAGTCGCCGGCATCTCCGCAGCCAATATCGCGGTGATTGGTAGCGACGCTATCAAGGCCATGGGTTCATCCCAAATCCGCGCGCTGACCAAGTCGCAGCTGAACGCCTTGTCGGCCTATCAGATGCAGTCGATAGACACATCCGACATCGCGGCCATGAGCACCGAACGGATTTATGACCTCAGTACCGCGCAAGTCGCGCGACTGTCCACTGCGCAGGTCGTAGCGCTGACCACCGATCAGGTGCGCAATATGAACTCGGCCCAAATTGCGGCCATGACCATCCAGCAAATTGGATCGATGGAATCTGCGGACGTAGCCGTACTGAACTCTGACCAGGTGGATTACCTCACCACCACACAACTTCAGGCCATGAGTTCGGCACAGATCGCAGCGCTCAATACCTCGGCGCTTGCCTCGCTCTCCAACGCCCAAATTGACAGCCTGGCTGAAGACCGGCTAAAGGCCATGTCCTCGGCCCAAGTACGGATCTTGTCCGGGTCACAGCTCAACAGCCTGGCTGCCTACCAACTGCAAGCCATCGATGCCAGCGACTTCACTGCCATCAGCACTGGTACGCTCAGCAGCTTGAGCACATCGCAATTGGGACGCATGACGTCGGCCCAGTTCGCTGGTTTAACGACTACGCAACTGCGCAGTTTGTCGACCGCCCAGGTTTACTCCCTGACAGCAACCCAAATCCAGACTTTGGATTCTGCAGAGATCAGCGCGCTGACATCGGCGCAAGTTGCGGCCATGTCCGGCACGCAAATCGCCGCACTGGGAACAGCCGTGATACCGGGAATCAACACCGAGACACTGGCCGCTATCCCAACACGTATCCTGCAGCAAATGTCAACGGCGCAGATTGCGGCGTTCACCACAGCACAGGCGCAAAGCTTGACGACTGCACAGATTGCGAACATGCTGGTCAAACAGGTTGCGGCGCTGCCATCCAAAGACATCGCGGTGCTGACAGCAACGCAAGCAACTGTCTTCAAGACAGCCCAAATTGCAGGTCTTGCCACCTCACAAATTTCCGCATTCGACCAAAGCTTCCTTGCGGCGCTCAAGACCGAAAGCATCGTGGCACTCAGCAGCGCACAAGTTGCGGTGTTCACCAGCTCGCAGCTGCGGGCACTCACGACCGACCAGATTGCTGCACTCACAGGTAGCAGTGGCGTCGACGCCGCGCTGACCGCAACGCGCCTGAACTACCTGACGGAAGATCAGCTGCAAGCGGTCTCCACCGTGGCGCTGTACGCGCTCAGCACGGCGCAAGTTGCTGCCATCGGAACCAACCAGGTTGGACTGCTGACGTCCACGCAAATTAATGCGCTGGGAACCGACCAAATCGCCGCGATGACCACCGCGCAGGTGGCCTCCATCAGCGCAGATGTGATTGGGGATCTAGATTCTGACCAACTGGCCGCCATGACCACGGCACAGGCAGTTGCTTTGACCAAGCCGCAACTCTACGGCCTTGGCACCACACAGTGGGACGACTTCTCGCCCTCCGCGCAAACTGCCTTGGAAACTCTGTGGGGCTCCGACGATCTGTACACCATGTCAGGCGGCAAGCTCGGCGGCTAAACGCGCACAAGTGACCGTGCTCTCAGGCCGAGTTGCTACTCGGCCGCGCGGTCCGGTTACTTCGAATGCTGCATTGGCCTCACCACAAGGCCTGCAGCGCCCCCTCCACCAGGCGCAATCCCCGCGCCCCCACGCTGCGCGCCTCCGCCTCATCGTGGGTCACCCAGACCACAGCCATGCCGGCTTGGGCAATGCGCTGCTGAAATTCGGCGCGCAAGGTCTCGCGCAGGGCAGCGTCCAGCGCGGAAAAGGGTTCGTCCAGCAACAGGATGCGCGGTGCCGTGATCAAGGCGCGCGCCAGCGCCACCCGCTGTTGCTCGCCACCGGATAGCTGCCAGACCCGCGCCAACGCGTGCGTCTGCATCCCGAAGCGTTCCAGCAAGTCATCGGCCTGGCTGCGCGCCAAGCGCCGGGGCAAGCCCTGCTCCACCAGACCGAAGGCCACGTTGTCCTGCACAGTCAAATGCGGGAACAGCGCAAAGTCCTGGAATAACAAGCCGCACTGGCGGCGGTGCGGCGGCAGCGCAGAGATGTCGCGCCCGTCCAGCCACACCTGTCCTGCGTCCGGCGCTTCGAGCCCGGCCATAATTTTCAGCAGCGTGCTCTTACCGCTCCCCGAAGGACCAAGCACTGCCACGGTTTCACCCGCTGCAACCTGCAAGTCCAGATCGCGCAACAGGCTGCGCGATGCGCCGCGCGCGGGCTTCCAGGTTTTGCTGATTGCGCGCAACTCAAGCATGGTCAGGCTCCCCGCGCGAATCTGCGCCCCAGGGCCATTCCAGCAGCACAAAGACCGCCAGCGCCAACGCCATCAGCGCACAGGCCAGCACCAGCGCTGCGTCATAGCGCGACGCTCCCGGCTGGCTAAGCTGCTCGTACACCATCGTAGTCAGCGTAGCCCACTCGGGGCGACTCAAAAACAAGGTGACCGCGAACTCGCCCACGGCGGTGGCAGCGGCAAATGCCATGCCCCGGCGCAAGGCCGGTTGTAACAAAGGCCAGGTGATGCGCCAAAACGCCCGCCACGGGTTAGCGCCGAGCGTGCGCGCTGCAGCCAAGTAGCTTGCAGGCATGCCGTCCAAGCCGGCAGCCAGCGATGTGGCAACAAAGGGATACGCCAGCAGCGCATAGGCCGCAACCAGCAGCGGCGCGCTAGCGGTCCACGACGGATACAGCAGCAGCAAGCCAAAGGCCACGAGAATGGGTGAAACCACAAAGGGCAAAAAAGCCAGCGCGCGCAATACCGCCCAACGCCTGGCGGCTAGCGCGTGACACACGCCCAGCAGCGTGGCCAACGCCAAAGCGCAAGCAGAAAAACGCAGCGTATTCCACAGCGCCTGCAGGGTATCCGCGTCTGCCAGCACTGCCCAGGCCTGCGGCCCGGCAGACAGCGCCCGCCAGACAATCGCCGCCACAGGCGCGCCGCACAGCATTGCCAACACCGCAACGCAGCCAACAACCGCCAGCCACTGTGCAGCTCTGCGCGGTCGCTGCCGGGCAATCCGGTCTGCGCGCAGGGGCGTGGCCAAGCGCCGCTCCAGGGCAGAGTACGCCAGCGCGCACAAGCCCGTGGTCAAGAGCATCCAAGCGGCCAGCACACCGGCCTGCGTCAGCTGCAGCTCGTGGGCGACAAGGGTGTAAATCTCGACCTCCACCGTCGCGTAGCGCGGTCCACCCAACAGCAGCGCCAAACCGAAGCCAGAAAAGCAGTACAGAAACACCAGGCACAGCGCCGACATGAGCCAAGGCAGGATGGCCGGCCACTCGATGAGCCAGAACGCCCGCCAAGGCGTAGCGCCCAGCGTGCGCGCAGCCGCCACGCGGGAGGCGCTTACCTGTTCCAGCGCCTCGGTTGCAGCGCGCACCAGAATGCAGAGATTGAAAAACACATTGCCATACAGCAGCAACCAGGGCGTTTGCTCCAGCGAATAGGGCAAGCACTGCTGCAATACACCGCGCGGCCCGAGCAATGCCAATACGCCCATAGCCGCTACCAGCGTGGGTACAACAAAAGGCAGCATCAAAGCCCGCAGCAGCAAGCCCCTACCCGGAAATTCCATCCGCGCCAGCACCCAGGCGACAGGCACACCGAGCACCAGCACCAACACGCAGGTCAGCGCAGCCTGCACGCCAGACCACAGCATGCGCCAGCGCAGGTAGTCATCAGTCCAAGGGCTGAACCATGTGAGCCAACCCGCTTCCGACCAACCCGCTTCCGCTAGCAAGCGCAACGCGGGTGCCAGCAACAACAAGACCAGAAAGCCCAGCGGCAAAGCCGCCAACACCAGGCTACCCGCGCCGGGCGCCACCGACCACACCGTGGGCCAGCGGTGGGCGGATGGACGGGCGGCTTCAGCCATGACCCAAGCGCAGTCGCGTGGAGGCGCTTACTTCAACACCACCTTCGTCCAGCGTGCCACCCAAGCTGCGCCCTTATCGGCAACATCCTTCTCCGAAGGTGCATCGGCCTGCGCCGGCTCGGGGGCAAACTTCATCACCTCAGCGCGGGCGACTGCGGCATCAACCGGGTACATCCACATCTCGGTCTGCATCTGCTTTTGCACCTCGGGCGAGCGCATGAACTCAATCAACTTGCCAGCAGCAGCGCGCGCGCCGCCACCCTTGACCAGGGCAATGCCCTCGACCTGGCGGTACACGGCACCGGGGATGGCCAGGCTGCCGGTAGGCGACTCGGTGATTTTGTCTTTGCTGTAAAAAACTTCGGCGGCCGGGCTGGTGGCATAGCTGACCACCAGCGGACGGGTACCGCCTTCGGCGCGGCTGAAGTCGGCGTAGTACGCCTCGCTCCAGCCTTTGGCGACTTTCATGCCGCCCTGGCGCATGCGCGCCCACCAGTCAAAGGCTTTCTCTTCGCCCAGCGCGCCGATGGTCGCCAGCAGGAAGCCGTAGCCGGTGCTGGACGTGGCCGGGTTTTGCACCACCAGCAAGCGGGCGTTGGCAGGTTGGGCCAGCTCTTCTAGCGTGGTGGGCACGGCCTGCTTACGCTTGGCAAACCAAGCCTTGTCGTAGTTGATGGTGACATAGCCATAGTCCACCGGCACCAGCGGCGCGGGCAATGCGGCCAGGCTCTCGCGGCTGGCGGCGGGCCCGGCGTAGGCCTCAAGCACATCCGCTGCCAGCGCCTTGCCTGCCAGCGCGTTGTCGATGCCGAAAACCACGTCGGCCACCGGCGCCTTTGCTGTGAGGATCAACTTGTTCAGCATCTCGCCAGCGTCTCCCGCTTTGCTGATGCGCAGTTTGACACCCGCCTCTTTTTCAAACTGGGCCAACAGGGGCTTGGGCAGTGCGAACGAGCTATGCGTCAGCACCCGCAGTTCGGTGGGCTTGTCTTGCGCCAGCGCCGCTCCGGCGCAGGCTGCACCAAAGCTGAATACAACGATGGCCGCGTGGCGGCGGGAAGAAATGAAAGAAAAAATGCCGTGGTTCATGGTGCGCCTCGATTCGTTACAAACTTCCTGACCGGAACATGCAACGAAAAAAAGCCACAGAACACACGGCATTTTCCCCATCACACTTCCTACGCTGGTATGACCCAGATCAGGTTCATGGGGTATTTCTCAGTCCGCCACACGCCGTCGCGCAGCACAGCGATATTGCCCCGTGTGCATTCCGTGAGGTAGCCGTCTTCGTTCCACAGAATGGTGTCAAACACGGCCGGGTCGGCGGGGGTGAATGCGTCATAGTGCGCGCGCCGTGTCGTCTTGAAGCGGGTGAACTCGCTGTGGGCCTGCGCGAAGGGCTGGTCGGCTAGCTGCAAGCGCACCTGCGGCGGGTCAGCCAGCAGCGCAAAGGCTTCGCAGCGGGCCTCACCGCGTGCGTCGAGCAAGAGGCGTACACGCCAGCTACCCGTAGGGTGCGTATGCGCCAACACATCGAGGGCGGCATCTACCCGCGCTGCGTCCCAGGGCACGCCGAAGTGCGCGGCGGCCAGCCGCATACGCGCCAGGTGCGCGTCGCGATGCGGGGTAACGCCGTCTTGCAAGCGCAGGGTCTCCAACAAGTCAAACGGGCTGCTGGCCCGCTGCACAAAGGCCTGCTTGTGTTGCCATTCCTGCCACTCGCCCTGCGGTTGGGCATCGAAGGTGATGCCGCTGCCGATGCCGCAACGGGCGTGCACGCGGTCGCTTGCATCGGCGCGCAGCGTGACGGTGCGGATGGGCACATTGAAGGTGGCCGCGCCGCCGGGGCGCAACACACCCAAAGCGCCACAGTACACGCCGCGGGCTTCGGGTTCGAGCGCATGGATCATGCGCATGGCCTGGACCTTGGGCGCGCCGGTCACCGAGCCACAGGGGAACAGTGCGGCCAGCACATCCCACAGCGTGCAGTCGGGGCGGGTTTGGGCCAGCACGTCAGTGGTCATCTGCCAGACACTGGGCAGCGCCTGGGTGTGGAACAGGCGCTGCACCTGCACGCTGTGCGGCAGCGCCACGCGCGACATGTCGTTGCGCAGCAAATCCACAATCATCACGTTCTCAGCACGCTCTTTGGGCGAGGCACGCAAGTCAGCGGCACGCTGGGCATCCTCTTGCGGGGTGTTGCCGCGCGCAGCGGTGCCCTTCATGGGGCGGGCCAGCAAAGCGCCATCACGCCAATCAAAGAACAGTTCGGGCGAAACCGACAGGATCTGCCCGGACGCGCCGGTGTCCAGATAGGCCGCGTAGCCGCCGGGCTGTGCGCGCTGCAGCGCCGCGAAGAGCGCCGGGCCGCAGGCTGCCGCGTCTGCGGCCGCCACATCGCGCAACGCGCCATGCATTTGCGCGGTGTAGTTGACCTGGTACAAGTCCCCTGCCCCAATGGCGGCGTGGATGCGCGCCAACGCGGCATCGAAATCCGCGCGCACTAAGAGCGCCTGCCAATCAACCGTGACATCGGCAATCGGCGGCTCGGGCCAGGGCAAAGCCTGGTCGTACACCGCAAACCAGGCCAGGGGCTGCGTGGCCTCTGTGTGCACGATGAAAGCCGCATCGAAAGCCGGCGCGGATTCATAGGCCAGGTAACCCACGCACCAGTTTCCGGCCCGAGCAGCCGCATGCGCGGCTTCGACCACAGCACGTACTTCGCCTAGCTTATGCGCTACCAGCACCTGCAAGGGCTTGCCAAAAGCGTGGCGCGTTCGTGCGCCGCTTGGCCTTTCGGCTTGCGCCGATTCAGCGGCGTGCGGGTCCGCAAAGTCGACCAGCGCAGTGAGCGCGGGCCCGTGAGAAAAACCCATCAGGCGGCACCCAGATGGGGAATCAATCCGCCCACAGGCTGGCCGTTTTTCAGGGCGGCGGTGAAAGCGAGCATGCGGTCAATCGGCAGGCGGGCGCGTGGAATGATTGCAGCATCGACGTCGATGGCATTTGCGCCGGTCTCCAACACGCGGGCCACATCAGCCAGGCCATTCATGGCCATCCACGGGCATTGGGCGCAGCTTTTACAGGTGGCGCTGTTGCCGGCTGTTGGAGCTTCGATAAAGATCTTGCCGGGGTTAAGCGTGCGCAACTTGTGCAGCATGCCGCTGTCAGTGGCGACGATGAACAGCTTTGCGTCCATGCTCTGCGCGGCCTTCAAAATGCCAGATGTGGAGCCCACCGCATCAGCCAGCGCCACCACATCGGCGGGCGACTCGGGGTGTACCAGCACCTTGGCGCCGGGGTTCTCGGCCTTGAGTGCCTGCAGCTCAAAGGCTTTGAATTCATCGTGCACGATGCAGGCGCCCTGCCAGAACACCATGTCCGCGCCGGTTTCGCGCTGGATATAACTGCCCAAATGCTTATCGGGCGCCCACAGAATTTTCTGCCCCGCATCTTTGAGCGCACGCACGATATCCAACGCGCAGCTCGAGGTCACGACCCAATCCGCTCGGGCCTTTACGGCCGCGCTGGTGTTGGCATACACCACCACGGTGCGGTCGGGGTGGGAGTCGCAAAAGGCACTGAACTCGGCAATGGGGCAACCCAGATCCAGCGAACAGGTGGCATCCAAATCGGGCATCAGAACGCGCTTTTCGGGGCTCAGAATTTTGGCGGTTTCGCCCATGAAGCGCACGCCGGAAACGACCAGGGTCTGCGCCGCATGGTCACGCCCGAAGCGGGCCATCTCCAGCGAGTCACTGACCAGCCCGCCAGTGGCCTCGGCAAGGTCCTGCAAATCCGGGTGTACGTAGAAATGCGACACCATCACCGCGTTTTTTTCCTTCAGCAGCCGGGTGATTTTTTCTTTCAGCGAAACCCGCTCAGACGGCGAGGGCTCCACGGGCACGCGGGCCCAGGCGTGGCGGGTGCTGCAGGCGGGTTGCTCGTACTCCACATCAATCACGGTCATGGCAATTCCTCCAGGCGCATGGAAAAGTCGATGGCGCGCACATCCTTGGTCAGCGTGCCAATGGAGATGCGGTCGACGCCGGTGGCAGCGATGGCGCGCACGGAGTCCATATTGACACCACCGGAGACTTCTAAAACAGCGCGCCCGGCGTTCATCGACACCGCCTCGCGCAGCGTGGCCAGGTCCATGTTGTCCAGCAAGACCATGCGCGCACCCGCATCCAATGCCTCGCGCAGCTGCGCCAAGGTTTCGACTTCGATTTCAATAAACGACGCCAGCGCGGCATGGGCCTGCGCCAATCGCAGTGCCGCAGTCACACCGCCCGCGGCGGCGATGTGGTTTTCTTTGATCAGCACCGCATCGTACAAACCGATGCGGTGGTTGGTGCCGCCACCTGCATGCACCGCGTACTTTTGCGCCATGCGCAAACCGGGCAGCGTTTTGCGGGTGTCCACAATCCGAGCGCGATGGCCGGGCACCTCGGCGACAGCAGCCACAAACTGCGCGGTGCGGGTGGCTACGGCGCTGAGCAATTGCAAGAAATTCAAGGCAGTGCGCTCGGCAGTGAGCAAGGCGCGGGCATGGGCCTGCACTTCCAGCACCACCGTATCGGGCTGCGCCTGACCACCCTCGGGCACGTGCCAGTGCAACTCGGCGTCGGGGTCCAGCGCGGTAAAGGCTTTGGTCACCCAATCGCTGCCGGCAATCACCGCAGCTTCGCGCACCAGAACGCGGGCCCGGGCCCGCCGCGACGGGTCGACCAGCGCAGCAGTCAGATCACCCGCGCCAACGTCCTCCAGGAGCGCACGCGCCACATCCTGGTGGGCGAGTTCCTGCAAGAATGAGGGTGTGAAAACAAGCGGATCAGACATGGGTGAACAAACGCAAACGCCGCTATTGTGGACGCAAGGCCGGACAGGCATAAAAAAGGCCGCTCGAAAGCGGCCTTTTCAGAAACAAGCCGCAGCTTACTTCGGTACTTTTCCGTCCACGCCTTTGACGTAGAAGTGCACGCCGCTCAGGAACTTGTCGTCGGCGACTTCATCCTTCTTGAGGATGGTTTTGCCGGTGTTGTCCACCAACGGGCCTTTCCAGATGGAGAAGCTGCCGTCTTTCAGACCGGCCTTGATGGCTTCGACCTTGGCTTTGGTGTCAGCAGGCACGTCTTCAGCGATGGAAACCACATCAATCGCGCCTTCTTTCACGCCCCACCACACACCGCCCGTAGTCCAAGTGCCTTCCAGGGCGTCTTTGGT
>RFRO01000281.1 GCA_009924455.1 Betaproteobacteria bacterium
TCGGCGCTCACCACTTCGCCAGTAGCGGCCTTCACCAGGGGCGGGCCGCCCAGAAAAATCGTGCCCTGGTTTTTGACGATGATGGTCTCGTCACTCATGGCCGGCACATAGGCGCCGCCCGCCGTGCAACTGCCCATAACTACCGCAATCTGTGCAATGCCTTGCGCGCTCATGTTGGCCTGGTTGTAAAAAATGCGGCCGAAGTGGTCGCGGTCGGGAAACACCTCGTCCTGACTGGGCAGATGCGCGCCACCGGAGTCAACCAGATAAATACAGGGCAGATGGTTTTGCGCCGCAATCTCTTGCGCGCGCAGATGCTTTTTCACCGTTATCGGGTAATAAGTACCGCCTTTCACGGTGGCGTCGTTGCACACCACCATGCAGTCCAAACCGCTGACCCGTCCCACCCCGGCGATCAGGCCCGCGCCGGGCGCATCGTTGTTGTAGAGGTTGAGCGCGGCCAGGGGCGCGAGTTCTAAAAAAGGCGTACCCGGATCGAGCAGCGCCTGCACCCGCGCACGCGGCAGCAGCTTGCCCCGCGCCAGGTGCTTGTCGCGCGCCGCCTGCCCGCCGCCCTGCGCGACCTCTGCACAGCGGGCGCGTAAGTCGTCCACCAGCGCGCGCATCGCGGCGGAGTTGGCTCCGAATTCGGCAGAGCGGGGGTCGAGCTGGGTCGTCAAAGCGGGCATATCAATCTCCTTGAAAGGATGGCTGCTTACGCCGGACTACAGCGCATCACCATCCAGATAAATCCAGCGTCCGCCGCTGCGCACAAAGCGGCTGCGCTCATGTACGCGCACGGCGCGGCCGTCCACACGGTAGCGGGCCACGAACTCCACCTCGGCGCTATCCGCACCCGTGCTGCGGGCGGCGCGCACGTCCAGCCCCAACCATTTGGCGCCCGGCTGGATGGCGAAGTCGGGCGGGTAATTGACCGCGTCCCAGGTCGCGCGAATGTAGTCGGCGCGCTCCAGCACAAAGGCGCTGTAGCGCGAACGCATCAGGCTTTGCGCATCGGGGGCGGGGGTGGTGTTAAAGGCGTCGATGAAACGGCCGCAGCAGTCGGCGTAGGCCAGTGGCTTTTTGGCTGCGCCGATTTGGCCGCAGGGGCATGGGATGGCGGTTGCGGTGGGTTTGCTCATTCCGACACAGTAAAGATTAGGCCTCAACTCGCCTGAGCGACTTAGGCGGAATCTGGGTCAGTTCACGCAGGACGCTCGGCACCAGCGGCAACAAGTGCTCCATGCGATTACTGACGGCCAGCATGACAAGCACAGCGATCGGTAGCGTCTTTAAATTCTGCTGGTACTCCAGATTGCTATCCATCGTGAGGAACACATCAAACTCATTCGCCGCAAGCGCCAAAAGCTTGCCGTTCTTGACACCAGACCAGCCACAGCGTTGAACAGTGGAAACATCATGCCCGGCAAGCTGCTCCGACAGGCGGCGGGGAATGTCTTCGTCAAGCAG
>RFRO01000282.1 GCA_009924455.1 Betaproteobacteria bacterium
GCAGGGCTTTGCACACCACCACCGTGCCATCGTGCGCCGGGCCTTCCTCGTCGCTGGTCAAGAGCAGCGCAATGTTCAAGGCCGGGTCCGGGTGACTCGCTAAAAATTCTTCGATGGACACCACAAAGGAGGCCAGCGAGGTTTTCATGTCGCTGGCGCCGCGCCCGTACAGCTTGCCGTCGCGGTGGCTGGCCATAAACGGCGGGCTGCCCCATTCCGCCAATGGCCCGGTGGGCACCACGTCGGTATGGCCGGCCAGCACCAGGGTTTTGCTGCCCGGTGTGCCCGTGCGTTTGGCCCACAGGTTGGTGACGCGGAAGTTGTCCGGCCCGCTTTCTATGGTTTCGCAGACAAAGCCCAGCGGGGCCAAGCGTTCTGCGATCACAGACTGGCAGTTGCCGTCCTGCGGCGTCACCGAGGGCAGGGCGATGAGTTGCTCGGTGAGCGCGAGGGTGGCGGCCATGCGTGCCTCAGCTTCAGTCGCGCAGCAAGTCGTTGAGCGAGGTCTTGGCGCGGGTTTGCGCGTCCACGCGCTTCACGATCACGGCGCAATACAGGCTGTACTTGCCGTCCGCGCTGGGCAGGTTGCCCGAGACCACCACTGAGCCGGCCGGGATGCGGCCGTAGGTCACCTCGCCGGTGGCGCGGTCATAAATCTTGGTGCTCTGGCCGATGTACACGCCCATGGAGATCACCGAGTTTTCTTCCACGATCACGCCCTCGACCACCTCGGAGCGCGCGCCCACGAAGCAGTTGTCTTCAATGATGGTGGGGCCCGCTTGCATGGGCTCGAGCACACCGCCGATACCCACGCCTCCGCTCAGGTGCACGTTCTTGCCAATCTGCGCGCACGAACCAACCGTAGCCCAGGTGTCCACCATGGTGCCTTCGTCCACGTAGGCGCCGATGTTCACGTACGAGGGCATCAGGATCGCGCCCTTGCCGATGTAGCTGCCACGGCGCGCCACAGCGGGTGGCACGACGCGCACGCCCGCGGCTTTCATCTGCGCCTCATCCAGATGCGAGAACTTGGTTTGCACCTTGTCGTAAAAGCCCAGATCACCGGCCTTCATCACCACGTTGTCGTTCAAGCGGAAGCTCAGCAGCACCGCTTTTTTGATCCACTGGTGCGTGGTCCATTGGCCCACGCCCTGGCGGGTGGCCACGCGCAGGCTGCCGTTGTTGAGTTGGCTGATGACGTGGTTCACCGCGTCTCGCACTTCGGCACTGGCCGAGGTGGCGGAGATGTTGGCGCGGTCGTCCCACGCGGCATCAAGAATCTGTTGGAGTTGTTGGGTCATGGCAGGCGGTCTTTCTAGACGGTGGTTGACAAAAATTGCACGATGCGTTGCGCGGCTTCCAGGCACTCGGCGGTGTCGGCGACCAGCGCCATGCGCACGCGCCCCGCACCCGGGTTGTGGCCGTGCGCGCTGCGTGCCAGGTAGCTGCCCACCAGTTCGGTCAGGGC
>RFRO01000283.1 GCA_009924455.1 Betaproteobacteria bacterium
GGTGTGCAGTGACTGGTAGCCGTTGACTTTGGGGATGGCGATGTAGTCCTTGAACTTGCCCGGCACCGGCTTGTACAACTGGTGCAGCAAACCCATGGCGGTGTAACAGGCCACGGTGTCTTCGACAATCACGCGAAAACCATAGATGTCGGTGACCTGGGCAAAGCTCAGGTGCTTGTGGTCCATTTTGCGGTAAATCGAATACAGCGACTTTTCCCGCCCGGCAATGCGTACCTTCATGCCGGCCTGCTGAAAAACCGCCTCGACTTCGCGCTGCACTTTTTGCACCAGATCACGGCGGCGGCTGCGGGCCCGGGTCACCGCCTTGCTGATCACCGCATGGCGCCAGGGGAGCAGGTAGCGGAAGCACAGTTCCTCCAGCTCGCGGTAGGTGCGGTTCAGGCCCAGGCGGTGCGCAATCGGCGCGTAAATGTCCAGGGTTTCCTGTGCGATGCGCGTCCACTTGGAGCGTGGCATCTCGGCCATGGTGCGCATATTGTGCGAACGGTCGGCCAGCTTGATCAGAATCACCCGGACATCGCGGGCCATGGCCAGCAGCATTTTGCGAAAGGATTCGGCCTGGGTTTCTTCGCGGCTGTTTGGCACCGCCCGTCCGGCCAGGGCGAAAAAAAAGCACCGCAAGCGGTGCTTTTGCTGGGGCCGACAGCCTTAGAGCGGAACTTTTTTCAGCATCTCGATGCCGATTTTGCCGGCGGCGATTTCGCGCAGCGCGGTGACAGCAGGCTTGTTCTTGCTCTCGATCTTGGCCGTGTGCCCCTGGCTGAGCATGCGCGCGCGGTAGGTGGCGGCAAGCACGAGTTGGAAACGGTTGGGGATTTGCTCAAGGCAATCTTCGACAGTGATACGGGCCATGGGGTTCTTTCGTCAGGGGATGTTGAGGGCCGAGAAGGTCGTCGCTTTGGCGCGCCGTTGGGCTTCAAACCGCAGTCTTTGCGCGTGCACTATCGATTTCAGATCGAATAAGGCGCGGTCAAATAACTCATTGATTATAACGAAGTCGAATTCCTGGACGTGGGCCACCTCCATGGCGGCGTTCTGCATGCGCACCTCGATGGTTTGTGCCGCGTCCTCGCCGCGCCGGTCCAGGCGTGCGCGCAGTTCTTCCCAGCTCGGCGGAAGGATGAAGATGCTGACCGCGTTGGAAAAGGTTTTTTTGATTTGGGTCGCACCCTGGTAGTCGATCTCCAGCACCACGTCCTGGCCCTCTTGCATGCGCTGGGCGATGGCGGCTTTGGAGGTGCCGTAACGGTGCTGGTGCACATGGGCCCATTCGACAAAGGCGTCGGCCTGGACCATGGCGTCAAATTCGGCGTCGTTCACAAAGAAGTATTCGCGCCCGTCTTTTTCCTGGCCGCGCGGCGCGCGGGTGGTGTGGGACACCGATGGGTGCACTTGCGCATCCAGCTCCTGCAAGGCCCGCACCAGGCTGGATTTGCC
>RFRO01000284.1 GCA_009924455.1 Betaproteobacteria bacterium
GGCCGAGCTGGTCGATCCAGCCTGAGCCGGCGTCAGCCCGTTGCGTCCAGCGTCAGGATGACTGGCGCGTGGTCGCTGGGGCGTTCGTTTTTGCGCGGGGTTTTGTCAATCGCGCAAGCACGCGCCACAGCCTTGAGGGGTTCGCTGACCAGGATGTGGTCGATGCGCAGGCCCCGGTTACGTCGGAATCCCATATCGCGGTAATCCCACCAGCTGTAGCTTTTGGGCGGCTGCGGGAAAAGCCGCAGGCTGTCGTGCAGGCCCAACGCGGTCAGTGCGCTGAGTTCGTAGCGCTCTTCGTCGGTGCAGTGGATCTGGTCCCGCATGCCTTCCGGGTCCCAGACATCGGCGTCGTCAAAAGTGATGTTGAAGTCTCCCATCAGCACCAGTTTCGGGTGGCTGAGCAATTCTGATTTGACCCAGGTCCGCAGCGCCTTGAGCCACTCCAGCTTGTATTCAAACTTGTCGCTGCCCGGTGCCTGGCCGTTGGGGAAATAGGCGCCGATCACGCGCACATCACCTAGGTTGGCACTGATGATGCGTGCCATGTCGTCGGCAAACAGCGGGTTGTTGCGCACCACGCCGTCCAGCGGCTGGCAGCTGATCAGGGCCACGCCGTTATAGGTTTTCTGGCCAAAGCACACACTCTGGTAACCCGCTTGGGCGAATTCCGCATGGGGAAACTTGTCGTCCGTCAGCTTGAGCTCCTGCAAGGCCAATACGTCCACCGGATGGGCGGCCAGCCAATCCAGCACCTGGGGCAGGCGCACAGCCAGTGAGTTGACGTTCCAGGTGGCGAGTTGCATAAACAGAAGAGAGGAGGTCGCGGGTGCGGGACGGGGATCATAGAGGCTGCATCCGGACTGCCAGCCGCCGACTCCCCTCGCGCAGCCCATCCCCTATGATGCAGCGCGTCAACCGGCGGCGTGGGCTGCACACCCCGGGTTGGTCTGGTCAAGGCGAAACAGGAGCCGCCATGCAAAAAGAGTCAAGCCACCCATTGTTGGATGCGGAGGTGGAAATCATCCTCGGACACGTGGAGGAGGCGGACATCCCGCGCGACCTGCCGCTGCGCCGCTGGCTGTACGCCTGGATGCTCGACCCCCATGTGGCGGGCAACCACCAGCGCGAGGTGGATCGCTGGATCGGCGTGCTGATTGTGGCCAATTTGTTCGCGCTCCTGTTTGAACATGTGCCCATCATCTACGAGCCGAACAAGGCCTGGTTTACGGTTTTTGATGCTTTCTCAGTGCTGGTGTTCACGGTGGAGTATCTGTTTCGCCTTTACCTCGCGCCCGAAGAGGAAGAGCTCAAGAACGCGCCTTTCGCCCGGCTGCGACACGCCCTGTCCCCGCTGGCGGTATTTGATTTGCTTGCCATCATTCCCTTTTATTTGCAGGCCTTTGTCGCGGTGGACTTGCGGATTTTGCGGTTCCTGCGCTTGCTGCGGAT
>RFRO01000285.1 GCA_009924455.1 Betaproteobacteria bacterium
GAGCACGCCAACAACAACCTCGATTTGCAAGAGCTGATGATCATTCCGCTGGGCGCACCGAGTTTTCGCGAAGCGCTGCGTTACGGCGCCGAGGTCTTCCACGCCCTCAAGAAAATCCTGCACGACAAGGGCATCAGCACTGCTGTTGGCGACGAGGGTGGTTTCGCACCCAACGTGCCCAACCACGAGGCCGCGATCCAGATGATTCTGGAAGCCATTGACAAGGCCGGTTTCGTCGCGGGTGAGCAAATCGCCCTGGGCCTGGACTGCGCTGCGTCCGAGTTTTACAAGGATGGCAAGTACGAACTGGCAGGCGAAGGCCTGAGCCTGAGCGCCCAGGAATGGACCGATATGCTGGCCACCTGGGTCGATAAATACCCCATCATCAGCATCGAAGACGGCATGGCCGAAGGGGACTGGGACGGCTGGAAAATCCTCACCGACCGGCTGGGTAAGAAGGTGCAAATCGTGGGCGATGACCTGTTCGTGACGAACACCAAGATTTTGAAAGAGGGCATCGACAAAGGCATTGCCAATTCGATCCTGATCAAGATCAACCAGATCGGCACGCTGAGCGAGACCTTTGCTGCGATCGAGATGGCCAAGCGCGCCGGTTACACGGCGGTGATCAGCCACCGTTCGGGCGAAACCGAAGACTCCACCATCGCCGATATCGCCGTGGGCACCAATGCCGGGCAGATCAAGACGGGCTCACTGAGCCGCTCTGACCGTATGGCCAAGTACAACCAGTTGCTGCGCATTGAGGAAGACCTGGGCGAAATTGCGGTCTACCCCGGCCGCAGCGCCTTTTACAACCTGCGTTAAACCGATTAAGCTGCGTTGCCATGAAAAACCGAGTCATTCCCGCTGCACTCTTGGCCCTGCTGCTGATTTTGCAAGGCCAGCTCTGGTTTGGCCGCGGCAGCGTGCCCAAGGTGGCGCAGCTGGAAGAGGAATTGGCCGCACAGCAAGCGCAGAACGCGCAGACCGCGCAGTTGGTGGCTCGTCTGGAGGCCGAGATCGGCGACCTGCGTGAAGGCCTGGACATGGTCGAAGACCGTGCCCGCAGCGAATTGGGCATGGTCAAGCCCAACGAAATCCTGGTGCAAATCGCCAAATAGCAGGGCGCTTTGCGCTGGCCTGTTGCTCAGTGCGCTGCCTGGCTTCCGCTGGCGCTTTGGGTAGGGGGCACAAACAATTGCGCGGTATCGATGGCGTCAAACGGATACTGCACACCACAGAACTCGCAAGCGACTTCGATTTCCCCGCGTTCAGCCAGGATGCTGTCCGCCTCCTCTTTACCCAAGCCTTGGATCATGCGGCCTACCCGCTCGCGGCTGCAGCTGCACGCGAAATGCGGTTGGCGGGCAGCATCCTGGCTGAACGCGGGGAAATCGAAGTCGCTTGCGAGTTCTGTGGTGTGCAGTATCCGTTTGACGCCATCGATAC
>RFRO01000286.1 GCA_009924455.1 Betaproteobacteria bacterium
TGCGCCACCTGGATCAGCGAACCCATCAGCGACGAGCGCATCACGCCCATCTGGCTGGCAATCGGGTTGAGTAGCTTGATGGGATGGGGGTTGCCCGCCAATTCATGTTCCCAACGCGCGTCCACAAAACTGAAATTGATAGTTTCCTGGTAACCCAGCCCGGCCAGCGAGCGGCGCAGCGCAAAAGGACTGCGCTGTGTTTCAGGTCGCAGTTTGGCGACGACCGGCGCGTGCGGCGGCGTGTGCGGGAGGTGATCAAAGCCGATTACGCGGGCCACCTCCTCGATCAGGTCTTCTTCAATCTGCAGGTCAAAGCGGTAGGACGGCGGCTGCACCGTGATCAGCCCCTGCGCTTCACGGGGCTCCAGGCCTAGTCGGGCCAGGGCGTCCACACACTGCGTCGGCGTCAGCGGCATGCCAATCACTTTGGCGGCGCGCGCCACCCGCAGGGTCACCGCCTTGGGCTGCGGCATCGCGGCTTGCTGGTCATCCACGAGGCCGAAAGCGGTCTCTGGCGTTCCGCAAATCTCGGCAATCAACTGGCTGATGCGTTCGATGTGCGCCACCGTCAGGGCCGGATCCACGCCCCGCTCGAAACGATGGCCTGCATCCGTGGAAAAATTGAAACGGCGCGAACGCCCGGCCACTGCGGAAGGCCACCAGAACGCCGCTTCCACATAAATGTGGCGGGTGCTATCGCCCACTGCCGTGGCCTCACCGCCCATGATGCCGGCCAAAGACTCCACCTGGTGTTCATCAGCAATCACACCGACCTGCGCGTCCAGCGCGACCGTGTTGCCGTTGAGCAGCGTGAGTTGTTCGCCCGGACGCGCCCAGCGCACGTGCAGGCCGCCATGGATTTTTTCGAGGTCAAAAATGTGGGTGGGGCGGCCCAGCTCGAACATGACGTAGTTGGAAATGTCCACCAAGGCGCTGACGCTGCGCTGCCCGCAACGCGCCAGCCGGTCGACCATCCACGCAGGGGTTGGGGCTTGCGGGTTCACGTTGCGCACCACGCGGCCGGAAAAGCGGCCACACAAATCCGTCGCAGCAATGTGAACGGGAAGGACCTCGGACAATCCGGGTGCTACCGGTGCGATCACCGGGATTTTCAAGGGCGCACCCGTTAAGGCGGCCAGCTCGCGCGCAACGCCGAGCACGCTCAGGCAATGCGCCAGATTGGGAGTGAGCTTCAGCGTGAACACGGTGTCATCGAGCTGCAGGTGTTCGCGGATGTTTTGGCCGATGGGGGCGTCGGGCGCCAGTTCGAGCAGCCCTGCGCTGGCGTCGCTTACCTTCAATTCGCTGGCCGAGCACAGCATGCCCTGGCTTTCCACGCCGCGCAGCTGCCCCAGCTTGATCTGAAAAGGCTTACCGTCTGCGCCGGGCGGCAACTCGGCACCGACCGTTGCACATGGCACGCGGATGCCGACACGCGCATTCGGCG
>RFRO01000287.1 GCA_009924455.1 Betaproteobacteria bacterium
CGCGTGCGCAGCACCTGGTGCAAGGCGGCACGCTTGTCTTCGTCGCCCACGCTGTAGAAGCGCTGCTCCACATTGGGTGCGGTGGCATTGGAGCGCGCCACTTCGATGGTCACCGGGTTTTGCAAATAGCTGCCGGCCAAGCGCTTGATTTCGGGCGAAAAAGTCGCCGAGAACAAAAGCGTGGTGCGCTGCTTGGGCAGGTAACTCAGGATGCGCTGCAAATCGGGCAGAAAGCCGATGTCCAGCATACGGTCTGCCTCGTCGAGCACCACGTACTCGACCTGGTTGAGCACGGCGCTTTTGGCTTCAATATGGTCCAGCAAACGGCCGGGGGTCGCCACCAGCACTTCCACGCCTTTTTTGAGCTCAGCCGTCTGCGGCTTCATGTCGATGCCGCCAAACACGACCGCGCAACGCAGGTCGGTGTACTTGGCATAGAGCTTGACCTGCTGCGCCACCTGATCGGCCAGTTCGCGCGTAGGCAATAAAACCAGTGCACGCACAGGGTGGCGCGCGGGCGAGGTCGAGGCGTTTTCATGCCTGAGCATGCGCTGCAGCAAAGGCAGGGTGAAGGCAGCGGTCTTGCCTGTACCCGTCTGGGCTGCGCCCATCACGTCCTGGCCGGTCAGCACGACCGGAATCGCCTGCGCCTGGATTGGCGTCATGCGCTCATAGCCCATTTCTGCGACTGCGCGGGCCAGTTTGTCAGCGAGCTGGAGTTGGGCAAACGCCATGGTGGGCGCTGAGTCGACCGCTTGGGCAGCGGGGGCGGAGGTCGCGTCCGCCGGGGTATCAGAGTGGGAGGGTACTGTGGAATTCAAGTGCGTCAGATCGGTCATGCATAGCAGGAAAAGTTGCTATCCGTCCGATAGCAGGGCGCACCAAGAAGCGGCGCTACCCCGGATTATCCCCGATGCGCCATTTTTGCTGCCCAGCCGGTGCGGCCTGCGCCCGCTGATGCGGACAAAGCCGAATGGATCAGGCTTTGGGCAAGGTCACGCCAACCTGGCCCTGGTACTTGCCGCCGCGGTCTTTGTAGCTGGTTTCACAGACCTCGTCGCTCTCGAAGAACAGCACCTGGGCACAGCCCTCGCCGGCATAGATCTTGGCGGGCAGCGGCGTGGTGTTGCTGAACTCGAGCGTCACATAGCCCTCCCACTCGGGCTCGAAGGGGGTCACGTTGACGATGATGCCGCAGCGGGCGTAGGTGCTTTTGCCCAGGCAGATGGTCAGCACATTGCGTGGAATACGAAAGTACTCCATGGTGCGGGCCAGGGCAAAACTGTTGGGCGGGATGATGCAGACATCGTCATGGAAATCGACAAAGCTTTTCTCATCAAAATTCTTGGGGTCGACCACGGTGCTGTGGATGTTGGTGAACACCTTGAACTCGGGCGCACAGCGGATGTCGTAGCCGTAGCTGCTGGTGCCGTAGGAGATGATTTT
>RFRO01000288.1 GCA_009924455.1 Betaproteobacteria bacterium
AGATGGAAAAGTTGCTCACATCAAATCCCGTTCAATTTCAAAATAAACATCCAGGTACTCAGCACTCGATCACATTCACCGCCAAACCGCCGCGCGATGTCTCTTTGTATTTCGTTATCATGTCGCGACCGGTGTCGCGCATGGTTTTGATCACCTGGTCCAGCGACACAAAGTGCGTGCCGTCGCCGCGCATGGCCATCCGGGCGGCGTTCAGCGCTTTGACCGAACCCATGGCGTTGCGTTCGATGCACGGAATCTGCACCCGCCCACCGACCGGGTCGCAGGTCAGGCCCAGGTTGTGCTCCATGCCGATCTCGGCCGCGTTTTCCACCTGCGCCGGTGTGCCGCCCATGACGGCCGCCAAACCCGCCGCCGCCATGGAACAGGCCACGCCGACCTCGCCCTGGCAGCCGACCTCGGCACCGCTAATCGATGCGTTTTCTTTGTAGAGCAGGCCAATGGCACCGGCCGTCAGCAAAAAGTCGCGGATGCCGTTTTGGTTCGCGCCGGAAATAAAGCGCTCGTAGTAATGCATGACAGCCGGGACGATGCCCGCCGCGCCGTTGGTCGGCGCGGTGACGACGCGCCCGCCTGCGGCGTTTTCCTCATTAACCGCCATGGCGTACACATTTACAAAATCGAGGATGGTCAGCTGGTCGCGCAGCGCCTCTTCGGGGCGGCTGCTCAGGGTGCGGTGCAGCTCAGCGGCGCGGCGCTTGACCAGCAGATTGCCGGGCAAATGCCCGTCGGTGCGGATGCCGCGCGCCACGCAGGATTTCATGGCATCCCAGATCGCGTCCAGACCCGCGTCCAACTCGGCATCGCTGCGCCAGGCGTGCTCATTGGCGCGCATGACCTGCGCGATGCTCATGCCGGTGTCAGCCGTGATCGCCAGCAAGGCGTCGCCGCTGTGAAAGGGGTATTGCAAAACAGTGGAGTCGGCCACGATGCGGGGGGCTTGCTGGGTCGCAGCATGGTCAGCATCGGCATCTTCCTGCGAGACCACAAAACCGCCACCGACCGAAAAGTAGCGGCGCTCATCGAGCTGCGCGCCGTCGGCGTCGAAGGCGATGAATTTCACGCCGTTGGGATGGAAGGACAGGGTCTCGCGGCGCAAAAACAGCACATCGGTTTTTTCGGTGAACGCGATGCGCGTCTCCCCGTTGAGCAGCACGGACTTGTCTTTGCGTATGGCTTTCAGGCGACCGGCGATGGTGTCCGGGTCAATGGTGTCGGGCATCAGGCCCTCCAGGCCGAGCATGACCGCAGTGTCGGTGCCGTGGCCCTTGCCGGTGGCGCCCAGCGAGCCGTACAAGCGCGCCTCCACCCGGGCCGTGCGCGGCAGCAAGCCGCTGGCCGCGAGTGCACGCACAAACATGGCCGCGGCCTTCATCGGCCCGACCGTGTGCGAAGACGACGGACCGATACCGATTTTGAAGAGGTC
>RFRO01000289.1 GCA_009924455.1 Betaproteobacteria bacterium
TTGCCGTACCACTTGTTGACTTTCTCGAACGCGATGATGGGAGATGACATGGAAGGGTTCCTCAGCGCTGGCGGCTTTTGTTGACCTGGGATTCGATCCACTGGCTGTAGCGCGACATGGAATAGCAAAACACAAAATAAATCAGGGCGATGAAGAGATAGCCCTCAATGCGGAAGGCGCGCCAGTCTGCGTCCGAGTTCATAGCCATACCCATGGCACCGGTCAGCTCATAGAGGCTGACGATTGCGACCAACGAGGTGTCTTTGAAGGTGGAGATGAAGTTGTTCATCAAGCCCGGAACGACCGTGGCCAGTGCCTGGGGCAACACAACCATGCGCTGGGTCTGCCAGTACGACAAACCCAGCGTCGCAGCGGCTTCGATTTGCCCTTTGGGAATTGCCTGCAAGCCACCACGGATCACCTCGGCCATGTAGGCGGCTGCGAACAGCGTGATACCGGCCAGCACGCGGAGCAGCACATCAATATTGAAGCCCTGTGGCATCAGCAGCGGGAACATGAACGAAGCCATAAACAGCACCGAGATCAGTGGCACACCGCGAATCAGCTCCACGTACACCGTGCACAGGCTGCGGATCGCCGGCATGCCTGAGCGTCGGCCCAGCGCCACCAGCATGGCGATAGGAAACGCCATCACCATGGACAAAGAGGCCAACAAAATCGTCAGTGGCAGGCCGCTCCACAGGTCGGTTTCCACATAGCGCAGGCCTGCGACACCGCCACGCATCAGCGCGAAATACAGCACGAGCACACCAACCCACAGAGCAGGTAACCAGGGTTTCCAAAAGGCCCGGGTGCAGCTTGCCAAAATCAGACCCAGCAGCATGGTGGTGCACAGCAGGGCGCGCCAATGTTCTTCTTGCGGGTAGCGGCCGAAAAGCATGAAACGGAACTTCTCTTTCACCACGGCCCAGCATGCGCCATGCGCCGCGTGGCAGGCTTCGTAGCCGCCGTTGAGTACCGCATCCGCGATGGCCCAGTTGAAAAGCTTGGGTGCCAGCGCCAGGAAAGCCAAACCAATCAGTACCGTACCCAGGCTGGTCTTCCAATCGTGGAACAGATTCGCTTGGCACCAGCCGACCCAGCCGCTGGTAGCAGTGGGCGCGGGACGCGCAGCGATGGGGATGAAATTCGACATCGGTGGCAGCTTCTTAGCGCTCTTTGATTTCAGCGCGGGCGTTGTACCAGTTCATCAGCAGCGAGGTCAGCAGTGAAGTGCTGAGATACACCACCATGATCAGCGCAATGCACTCGACGGCACGGCCCGTCTGGTTGATGGATGTGTTGGCAATGGAGACCACATCAGGGTAGCCAATGGCCACCGCGAGCGACGAATTTTTTGTCAGGTTGAGATACTGGTTGGTCACGGGCGGAATGATGATCCGCAGGGCCTGGGGCAGCAGGACCAGGCGCATGCT
>RFRO01000290.1 GCA_009924455.1 Betaproteobacteria bacterium
TGTTCGGCGGCACCATGGACAACAAGGTGGTGCAAACCCTGGCCCGGGCTTTTGTGCAATCCGGTTGGCGGGCGCTGCGTTTCAATTTCCGGGGTGTGGGTGCCAGTCAGGGCGGCTATGACGAGGGGCGTGGTGAACGCGAGGACCTGCTGGCCGTTGTTGCGGCCCATGCCGCCGGGGGGCGATTGGCGCTCGCTGGATTTTCGTTCGGCGCTTTTGTAGCGGCGGCGGCGGCTGAGCAGCTGTCGGCACAACGCGGGATCGACCATGTGGTGTTGGTGGGCGCGGCAGCAAGCCGTTTTGATCTGCCACTGGTACCGGTCGCCTTGAAGCCTCGCACCCTGCTGGTCCATGGCGAGCAGGACGACACGGTGCCGCTTGGCGCGGTCATGGATTGGGCGCGGCCGCAAAATTTGCCGGTAACCGTGGTTCCCGGCTGTGGCCATTTCTTTCACGGACAATTGCCGCTGTTGCGCCAGATTGTTGTTGGCGGTATTGCTGCCCACGCAGCGATGCTGGACACCTGACCTTTGTACCGCGCGCGGCGCGGCTCTTCTTTTCATTCCACTCAATTCATGAAAACTTTCCTGATTGCGGTTTGCGCCCTGTTGTGCATGGGCGCTTTGGCCCAAACGCCGCAAGCGCCTGAAATCGCCGCCAAGTCGTATCTCTTGCTCGACATCTCAGCCAAGCAGGTGCTTGCCTCCAAGGCGGCGGATGAACCGGTGGAACCCGCCTCTCTGACCAAACTGATGACCGCGTATCTGGTTTTTGATGCCTTACGCGCACGCAAGATTGACCTGAAACAAGCCCTGCCCGTGAGCGAGCGCGCCTGGAAAATGCCGGGCTCGCGCATGTTCATTGACCCGAAGATGCAGGTCAGCGTCGAAGACTTGCTCAAGGGCATGATCGTTCAGTCGGGTAACGACGCAACCGTCGCTTTGGCGGAGGGTGTTGGCGGGACGGTAGAGCGTTTTGTCGAGATGATGAACGCGCAGGCGCAGGCTTTGGGCATGAAGGCGACCGCCTACCGCAATCCAGAGGGTTTAACCGCTCCCGGTCACCGCACCACCGCCCGTGATCTGGCGGTTCTGGCCACCCGCTTAATGCAGGATTTCCCCGAGTACATCGGCCTGTACGCGATCAAGCACTACCGTTATCCCGGAACGCCAGCGGCCAACGACAACAACCGCAATTTGTTGCTTTTTCGTGATCCGACGGTGGACGGGCTGAAGACGGGCCACACCGATGCAGCAGGCTACTGCATGGTGGCGACAGCGCACCGCGAGTACCCCAATCTGGTGGTTGCTGGGGCCCCGTCCGGCAGCGCTGCGGCCATGGGCAGTCGTCGACTGCTGTCTATCGTTTTGGGCGCGGACAGCGAAGCCAGCCGCGCAGCAGAGTCCCAAAAATTGTTGAACTGGGGCTACACGGC
>RFRO01000030.1 GCA_009924455.1 Betaproteobacteria bacterium
GCGCCGATGACGATGACGTCGAATGCTTGGGTCATGGGCTTATCCATCAAATATCAAACAACAAACGCGATGGGTCTTCCAGCGCTTCTTTCATGGCGACCAGGCCCAGCACGGCCTCGCGGCCGTCGATGATGCGGTGGTCGTAGCTCATGGCGAAGTAGTTCATGGGGCGCACCACGACCTGGCCGTTTTCCACCACGGCGCGGTCTTTGGTGGCGTGCACGCCCAGGATGGCGCTTTGCGGCGGGTTAATGATGGGGGTGGACATCATGGAGCCGAAGGTGCCGCCGTTGCTGATGGAGAACGTGCCGCCGGTCATCTCTTCAATACCCAGCTTGCCTTGGGCGGCTTTCTGGCCGTATTCGGCGATCTTCTTCTCGATCTCGGCAAAGCTCATCTGGTCGGCGTTGCGCAGGATAGGCACCACCAGACCGCGCGGCGAGCCGACGGCGATACCGATGTCAAAGTAGCCGTGGTAGACGATGTCATTGCCGTCCACCGACGCGTTGAGCACCGGGAATTTTTTCAGCGCGTGCACCGCAGCTTTGACAAAGAAACTCATGAAGCCGAGCTTGACGCCATGCTCCTTCTCGAAGCGCTCTTGAAAGCGCTTGCGCATGTCCATGACAGGCGCCATGTTGACTTCGTTGAAGGTCGTGAGGATGGCGTTGGTAGCCTGCGATTGCAGCAAACGCTCAGCGACGCGGGCGCGCAGCCGGGTCATGGGCACGCGCTGCTCGGGGCGCTGGCCCAGGTCCGGCGTGGCGGCCGCGCTGACTTGCGGCAAGGTGCTGGTGGGAACGCCAGTGGGGATGGATGCCGCCTGGACCGCAGCACCCGGAGCCGGTGCGGCCAGCACATCGCCTTTGGTGACGCGTCCGTCTTTGCCGGTGCCAACAACGGAACCCGCAGCCAGGCCCTTGTCGGCCATTAGCTTCGCGGCGGCGGGCATGGCCACGCCGGCCATGGAGCCGGCGCTTGCTGCAGGGGCAGCTGCGACCGGGGCGACAACAGCGGGAGCCGCTGCCGTTGCAGGCGCGGCGGCAATCCCAACTCCTGCGGAGTCGATTCGCGCGATCAGCTGTTCAGCGACGACGGTACCGCCGTCAGCAACCAGGATCTCGGCCAGCATGCCGGCCGAGGGCGCGGGGACTTCAAGGACGACCTTGTCGGTTTCGATCTCGATCAGGATTTCGTCTGCGGCGACCATGTCACCGGCTTTCTTTTTCCATTGCAGCATGGTGGCCTGCGCCACCGATTCCGAGAGTTGGGGGACTTTGACTTCTACGATAGCCATGGTGATTCTTTCGGTATGTCGGGGTATGTCGAAATAGGGGGAGTTGCGGGGCGCGGGCTGACTACTTGGTCAGCACAAAGCCTTTGAGCTTGCCAAACGCGGCATCGACCAGCGCTTTTTGCTGCTCCTGATGCAGGTGCGAGTAGCCGACCGCTGGCGAGGCCGATGCGGCCCGGCCGGCATAACCCAACTTTTGCCCCGGCAACATGTTCTCGTGGATGTAGTGCTGCACAAAGAACCAGGCGCCCTGGTTTTGCGGCTCGTCTTGCGTCCACACCAACTCGGTGGCGTTCGGATACTTTTTGAGCTCTGCAGCAAACGCCTTGTGGGGGAAGGGATACAGCTGCTCCACGCGCAAGATGGCCACATCGTCGGAACCGGCCTCTTCGCGCTTCTTGACCAGGTCGTAATAGACCTTGCCCGAACACACCAGCACGCGCTTGACCTTGTCAGCCTTGAGCGCCTTGTTTTCAGGAATCACGGTCTGGAAGCTGCCCTTGGTGAACTCCGACACAGGCGAGGTGGCGTCTTTGTTGCGCAGGAGCGACTTCGGGGTAAAGATGATCAGCGGCTTGCGCAAATCACGCACCATCTGGCGGCGCAGCACATGGAAGATCTGGCTCGCCGTGGTGGGCTGCACGATCTGCATATTGGTATCGGCCGCAAGCTGCATGAAGCGCTCCAGACGCGCCGAGCTGTGCTCCGGGCCTTGGCCTTCGTAACCATGCGGCAGCATCAGCGTGATGCCGTTCACGCGGCCCCACTTCACTTCGCCCGAGGCAATGAACTGGTCAATCACCACCTGCGCGCCGTTGGCAAAGTCGCCGAACTGGGCTTCCCAGATCACCAGGGTGTTGGGGTCGTTGGAGGCGTAGCCGTATTCAAAAGCCAGCACGGCCTCTTCGGACAGGATGGAGTCGATCACGACAAAAGGAGCCTGGTTTTCGGTGACGTTTTGCAGCGCCACATAGGTGCCGGTGTCCCACTTTTCGCGCTTCTGGTCATGGATCACGGCGTGGCGGTGCGTGAAGGTGCCACGGCCTGAATCCTCACCCGACAAACGCACGGGGTAGCCGCCGGCCACCAAGGACGCAAACGCCATGTGCTCGCCCATGCCCCAGTCCACCGGAATCTCGCCCCGGCCCATCGCGGCGCGGTCGTCGTACACCTTTTTCACCAGCTGGTGCGGCGAGACCGACTCCGGAATCGTGGTGATCTTGGTGGACAGGCGTTTCCACTCGGCCAGAGGAATGGCGGTGTCGCCCGCATCGGTCCACTTCTTACCGAGGAAGGGCGCCCAATCGACGGTTAACTTGGTTTTGAAATTGGTCAGTACCGGCTCGGCCATGTTCCGGCCCGCGTCGAGTGCCGCGCGGTATGCCTTCACCATGTCGTCGCCCAGATTGGCACCCAGGCCTTGCGCGGCGAGGCGATCGGCGAACAGCTTGCGCGTGCCGGGGTGGGTGGCGATTTTTTTGTACATCAGCGGCTGCGTCAGCGCCGGTGTGTCCTGCTCGTTGTGGCCGAGTTTGCGGAAGCACACGATGTCCAGCACCACGTCCTTGCGGAAGGTCATGCGGTATTCGAGGGCGAACTGCGTGGCCAGGACCACCGCTTCCGGGTCGTCGCCATTGACGTGCAGCACGGGCGCTTCAACCATCTTGACGATGTCGGTACAAAACACCGAAGAGCGCATATCGCGCGGGTCCGAGGTGGTGAAACCGATCTGGTTGTTGATGATGATGTGCACCGTGCCGCCCGTTGAATAACCACGGGTTTGCGCCAGCGCCAGGGTTTCCTGGTTCACGCCTTGGCCGCCAAAAGCGGAGTCGCCGTGCACCAGCACCGGCAGCACCTGCTTGCCATGCGGGTCGGCGCGGCGGTCCATGCGCGCGCGCACCGAGCCCTCCACCACCGGGTTCACGATCTCCAGGTGCGAGGGGTTGAAAGCCAAGCTCAAATGCACCGGGCCGCCAGGCGTGCTGACGTCCGAGCTGAAACCTTGGTGGTATTTCACGTCACCGGCGGGTAGCTCTTCCGGGGCGGTGTGGTCAAACTCGGCAAACAAATCAGCGGGCAGCTTGCGCATGGTGTTGACCAGCACGTTCAAGCGGCCACGGTGGGCCATGCCGATCACCACCTCTTGCACGCCCTGCGCGCCGGCGGACTGGATCAGCTCTTCAATGGCGGCAATAAAGCTCTCGCCACCTTCGAGCGAAAAGCGCTTTTGGCCCACGTACTTGGTGTGCAGGTAACGCTCCAGCCCTTCGGCTGCGGTTAGGCGCTCCAGAATGCTCTTCTTTTTATCGGCGCTGAAATTGGGTTTGCTGCGGATGGATTCCAGCTTTTGCTGCCACCAGCGCTTCTCGGCCTGATCGGAGGTGTACATGTACTCCGCGCCCAGCGTGCCGCAGTAGGTTTCGCGCAGCGCATTGAGCAGCTCGCGCAAAGACATGCGGTTCTTGCCAAAAAACGTGTTGCTGGTATCGAACACGGTTTCCTGGTCGGCGTCGGTGAAGCCGTAGAAGGCGGGGTCGAGGTCGGGGATCGCAGCGCGCTCGGTGCGCTTGAGCGGATCGAGGTCAGCCCAACGCTGGCCCACGTTGCGGTAGGCAGCGATCAGCTGCTGCACGGCGGTGCGCTTGCGGCCCATCTCGGCGTCCACGCTGGCGACCACCACTTTGGTACCGCCGGCTTTGGCGCGCTCGGCAAAGGCGTTGATCACCGGCTGGTGCGGCACGTCGGTGGCGTTGGAGCCGTCGACTGCGGGCACATGCTGCAAGGCGTCGAAGTACTCGCGCCAGGATTCGGGCACGCTGCCGGGATTGGCCAGGTAGTTTTCGTAGAGCTCTTCGACATACGGGGCGTTGCCCCCGAAGAGATAGGTGTTGCCTTGATACGCGGCGTAGACGGATTGCGTCTGTGTCATATGCGCTGACCTCCGTTCCCCTGCAGGGAACCTAAGTTGGTGGAATTACCTTCCGCTACACGGCTGGACCGTTTGGCGGATGCGACTGTGGCCGGAAGGGCTGAAAGTACCGGCAGATTGTGACAGCTTACGCCGGCGCAACTAAATCTTTGATTTGCTGCAGCGCGCCCGGGTCGTCCATGGTGGTCAGGTCGCCAGGGTCACGCCCCTCGCACACCGCCTGGATGGCGCGGCGCAGCAACTTACCGCTGCGCGTCTTGGGCAGCAAATTCACGAAATAGACCCGCGCCGGGCGGCCCACCGCGCCGATGGATTGCTCCACCACGCGCATGACCTCGCCTTCCAGACGCAACTTAGCCGCCGGGTCACCCAGGCCGCTGGCGTCTTTGGCCACGGCAAAAGCCACTGCCACCTGGCCTTTGAGCTGGTCGGCAATACCCACCACGGCGACCTCGGCCACGTTGGGATGGCTGGAAATGCATTCCTCGATCTCGCGGGTGCCCAGGCGATGGCCGGCGACGTTGATCACGTCATCGGTGCGGCCCAGGATGAAGTAATAACCATCCGCGTCACGTACCGCCCAGTCAAACGTGCTGTAGACGAGTCGGTTGGGGATGCTCTTCCAGTAGGTGTTGATAAAGCGGGCGTCGTCGCGCCAGACGGTTTGCATGCAGCCGGGGGGCAGCGGACCTTCGATGGCGAGCACGCCTTTCTTGTCCGGACCGAGCAGCTCTTCGCCGGTTTCGTTGTCCAGCAGCTTGGCGTTGTAGCCGTACATGGGCAGGCCGGGGCTGCCGAATTTGCTGGCCTGCTTCTCCACGCCGTTGGCCAGCGTCAGGATGGGCCAGCCGCTCTCGGTCTGCCAGTAGTTGTCAATGATGGGTTGCCCAGGCCTTCGCTGATCCACTGCGCGGTGGGCTCGTCCAGCGGCTCACCGGCGAGGAACAGCGCCCGCAGGCTGGACAGGTCGTACCGGCTCAAGAGCGCCGGGTCTTGCTTTTTAAGAACGCGCACGGCCGTGGGCGCGCTGAACATCACGGTGACGCGGTACTTCTGCACCAGCTCCCACCAGATGCCGCCATGGGGCCGCGTGGGCAAGCCCTCGTACAGGATGGTCGCCATGCCGCCGATCAGCGGGCCGTAGACGATGTAGCAATGCCCTACCACCCAGCCGATGTCGCTGGTGCAGAAATAGGTCTCGCCGGGCTTGGTGCAAAAAATGTGCTCCATGCTGGCGGCCAGCGCCACCGTGTAGCCGCCGGTGTCGCGCTGCACGCCTTTGGGTTTGCCGGTGGTGCCGCTGGTATAGAGCGTGTAACTGGGGTGGGTGGACTCGAGCCACACACAAGGTACGACGGTGCCGGCGAACTGTTCGCGCAAGCTGCTCCACAAATGGTCCCGCCCGGCCACGATGTCCATGGGCGCGAGCTGGCGGTCTGCCAGCAAGACCGCCTGGGGTTTGTGGCTGGAAAGCGCAATGGCGGCGTCGAGCAGCGGTTTGTAGGGCACGACTTTGCCGCCACGCGAACCGGCATCGGCGCTGACGATCAGCGTGGGCTGCGCGTCTTCAATACGCGAAGCCAAGGACCCGGAGGCGAAGCCGCCAAACACCACAGAATGGACGGCCCCGATGCGCGTACAGGCCAACATGGCAAACACGGCATCGGCAATCATGGGCATGTAAATCAGCACACGGTCGCCCGTGCGCACGCCCAGCGACTGCATGGCAGCGGCCATGCGCTGCACCTCGTCGTGCAGCTGGGCAAATGTGTACACGCGTTCGGTATCGGTTTCGGTGGACACCGCAATCAGAGCGGCCTGGTCGCCCCGGGTGGCCAGGTGCCGGTCGATGGCGTTGTGGCAGATGTTGGTCGTGCCGCCGACGAACCACTTGGCAAAGGGTGGGTTGCTGTAGTCGCAAATCTGTTGGGGCTGCGTTTGCCAATCAATTTTTTGGGCCTGTTCGGACCAAAAAGCGTCGGGCTCCTGCAGCGAGCGGCGGTGAAATTCCTGGTAACGGGTCATGGCTTGTCTCCACGGGGTGCACTGCACCATTTACATCCTGAGCCCGGATTATCGGCGCGCAACTTGCGCGCGGCTGACTGCCGCAGCCGCCCTACTTCACCAGCTGCAGCATGGCCTTGAAGGCGGGATGTTCGGCGCTGCGCAGCCACTCGTAGGCCACCATTTCGGTGGTCACCAGCTCCACCCCGGCGCCGGCCAGCCGGTCGAAAGCGGCGTCGCGGTTGCGCTCGGTGCGCGAGGTACAGGCGTCCGTCACCACCCAGACATCAAATTCGTCTTCCACCAAATCCAAGGCGGTTTGCAACATGCAGATGTGGGCCTCGCACCCCGCCAACACAATGCTCTGGCGCTGCGCGGCGGCGGGCTTTTGCAAATGCTTGGGCAGGCTGCGGGCGTTGCCCTGCGGGGCCTGCGGCTCGGGGCGCAACCATTCGCCCAGACCCTCTTCAACGGCGCTGAATTGCATTTTGCTCAGGGTGCGCGCCCGGGCCTGGCGCAGGCCTGCCTGCAAGCCGTCTACCGTGGGGCCCAGCCGCGAGGGGTTTTGCTCGGTGGCGACAACCGGCACCTGCATGAGCGCCGCCAGCTGCGCCAGCCGCGCGGCATTCGCAACCACCGCGTTGGCGTCCAGCATGGCGGGCATGAGTCGGACCTGGTAATCCATCAGTACCAGCTGACATTCTTGGGCGTCTAAAAGCATGGGGTATCCCGGGTTGTGGTGACATTTTCAGGGAATGAGAGTCATGCCCGCGTGTTTGGCTGCGCCAGCGTCGAACGTCATAGTTTCCCTGCATCCGGCGGCCATCGCAGACCTTTCTATCAAACAGTCTGCAAAATCGGCACGGCCTTCACCAAAGACGCGCAGAGCGCGCATGACTTGGTCGCCACGTTCCACGAGAAATTGTCTGGTTCGCAAAATGGCGTCGAGCGCTTGCCCAACCTGCTCACCGGACAGCCCGTAGCAGGAGGTCAAAACCCAATACAACTCGACGATGGATACCAAGGTGATATACCCGAGATTCTCGGCGTCCAAAGACTCAATCAACCGGGTCGCTTTCAGCGAATTCTTGGGGTCATCTTGCATGATGTAGCGGACCAAGACGTTTGTGTCGAGCCCAATCACCGTGCGGTCGCTCCACGCTTCGCAATCGCTGCGTTCATGGCCTCAATCGACACCGTTTTCTCGGTCGGGCCAAACATCCCTTTGAGTGCCGTTACTTCGCGGGTAGCAGCGATGAACTCATAGCGGTCCGGCGAGACTTGAACGAACTCCACGCGATCACCGGCATCAACCTTGAGCGCGTTGCGAACCTCCACCGGAATGGTGATCTGGCCCTTCGATGTGAGAGTGGCTGTTGACATGTCCAAGTCCTGCTTCTATTCCTTACCAAAATGTAAGGAATCATCATTATGAACGAATTAATGTGTACAAAGCCCTTGGGGCGAAGTAGAGCGGGCATTTTTTGCTCAGGTTCTACAGGCGGATGTACGCCAGGGCTGTGCCAAAATCACCGCGTCTCTTCCGAGAATACCGGAACCCCCCATGCGCACCTTTTTAGCCGCCCTGCTGGCCGCACTGCTGTGCGTGGGGCTTGCGTGCGCGCAAACCGGAGTTCCTGCGCCGTCTGTGCCAATGGCATTGCCTGCCGACGATACGCTGGGCAACCTGATTGCCGAGAAGGGCTTGTTGGGCACGGTTGGCAGCATCGGTAGCAAAGTCGGTAACCAGGCGTCTGATTTGGTGGCTTCCACGCTCGGGTTTCTGGGCGTCCCCTACCGCCGGGGCGGGGCCACGCTGGAGACGGGTTTTGACTGCAGCGGCTTTGTGAAGTACATGTTTGAAAACACGCTGGGGCTGGTGCTGCCACGCAGCGCGGCCCAGCAGGCGGCAGCCACCGAAAAAATCGACTCCAGCGATCTCAAGCCGGGTGATCTGGTTTTTTTCAACACCATGCGCCGCACATTCAGCCATGTCGGCATTTACGTCGGAAACGGCAAATTTATCCACGCGCCAAAACCCGGCGGTGAGGTCCGCATCGAGGACATGAAAACCAGCTACTGGGCCCGCCGCTTTGATGGCGCCCGCCGCGTAGCGACCGACGCCCCATCCGATTCCAAATAAAGCGAGAACTTTCCCCCATGCAGCCTTTTCACCTCGCCTTCCCCGTTACCTCGCTCGCCAAGGCCCGCGCCTTTTATGGCGAGCTGCTGGGTTGCCCGGAGGGGCGTTCTTCGCCGGAGTGGGTTGATTTCAACTTCTTTGGCCACCAGATCGTCGCCCACCTGAGCCCGGATGAGGCCGGCCACCACAACACCAGCGCGGTGGACGGCGACAAGGTCCCGGTGCGGCATTTCGGCATGGTGCTGGAGATGGCGCAATGGGAGGCGATGGCCGCCAAGCTGCAAAAGGCGGGGATTGCTTTCGTGATTGAGCCCCATATCCGCTTCAAAGGCCAGGTCGGCGAGCAAGCGACCATGTTTTTTCTGGACCCCTGCGGCAACGCGGTGGAGTTCAAGGCTTTTGCCGACCCGAGCCGGCTGTTCGCCAAATAAGAACGAAGAACGGGCCGCTGGCCTAGAGAATGCTGCGCAGGTTCGCCTGCTGCCATCCGGCACCGGCCCACAGCGCGGCGGTTGCCGGGTTGTGTTCCAGCAACAGTGCGAGCAAGGGGCGCGCCGGAGTCGTCTGCGGATCGGCCAGAAGGATGTAGCGCGCGTCACTTTGCGGGCCTTGTGCTTCACTCAAAAGCCCAATCCAATCCATGGCCACCAAACGCTCCAATGCCGGCTCAAGCTGCTGCGCTGTCAGCGCCAAACGTGCGCTTAATGCGCTCGGGGTCAGGCCTTTGTTCTCGGACTGCCGCACGCTGTCCAGCGCCTGCAAAATTTCCAGCGCCACCTGGAATTCAGAACCTGCACCCGCACGCCTGCGCGGCGCACCGTTGAGCAGCGCGGGCACATAGGCCGTCAAGGTTGCACCCAACAACACGATCACCCAGGCGATATAGATCCAGACCAGCAAAATCGGCACGGTGGCAAATGCACCGTAAACAACCGAGTAGGTGGGCACTTTGCTGAGGTAATAGCCCAGCACGCGCTTGGCAATCTCCAGACACACCGCCACGAACAAGCCGCCCATCCAGGCGTGGCCCCAACGCACATGCGTGTTGGGTACGTACTGGAACATGGCCGTCATCACCGCCGCCACCATGCCGAACTGCACCAAATCGAGCATCAACCCCACCCCGCCGGGCAAGCCGGCGACGAGCCCTTTGGACGCGGAAATGGCGTACGAGGACATACTCACACTCAGGCCGAAGATGAGTGGGCCCACCGTCATCGCGGTCCAGTAAATCAAAATTCGCTGGCCCAGCGAGCGCGCAGTGCGCACGCGCCAGATTGCATTCAGGGTGCGGTCAATCGTGAAAATCATGGACAGTACGCTGAGCACCAGAACCACCAGACCAGCCAACCCGAGCTTATTGGCTTTGCCGGCAAACAGGGTCAAATAGCCCAGAACCTGGCGCGCGATGTTGTCCGGCACCAGGCTTTCGACCAACCACTTCTGGGTGACGTCCTGGAATTTGTGGAACACCGGAAAAGCCGTAACGACCGCCAGCACGACCGTGATCATGGGCACCAGCGCAATCGTGGTGGTGAAGGTCAGGCTGCCGGCCGTGACGCCCAGGCGGTCCTGCGCGAAGCGCTCACGCAGCGTGGCAAAGGCCTCGCGCCAGCGCAAATTCCACAGGTCGCCAAACCAGGCTTGAAATCGGTCAAAGCTGCGCATGATTCGATGATGCCACCGGCGGCTCAGGCGCTCAGGCCCGGCCGCTTACCGGGTTCAACCACGCAGCCAGCGCGCTTTCGCATTGGGCGGCGTTTTCAAAACGCAGCGGGTGTATGCCGAACGCCGCTGCTGCGTCGACATTGACCTGCATGTCATCGATGAACACCGAATGCGCGGCTTCAATGCCGCAATGGCGCAGGGTGTGGGCGTAAATACCGGGCTCAGGTTTGCACAGACCGACTTCGCAGGAGATCACCCGCGCGCTGAACACATCCCAAAAGCTATAGGTCTGCTCCAGATAGGTCAGCGCATGGTGCGGCATGTTGGACAGACAATACAGGCTGTGGCCCGCGGCGTGCAGACGGCGCATCAGCGCCACCGTGTCTTGCTTCAGGCGCAGACTGGCCAAAACGACATCAAAAAATTCCGAGACCGCAGAAGGCGACCAAGCGGTGCGCGCGGCGGCCCGTTGAATGGCATCGTCCCGCGTCAAGCTGCCACGGTCCAGGGCCAGCCAATCCGGGTGCTGAAGAATGTGCGCCATGGCTGCTTGCCGCAACGCCGGGTCGTCAAACGCCTGCGCGCAAATCACCTGCGGGTTCCATTCCACCACCACGCCGCCGAGATCAAAAATCAGGTTCATAAGGTCAGAAAGCTTAACCCAGGCATTTGGCGGGAGGAGCCCTGCCCGGTTTGCAGCGAAAATGCCTGCACATGAATGCCTTGAACCCTGCGCCCGAAGCGCCCGCTGAATCCGCCCCCAACCTGGTTGACCGCACGCGATGGATGGCCGTGGGCAGCTTGTTGGGGCTCATTGTGCTGAGCCTCGTGTGGGAATTGTGGGCAGCGCCCCTGCGCCCGGGTGGCTCGCTGCTGGCACTCAAGGCGCTGCCCTTGTGTGTGCCGCTAGCGGGGCTTTTGAAAAACCGCATGTACACCTACCGCTGGGTGAGTTTGCTCGTATGGCTGTACTTCACCGAGGGCGTGGTACGCGCCTGGGGTGACCGTGCACCGGGCAATTGGCTGGCATTGTTGCAGGTCATGTTGTGTCTGCTGCTTTTTGCTGCCTGTGCGTGGCATGTGCGGCTGCGTTTCAGGAATGCCCGCGATGCCGCATAGCGCCCTTTTGCACACCCTGCGCGAACTGCTCGGGGCTTCGCACGTATTGACCGACGGCGACTTGAGTGCCTACGAGCTGGACTGGCGTGGCCGCGAGCGTGGCAAAGCGCTGGCGGTGGTTCGCCCCGGCTCCACGCACGAGGTGGCAGCGGTGGTGAAAGCCTGCGTCGCTGCTGGTGTGAGCATGGTTCCGCAGGGCGGCAACACCGGCATGGTGGTCGGCTCCACGCCGGATGCATCGGGCGAGCAGGTGGTGATCAGTCTGGGGCGCATGAACGCCGTGCGCAAACTGGACGCCGACAACCTGACGATCACGGTGGATGCGGGTTGCGTGCTGCAAAACCTGCAATCCGTTTGTGAATCGGCCGGAATGCTGTTTCCGCTGAGCCTGGCCTCGCAAGGCAGCTGCACCATTGGCGGCAACCTGGGCACCAATGCGGGCGGCACGCAGGTGGTGCGGTTTGGCAATACGCGCGATCTGTGCCTGGGCCTGGAAGTGGTCACGCCGCAGGGCGAGATATGGGACGGCTTAACCGGTCTGCGCAAGGACAACACCGGCTACGACCTGCGCCATCTGTTTATCGGCTCGGAAGGAACGCTGGGCATCATCACCGCTGCCGTCATGAAGCTGTACCCCGCACCCAAAGCCAAGATGACCGCGCTGGTGGCCCTGCCCTCGCTGGAAGCAGCGGTGCAGCTGCTGGGATTGGCCCATAGCCACCTGGGCGCGGGACTCACCGGTTTCGAGGTCATGGGCCAGTTTGCGCTGAGTCTGGTGCACAAGCACTTCCCGCAGCAGCGCGTGCCGTTTTTCCAGACCGTGCCCTATTGCGTGGTGCTGGAGAACTCGGACACCGAATCCGAAGCACACGCGCGTGCGCAACTCGAGACCTTGCTGGAGGCCGCTGTGGAACAGGGCTGCGCAGTCGATGCGGTGGTGGCCGAGAACATTGCCCAGGCGCGCGCGCTGTGGCATATCCGCGAGAGCATTCCGCTGGCGCAGGCCAAAGAGGGCTTGAACATCAAGCACGATATTTCCATCGCCGTGTCGCGTATCCCTGACTTTGTGGCCCAGGCCGAAGCGGCGCTGGCGCGCAGCCATCCCGGCATCCGGCTGGTGAACTACGGGCATCTGGGCGACGGCAATCTGCACTTCAATGTGCAGGCACCGGCCGACGCCGAAGCACAGGCCTTTTTGCGCGATGAGGAAGGCCCGATCAACGCGGTGGTCTATGCGCTGATCGATGCGTTCAACGGCTCGATATCAGCCGAACACGGCATCGGCAGCCTCAAGCGCGAGAAGCTGGCCAAGCACAAATCACCGGTGGCGCTGGAGATGATGCGCGCGATCAAGCACGCGCTCGATCCCCACAAGCTGATGAACCCGGGGCGCATGCTCAGCCCGGATGCCGACGTCGCCGAATCCCCCAGCCGCTGATGGCGCATACCGTCTTACTGGGACTGGTTTACCTGTCCTTTATCAGCATTGGCCTGCCCGATGGCATGCTGGGCGTGGCCTGGCCGGCGATGCGCCTGCAAATGGGGCAACCGCTGGCGGCGGTCGGTGCGATCACCATGACCATGACGGCGTTTTCGGCCGCGTCGAGCCTGATGGCCGGCTCCGTCGTGCAACGCATCGGCACGGGGGCCGTGGTGGCGGGGAGTTGCTTGTTGACCGCGTTGGGGCTGCTGGGCTTCTCGGTGGCGCCGTCCTTCGGCTGGCTGGTGGCGCTGGCGATTCCGCTGGGCGTGGGCGCGGGCGCGGTCGACGCCAGCCTGAACCACTTTGTATCCGCCCACTATTCCTCGCGCCACATGAACTGGTTGCACGGCTTTTGGGGTGTGGGTGCGACCACCGGGCCGCTGGTGATGGGCGTTGCGTTGGCCAGTTCCGGCGGCTGGGCGGCCGGTGCGCGCAGCATCGGGCTGATGCAACTCGGGCTGGCGCTGGTTTTATTTGCCACGGTGTCCTTGTGGTCGCGCGAGACCGCGCAAGCCCCCACTGACGCGGACCAGCCCAACCCGCTGTCCGCCAATCTGAACCCCCCGCCTGTGGCCATGTGGCTTGCGCCGCTGTGCTTTTTGTTTTATGCGTCCGCAGAAATGGGCACCGGCTTGTGGGCGGCGAGCATTTTGGTTACCGACCGCGGCCTGGCGACAGGCGACGCCAGTGTGTGGGTTTCGCTGTACTTCGGTTCGATCACAGCAGGGCGTTTTGCGGTGGGGCTGGTGGCAAACCGCATCGGCAACCGCAGGCTGGTGCGCGTGGGTATCTTGTTGGCTACGGCCGGGGCACTGGTTTTTGCGCTGCCCGCCCTATTCGGGGCTCTGTCGCCTGCGGGCCTGGTTTTGATGGGCCTGGGTTGCGCTCCCATATTTCCGTCGCTCATGCACGAAACTGCGCGCCGTTTTCCGCCGGAAGTGGTGCGGCAACTGATAGGCCGGCAAATGACCTGCGCCTACGCCGGTAGCTCGGTCGTGCCGGCTACCTTTGGGCTTCTGGCCACCTGGGCCGGGCTGCAGACCGTGATGCCGGTGGTGGTGCTCTTGCTGGTCTTGCTATTCGTCACATCCCGCCTGGATCGATGGACCTGAGGCCGCGCCGCCTAGAATTCGCCTACTTTCTGCCTATTTTTCATGCAAGCCGATTCACCCCGCCCCATCCGCCAGCAATACGAAGACCTGCTGCGCCATGCATTCACCCAAGGCGTAGCCAAGTCGGACCGCACCGGCACCGGAACCACCAGCGTCTTTGGCTACCAGATGCGGTTTGACCTGAGCGAGGGTTTCCCGCTGGTGACCACCAAAAAAGTGCACCTGCGCTCCATCATCCAGGAGCTGCTCTGGTTTCTCACCGGCTCGTCTAACAACAACTGGCTCAAAGAGCGCGGCGTATCGATTTGGGACGAATGGGCCAAGCCCGATGGCGATCTGGGTCCGGTCTATGGCGTGCAGTGGCGCAGCTGGCCGACGCCGGATGGACGCCATATCGACCAGATCAGCGAGCTCATGGCCACCCTCCAGTCCAACCCGGATTCGCGCCGCATGATCGTCAGCGCCTGGAACGTGGCCGATCTGTCCAAGATGGCCTTGATGCCCTGCCACGCCTTTTTTCAGTTTTATGTGGCCCCGGCCACCGGCCCTGGTGAGCGCCCCCGTTTGAGCTGCCAGCTCTACCAGCGCAGTGCCGATATCTTTCTAGGCGTGCCCTTCAACATCGCCAGCTACGCGCTGTTAACCCATATGGTGGCGCAGCAGTGCGACATGGACGTAGGCGACTTCATCTGGACGGGGGGTGACTGCCACGTCTACCGCAACCACGCGGAGCAGGTGCAATTGCAGCTCAGCCGCGCGCCACGGCCCTACCCCACGCTACACATCAAGCGCCGCCCCGCCTCGATCTTCGACTACGCATTCGAAGACTTTGAGGTCACCGGCTACGACCCCCACGAGGCCATTAAAGCGCCGGTAGCGGTGTGACGCGCAAGCATGGAACTGCACCTGATTTATGCCCGCGCCCGCAACGGCGTAATCGGGCGTGACAACACCCTCCCCTGGCATTTGCCCGAAGACCTGGCGCATTTCAAGCGCCTGACCTTGGGCTGCCCGGTCATCATGGGCCGCAAAACCTGGGACTCGCTGCCGCCGAAATTCCGACCCCTGCCGGGGCGCAACAACATCGTCATCACCCGCCAAGCCGACTGGGCAAGCCCCGGAGCCATTGCGGCCCCTGGCCTGGAAGCAGCTGTGGCGCTGTGCGCGCAGGCGGAACACGTGTGGGTCATCGGCGGGGCGCAAATCTATGCGCAGGCGCTGCCCCTGGCCACGACGGTGGAAGTCACCGAGATTGATGCCGACTTTGAGGGCGACGCGTACGCCCCAGCGCTGGACGCGCCGTGGCGTGTGCAGCAGCGGGAATCACACACCGCGGCCAACGGACTGTCTTTCAGCTTTGTGACCTGGGTGCGCGACTAGCGCGGCGGCGGATCGGTCGGTGTGCGGCGCTGGATGACGTTCCACACCGCGATATCGGTCGGCGTCAAATGGTCCTCAGCGCGGGCGATGGATTCCACTTTGGCGAGGTCGGTCAAAAGGCCCAGTTGGCGCAGTTGCCCTAACTGCTGCTTGTAGTACTCGATAACCTGGTGGGGGCTGCGGGCTATCTCGTGCAGGCTCAGGCTGGAGAGGTCTTCCTTGGACTCGCGCTCCGCATGGGCTTTCTCAATCAGTGCGCCCAACTCTTCAGCGGTCAGGTGCAAACGTTTGGACTCGGTGCGGATTTGCGCCACGGCCTCGGGGTCCATGTTGCCGGTCGCGATCATCCGGTAGATGTTGCCCTTCAAGGCCTCACGCTCCTTTTGCAGTTGATCGCTGAAAGCCGAAGAGAGCAACGCAGCGGGGATGGCAAAAATGCCAATCCCCATCAGGGCCATCACAATCGTCATGGCGCGGCCAGCCGGGGTCACCGGCGAGATGTCGCCATACCCTACTGACGCCAGCGTCACCACGGCCCAGTAAATCGATTGCGGGATGTTCTCGAACTTGTCCGGCTGCGAATCGTGCTCAAACAAATAGCCCAAGGAAGCCATCATGATGACCATCAAAATCATGATGAAAGCCGCCGCGCTGACCACGCCCCATTCGCGCGCAATGACTTTGGTGAGCGTCGTGGTGGCACCGGTGTAGCGGGTCAGCTTGAGCAGCCGAATCAGGCGGAACACCCGCAAAAAACGCAGATCGAGCAGGTGATTGAGGAACGGCTCCAGGAAAAATGGCAGCACCGCCAGAAAGTCCACCAAAGCGGACATGGACTTGGCAAATTTCAAGCGCCCCAAGGCGCTGTTTTTAAATTGCGGCTCCTCTACGCAGCTGTACAAGCGCAGCAGAAATTCCATTGAAAACACCAGCACGGCCACGGTGTCAAGGATCAAAAATTCCATGTTCAGCGCGTAGTGCACCGAGGCTACCGATTCCAGAATCACCGCCGCAACCGAGATGACCACCCACATCGCGATAAAGCTGTCGAGCAGGTGGTGCATTTCTCCGCTGTGGGCGCTGTCAAACATCAGCGCATGGATTTTTTGGCGCATCGTGCGCCCGCGGTTGAGCTGCGCAAAATGGTGCCAGGCCGGTACCAGAACGCGAAAGAGTTTCAGAATCCGCAGCAAGCGCAGGAACCGCAAGATCCGCAAATCCACCGGCATGATCGCCTGCAGGTAAAAAGGCACGATGGCCAGCAGATCAAACACAGACAGCGGAGCGCACGCATGGCGCCAGCGGGCGTGGGGCTTTCCGCGCAAGTCGTGTTCTTCGGGCGCGAGGTACAGGCGAAAGAGGTATTCCACCGTGAAGACCACCACCGAGAAGGCATCGAACCACGCGAACAAGGCTTTGTTGGGCTCGTAAAGGATGGGTACGTGCTCAAACAAGAGCGCAAACAAGTTGGCCACAATCAACACACCGACCCACCGGTCTACTTCACGCTGGTGATTGCCCGCGATGTCCGGATCCAGCATCCAGGCGTACAACCAGCGGCGCACCGGCAGATCGCTCGGGATGTCCGCCTGCTCGACATGGCCGAGGATGATTTCCACTTCCGCGTCCAACAGCGGATGCGATGATTCTGTTTTCATGTTGGCTCCGGTCTCACCTTGAAGGTCACGCCTGCGGGGTTCCAGCGCCCCCAGTGACCGCCAATCGCTTGTGCGGGGCATCATAGGGGATTGCCGGGCCCCTATGATTCGGCGTTTCTTCTCCCACCCAAGCGCTATGACGATGCAACTTGCCACCTGGAACGTGAACTCTTTGGCCGTGCGCCTGCCCCAGGTACTCGATTGGCTGGCTGCTCACCCGGTCGACGTGTTGGCCTTGCAAGAACTCAAGCTCAGCGACGACAAGTTTCCGCACCAAGCTTTCACCGAGGCCGGCTACCAGGCCCAATGGTTCGGGCAGAAAACCTACAACGGCGTGGCGCTCATCAGCCGCCAGCCGCTCAGCGGTGTGGTGCGCAACAACCCCCTGTTTGCCGACGACATGGCGCGCATCATCAGTGCCAACCTGGGCGACATCCGCGTGATCGGCGCCTATTTCCCCAACGGGCAGGCGCCGGGAACGGATAAGTTCGAATACAAGCTGGAATGGCTCAAAGCGCTGCGTGCCTGGGTGAAGTCAGAGCTGCTGGCATACCCCAAGCTGGTGCTGATGGGCGACTACAACATCACCTTTGACGACGCCGACGTCTGGGATCCGGAAGGCATGCGCGACCAGATCCATTGCACCGACGAGGAACGCTACGAACTCAGCGCGCTGGTGGCCCTGGGCTTGCACGACGGCCTGCGGCTTTTTCCCCAGCCACCCAAAAGCTACAGCTGGTGGGATTACCGCGACATGGGTTTCCGGCGCAACCGGGGCTTGCGGATCGACCACATCCTGGTCAG
>RFRO01000291.1 GCA_009924455.1 Betaproteobacteria bacterium
TCATACACGCTGCCCGCCCGCCCCATGGTGTGCGGCTCCAGATTGACCGCGTACATGTAGCTGTCTTTGTCAAACGGAAACGGAAAGCGCTTGATCGCCCAAGGGGAGTTGGAGTAGACGAAATCGTCGCGAAACGTTTCGTCTTTGAACTGCAAAACATTCTGGCTCATGGCTAACTCCTGTTTACTCCTGTGCCGACCACGCAGCCCGCGCAGTTCAGCGATCAATCGTGATGGACCGGCCCCGTATGCGCGATACGCAGGGCATGATTTTTTGGCCGCTGGCATGCTCTTCGTCGCTCAGCCAATGGTCACGGTGTACCAACTCGCCGTCACATGCCAGCACCTGGGTCTCGCACTGGCCGCATGCACCCCCGCGGCACAAATAGGGCGGATCCAGCTGCGCTGCCTCCAGGGCTTCCAGCAGGCTTTGCCGTTCGCTCACCCGGATGCTGCGGCCCGAACGTGCCAAATGCACGTCAAACGGCGTGCCCGCTTGCGGTGCAGAGAAATGCTCAAAATGCACCACGGTATCAGGCCAACCCAAGTCTGCGGCAGTCTTGCGCACCCAATTAATCATTCCTGCAGGTCCGCACACATACACATGCGTGCCCAGGGGCTGACCTTGCAAAAGCTGGGCCAGCTCCAGTTTTTGTTCCTGGTCGTCGAAATAGGTGCTCACGCGGCCGCCGTATTGCGCCTTGAGCGCGTCGGCATAGGCGGCAAGCCCCGCGCTTTGGGCGCAGAAATGCAATTCAAATGGCGGCGTCGCCCGCTGTCCCGGTTGCGATAGCTGGGCCATTTGGGCGATAAAGGGCGTGATGCCGATGCCTCCGGCCAGGAAGAGGTGTTTGCGGGCACGCAGATTCAAAGGGAAGAGATTGAGCGGGTGGCTGATCAGTCCCTCGTCGCCGATTTTCAGGTTTTTGTGCAAATACAGACTGCCGCCGCGGCCCGCGTCGTCGCGCCGCACCGATATGCTGTAGCTGCGCGTGTCAAAAGGGCTGCTCATCAGCGAGTAGGGGTTCATGCAAGTGCCGAACTCCACAATCACATGCGATCCACCGGAAAAAGTCGGCAGTTCCGCACCATCAAGAGCCGTGAACGAAAACCGGGTAACCAGCGCATTGACGACCGCAATCTCGGACACGCGCACGGGGATTTTCAGGTGTTCGGCACTCATACAAAGGTTTCTACCGCAGGGGGAATGTTGCCGGGCTCCTCGGCATGGATGCATACGCCTTGAAAAGCGCCGATGCGCCGGGAATAGTGGTCGCGCACCAGCAACCAGAGTCCGCAGTGCGCGCACTGTGCGGGCTGGGTGGTCACGTTTTCGCTGATACCTTTGCAATGAACGCATTGCATGCGGCGCACCAGCGAGCCACGCTGCTCGGTGCAGATGGCGGTGTGG
>RFRO01000292.1 GCA_009924455.1 Betaproteobacteria bacterium
TTCAACGCCCCCTGGCTTTCATTTGCCTGAGCGCCAGCATGGCGTTGGTCGGGTGCTATGTGGCACTGTGCAAGCCCCTGGTGGCCGCCGTTCCGGTTTTTTTGCTCGGCTGGATGCGTTTTGGCATCGCTGGTATTGCCATGGCGTCGTGGTGGCGCAAGCCCGCCGACGAGGCACCGATGGACCAAGAAACCAGAAAATTGCTGTTCCTGGAATCCTTTGTCGGGAACTTTTTGTTTTCGCTGTGCATGCTTTTTGGGGTCAGCATGACCAGCGCCGTCTCTGCCGGGCTGATCCTGGCGGCGATTCCGGCCGCCTCTGCGCTCATGGGTCATTACGTTCTGGGAGACCGTTTGGGCCCGCGCGTGCTGGCAGCGGTCGCCTGTGCCGGCGCTGGAATTGCCCTGCTGGCTTTTTCCAAAGCCTCCATCACAGGTGCGGGCTCGATAGGCCAGAACGTGGCGCACAACCGCGAATGGTTGGGTGATTTGCTGGTGTTCGGTGCCGTCTTGTGTGAAGCCACCTTCATTGTGATCGGCAAAAAATTGTCTGCCGGCATCGGCCCCAAACGCATCGCAGCCATCATCAATGGCTGGGGTTTTGTATTGATGACCCCGGCCGGTCTCTACTGGGCTTTGCAGTTTGACTTCGGCACCCTGGATTTAGGCCTGTGGGGCCTGCTGGTGTTTTATGCGCTTGCCGCAAGCGTCTGGATGGTGTGGCTTTGGATGACCGGCATGAAAACCATCCCTGCGTCAGAGGCCGGAATTTTCAGCGCCATGCTGCCGATTACCGCTGCAGCCATTGGCGTCCTCGTCTTAGATGAGGCGTGGACCGGCCTGCAGGCGATCGCGTTTTGTCTGGCATTGGCAGGCTTGGTGCTAGCCACCCTGCCAAGCCGCGGCGCCAAGGACGGGCCAGCCCTCGAAAACACCCCATAATTTTTGTCAAATAGGGATTTCCCATAGGAAAAACCGGTTTTTCTCAAGTAGCATTCTCCTGTTGGGGCACGGGGTGCCCTGATGAACGATCAACGAATAAAAAAGGAACTCCTTTATGGCAACAGCAAAGTCAGCACCTGCAAAGAAAGCTGCACCCGCAAAACGCACCGCCAACGCGGCCTTCATGAAACCCCTGACTCCCAGCGCTGCGTTGGCCGCTGTAGTCGGCGCAAAGCCCCTGCCCCGCACTGAAGTCGTGAAGAGCCTCTGGGTGTACATCAAAAAGCACAAGCTGCAAGACGCCACCAACAAGCGCAACATCAACGCAGACGACAAACTCAAAGCTGTTTTCGGCAAAGCCCAAGTCAGCATGTTCGAGATGGCCGGCTTGATCGGCAAGCACCTGAGCTGAAACGCTCGAACCATGAAAAAAACCGGCCTAGGCCGGTT
>RFRO01000293.1 GCA_009924455.1 Betaproteobacteria bacterium
GCCGTGGTAACCAAATTCGCAAACCTACCTGCCACGTGTACGTGACAGTCGGCAACTGATAGAGGCTAGGAAACTATGGGTCAAAAAATCCACCCCACAGGCTTTCGTCTGTCGATTAGCCGCAACTGGTCTTCGCGCTGGTATGCCAGCAACCGTGATTTCGCCGGCATGTTGGCCGAAGACATCAAGGTGCGCGAGTACCTGAAAGAAAAGCTCAAGAGCGCATCCGTTTCGCGTATCCTGATCGAGCGTCCCGCAAAAAATGCCCGCGTCACGATTTACTCCGCCCGCCCCGGCGTGGTCATCGGTAAAAAAGGCGAGGACATCGAAAACCTCAAGCGCGACCTGAGCAAGCAGCTCGGCGTGCCGGTGGCGGTGAACATCGAAGAAGTGCGCAAGCCCGAGATCGATGCCAAGCTGATCGCTGACAGCATCACGCAGCAGCTGGAAAAGCGGATCATGTTCCGCCGCGCGATGAAGCGCGCCATGCAAAACGCCATGCGTCTGGGTGCCCTGGGCATCAAGATCATGTCTGCCGGTCGCTTGAACGGTATTGAGATTGCCCGTACCGAGTGGTACCGCGAAGGCCGTGTGCCACTGCACACGCTGCGCGCCGACATCGATTACGGCACCTCAGAAGCAAAAACCACCTACGGCATCATTGGCTACCTTGGGCCGCAACGATCTGCCCGCTGCCACTGACACCAAGAGCGAAGACGACCGCCGCTCGCGCGCGCCCCGGCGTGATGCCCGTCCTGCGGGTGACCGTCCGCCCGCACGTGCTGCACGCCGTGTGGAAGGCGCCGCAGTCGCCCCTAGCGACGGCAGCGACAAGGCTGTGGCCGGTGTCGATACCGATAAACCCGTGGTGAAGCGCGTCCGCAAAGTCGCCGCACCTGCTGACGCGGCTCCCGCGGCAGCCAAAGGAGAATAAGCATGCTACAACCCGCTCGCCGCAAATACCGCAAAGAGCAAAAAGGCCGCAATACCGGCGTTGCCACCCGTGGCAGCTCGGTCGCCTTTGGAGACTTTGGCCTCAAATGCACGGACCGTGGCCGTTTGACTGCACGCCAGATCGAATCCGCCCGCCGCGCCATTTCGCGCCACGTCAAACGGGGCGGCCGCATCTGGATCCGCGTGTTTCCTGACAAGCCGATTTCCCAAAAGCCTGCTGAAGTGCGTATGGGTAACGGCAAGGGAAACCCCGAGTACTACGTGGCTGAGATCCAGCCCGGAAAAATCGTGTTCGAAATCGTCGGTGTGCCTGAAGAGTTGGCGCGCGAGGCCTTCCGTTTGGCTGCGGCCAAGCTGCCTTTGCGCACCACCTTCGTGGCCCGCATGATCGGCCAGTAA
>RFRO01000294.1 GCA_009924455.1 Betaproteobacteria bacterium
CACCTCCCCCTTGCTGACCGTCATGCTCACGCCCTTGAGCACATCGAGCGCGCCAAAGGATTTGTGCACCTTGTCGATTTCAATCATGTTCCTGCCATCCTTGTTCAACCCGGCGGCCCAGCGTAGCCATGCCCCAGCTCATCACGTAGTACATCGCACCGGCGATGCACAGCACCAGTATGGGCTCCTGGATGCGCGTCACGATGGACTGCGAAGCGCGCAGCAATTCGATGATGCCGATCCACAGCACCAGCGAGGTGTCTTTGAGTACACCTAAGCTCACGTTGACCCAGCCCGGAAAGCTCACCCGCGCCGCCATGGGCAGCACGATGTAGCGCAATGTTTGCAGGTAGCTCAGGCCCAGGGAGCGCGCGGCGCGAATCACGTTGAGTGGCACCGCCAGGACGCCGCCGCGAATCACCTCGGTGCAATACGAAGCGCAGTAAATCCCCAGCACCAGACAGCCGATGGCAAACGGCGTCCAGTTGATGCCGGCAATGCTGTTGAACGAGTTGAAGAGTACAAATTGAATCAACAGCGGCACGCTGCGGAACACATCCAGCAGCCAGCCCAGTGGCAGCGTGGCACGCGGCAAGGTGGCACGCAGCAAACCAAAGAGCGCACCGCTGAGCGTGCCAATCAGCATGGCCCACAGCGTCAAGCGCAAAGTGACCCAGGCACCGGCCAACATGAACTGCAGGTCGGACGCAGAAAAATCGGTGCTGAACATGCTGCGGCTCAGTAACGGAACAAACGCCAGGCCAGCAGACGCGCCAGCAAAATCACGCCCTTGGCAATCAGGTAATACAGGACTGCGGCAATGGCGAAAAACTCAAAGGTGCGGAAGGTGAGCACGTTGTAGGCCTGGGTGACGCCGGTAAGGTCGTCATTCAAACCCACCACCACACCCAACGAGGTCATCAGAATGGCCCAGACCATTTGGTTGGTCATGGGATAAAAAACAATGCGCAGCAACTGCGGCACGACGATCAGCCGGTAGGCCTGAAAGCTGCTCAAGCCAAGCGAGCGTGCGGCACGCACCTGGGTGTGCGGAATGGCTTTGAGCCCACCCCGGAAGTTTTCTGCAAGGTAGCCCGCGTTGTTGAAGGTGATGCCAGCCACCAGCGCAAACCAGGAGCTGAGGTGTATGTCCAAGGCCCCCAGGCCGAAGTACAGCATGTAAATCTGGAACAGCGCGGGGGTGTTGCGCGCCACCGAGACCCAGCTGGCTGCGATGCCGCGCAACACGGCCTGCGGGGCGCTGTGCATGGCCGTGAGCGCCAGCGCAATCAGCACACCAAACACCATGGACAGCACGGCTGTCTCCACCGTATTCCAGCTGCCCGCCAG
>RFRO01000295.1 GCA_009924455.1 Betaproteobacteria bacterium
TGATGGCCAAAAGCGATCTGGCACTGGCCGCCCGCTACGCCGAGTTGGTGCCGGATGCGCGGCTGCGCAAACGTATCTTCAGCGCCATCGACGCCGAATGGCACCGCACTGCCGAGGCCCTGGCGCTGATTACCGGCAACAAGCAACGCCTGGCCGCTAATCCGGCATTGCGGCGCTCCATCCACCACCGCTTTCCCTACATCGACCCCTTGCACCATTTGCAGGTCGAGCTGGTTCGGCGCTACCGCGCAGGCCAGACCGATGAGCGCGTGCAGCGCGGCATCCATATTTCCATCAACGGCATTGCCGCGGGCCTGCGCAACACGGGCTGAGGCCAGAGGCGGTCGGGCCGGGGCCGCCCCTTAAAATTGCCCGATGACAAACCAACTCGATAAAAAGTCCCAGGCCTGGTCGGCCCTGTTTTCCGAACCGGTCAGCGAGTTGGTACAGCGTTACACCTCCAGCGTCACATTTGACAAGCGGCTGTGGCAAGCCGACATCCAAGGCAGTCTGGCGCACGCGGGCATGCTGGCGGCGCAGGGCATCATCAGCGCACAGGACCTGGCCGACATCGAGCGTGGGCTTGCGCAAATCACCGAAGAAATCCGCAGCGACCAGTTCGAATGGAAGCTCGCACTGGAAGACGTGCACCTGAATATCGAGGCGCGTCTGACGCAGCTGGTCGGCGATGCGGGCAAGCGCCTGCACACGGGGCGCTCCAGAAACGACCAAGTGGCAACCGATGTGCGCCTGTGGTTACGCGGCGAGATCGACACCATCGGGCATCTGCTGGCCGCGCTGCAAACCGCTTTGCTGGATCTGGCGGCGCAGCACACGCACACCATCATGCCGGGCTTCACCCATCTGCAGCGCGCCGCAGCTGTGCCGCAACAGCTTGGACGCGGTGAGCGACCGCGACTTCTCCATCGAATTCACATCGGCAGCCACCTTGTGCATGGTGCACATCAGCCGCCTGAGCGAAGAGCTGGTGCTGTGGATGAGCCAGAACTTTGCCTTCATCGGCCTGGCCGACCGCTTCACCACCGGCAGTTCCATCATGCCGCAGAAGAAAAATCCGGACGTGCCGGAGCTGGCGCGGGGCAAGACCGGCCGCGTGGTGGGCCACCTGATGGGCCTGATCACGCTGATGAAGGGCCAACCCCTGGCCTACAACAAGGACAACCAGGAAGACAAAGAGCCGCTTTTTGACACAGTGGATACGCTGCAAGACACGCTGCGCATCTTCGCGGACATGATGGGCGGCGTCACGGTCAAGGCACCGGCCATGGAAGCCGCTGCCGCACGGGGCTACGCCACTGCTACCGATCTGGCCGACTACCTGGT
>RFRO01000296.1 GCA_009924455.1 Betaproteobacteria bacterium
TCGCCCGCAACCCGCTGCCCACAACCGTCTTGGACTATGGCTGCGGCTCCGGCATTTTGGCCATTGGCGCAGCGCTGTGTGGTGCGGGCCGGGTAGTAGCCGTCGATATCGACACTGCCGCTGTGGGCGCAAGCCAGGACAACGCGCTGGCCAACGGCGTACAGATCAGCACCGGGACGCCGGAATTGGCGCATGGAACCTTCACTTTGGTGGTCGCCAATATTTTGGCAACACCATTGAAAGTGCTGGCGCCCTTGCTGTGCGCCCATGTTGAAAAAGGCGGACGCCTTTTGCTAGCCGGGATTTTGGAGCGTCAGTGTGAGGAATTGACGCAAGCCTATGCACCCTACTGTGCGCTGGAAGTGCTGGACAGCCGCGAGGGATGGATACTGATGTCCGCCACGCTATGAGCATCATTACCCAATGCCCCGAATGCGCGACACAGTTCCGCGCCTCGCCCCAGCAATTGCGGGCCTCGCAGGGCTGGGTGCGCTGCGGCCACTGCGATGCAGTTTTCGATGCCGCCGTGCATGCTGTCAGCCAACGTGCCGTACCGCCGTCGGAACCGGAAGTACTGGCACCGTTGCGGGTGGAATCACCCGCGCCACAGGATGAACCCGCTGGATTCGATACAGCTCCAAGCCACTCCGACACGCTTTTTGCAGAACCCACTGCGGCACCTGCTGCGCCACGGGGTTGGAGTCGCCAACTGTGGCTGGCTGCCGCAGTGCTGCTGGCGCTGGGGCTCTCAGCGCAGTGGGTAGCACACGAAAAGAATATGCTGGCTGCGCGTGCGCCGGCGCTCAGACCCGTACTGAATGCCCTGTGTGAAGCAAGCGGCTGTGTGCTGAAGCCCCCACAAACGCCCGAATTCCTGCAAATTGAGTCGTCCGCCTACGACCCCTTGGGCGAGGGGATTTACCGCCTGAGCCTGACATTGCGCAACACAGCTGCTTGGCCTATTGCATTTCCAGCCATTGAATTGACGGTTACCGATGCGTCGGAACAAGCTCTGGCCAGGCGGATTCTGCTGCCGGTCGACCTGGGTGCCCGCGTAGACCAGATGGATGCCCATAGTGCGCATGAGCTGAAGGTCTACCTGCTCAGCAAACTGCCTATTGAGCCAGGCCTATCGGGCTATCGCCTTACGGCTTTTTATCCATAAAAAAACCCGGCACGGATGCCGGGTTTTTTATCTGCTTCACAGGTCAGGGCTTTTTGCCACTCGGGAAAGGCCATGCAGCACGCGGGTTTTTGCATTGATGACATCCCCAACATTCGCCGGGACGCGGCACAGTACCTGGGGTTCGTTGAGGTCCATATTGAGCAAGGCCC
>RFRO01000297.1 GCA_009924455.1 Betaproteobacteria bacterium
AGGCAGTTTTGTTTGCCTTCGCACTGGGTGGCGTCAATCGGCTCGTCCACGGATGTGATGATTTCAGCAACCGTGATCAGCGAAGCATCGCGTGACAGGGTGTAGCCGCCGCCGGGTCCGCGGGTGGACTCGACCAGGTCATTGCGGCGCAATTTGCCGAACAGCTGTTCCAAATAAGACAGCGAAATCTGCTGGCGCTGGCTGATGGCGGCCAGGGTGACGGGGCCGCCGGATTGGCGCAAGCCCAGGTCAATCATGGCGGTAACGGCAAAACGGCCTTTGGTGGTCAATCGCATGGGAGCTCCTCAGCAAAGAGAAAGTTGACTAGAACGGTCAAGTATAGCCCTAAATCCGATCAAATCAGTCAACTATCACATGCGTGGGATGAGCGGCACCACGTTGTCGGTCCCCGGCGCGCCGAAGGCCTGGGCTTTCAGGTGGGATAGCTGGTCCCGCACCCGGGCCGCTTTTTCAAACTCCAGGTTGCGGGCATGCTCCATCATGAGCTTTTCCAGGCGCTTGATTTCGCGGGAAATGTCTTTCTCGCTCATGTCTTCCACCTGCGCGCGGGCCATCGCGTCGCGCTCCAGCCGCTCGGCTTCTATGCCGGCTTTTTCGCTGTACACGCCGTCAATCAGATCGCGGACTTTTTTCACGATGGCGCGCGGGGTGATGCCCTGCTCCAGGTTGTGCGCGACCTGCTTTTTGCGCCGCCGCTCGGTCTCTCCCATGGCGCGGGCCATGGAGTCGGTAACTTTGTCGGCGTACAGAATCGCGCGCCCCTCCAGGTTGCGCGCGGCGCGGCCTATGGTCTGGATCAGCGAGCGCTCCGAGCGCAAAAAGCCTTCCTTATCGGCATCCAGAATGGCCACCAGCGAGACCTCGGGAATATCCAAGCCCTCGCGCAGCAGGTTGATACCGACCAGCACATCAAACGCACCCAGACGCAAATCGCGCAGGATCTCGACCCGCTCCACCGTGTCCACATCGCTGTGCAGGTAACGCACCTTCACCCCGTTCTCGCCCAGGTAATCGGTGAGCTGCTCGGCCATGCGCTTGGTCAGGGTGGTGATGAGCACCCGTTCGGACTTCTCGACGCGGATGCGGATTTCCTGCAGCACATCGTCCACCTGCGAGGTGGCGGGCCGCACCTCCACCTCGGGATCCACCAGACCGGTGGGGCGCACCACCTGCTCGACCACGCGCCCGGCGTGTTCGTTCTCCCAGGCCGCAGGCGTGGCCGAGACAAAAATCGCCTGGCGCATCTTGGTCTGGAATTCTTCGAACTTGAGCGGCCGGTTGTCCAGCGCGCT
>RFRO01000298.1 GCA_009924455.1 Betaproteobacteria bacterium
AGCACCGCAAACAGCAGCAGCCACGCCACCCATCGGCCAACCCACTCGCTCAGAGCATCGATTTTTTTAGACAGGAGTAGCAGTGCGTGCATGGTAAGTCCCGACATGTGAAAACAAGCCTGAGGTTAACCGCGAATGCGGGTTAAAACCGACACCATCCCGTTTGGAAATGCTAGGGAAAACACGCAATCAGGTGCGTTCAAAGCAATCAATGGCAAGGCAGCGCAGGCAAGCGGGAAGGTGTGCCTGAACGCAATCCCCGCGCGCTATGCCGCTAAGCACTCACACGCGCTGTAAACCCGCCTGTAGCAGATACACCGCCGCCCCGCCCGCATATCCCAGCAATGCCAGCAGGCTGATTTTGCGGGCGTACCACATGAAGTCGATGCGCTCTAGGCCCATGGTGGCGACGCCCGCGGCGGAGCCGATGATGAGGATGGACCCCCCCGTGCCCGCGCAATAGGCCATGAACTCCCATAAAAAACTGTCAGTCGGGTATTGCGCCAGGTCATACATGCCCATGGATGCGGCTACCAGCGGCACGTTGTCGACCACGGCGCTGGCCAGGCCAATCAGGATGACGATCAGGTCCAGCCGCCCCACGGTCTGGTCCAGCCAGGCGGCCAGCGCGGGCAGGATGTGGCTGTGCTCCAGCACGGCCACCGCCAGCAGAATACCCACGAAGAACACGATGGACGCCATATCGATGCGCCCCAGTGCGCGCACCAGCGTGAGGTGTTGCTTGTCATCCTCCGCCTTGTCCCGGTGCATCAGATCGCCCATCATCCACAGCACGCCCAGGCCCAGCAAAATCCCGAGAAAGGGCGGCAAATGCGTCACCGCTTTGAACACCGGCACCAGCACCAGCACACCCAGGCCCAGCACCAACATGGTCATGCGCTCTGCGGGTGTGGTGGGCAATGTGCCATCGCCCGCCACGCGCGCGGGCGAGACGACCGGACGCGCACCCAGGCGCCACGCGACCACCGCGAGCGGCACCAGCAGGTTGACCATGGAGGCCAGAAATACGCCTTGCATGATGGCCAGCGTCGTGACCTGACCGCCGATCCACAGCATGGTCGTGGTCACATCGCCGATGGGCGTCCACGCGCCGCCCGCGTTGGCGGCAATCACGATGATGCCGGCCATCAGCAAGCGGTCTTCACGCAGGTCCAGCAGGCGCTTCATGAGCGAGACCATGACAATGGCGGTGGTCAGATTGTCCAAAATAGCGCTGAGAAAAAAAGTGACCAGGCCCACCAGCCACACCAAGGTGGAGAGCTTTTTTGTGGCGATGCGGCTGGTGAGCACTT
>RFRO01000299.1 GCA_009924455.1 Betaproteobacteria bacterium
GCCATGGGGATGGGACAGTTCATGCCCTCGAGCTGGTTGCAATACGCGGTGGACTTTGATGGGTCGGGCCACATCGACTTGTTCCACTCCACGGCCGATGCCATTGGTTCGGTGGCGCACTACTTTTCGGTCTTTCAATGGAAACGCGGTATGCCCACGCATTACGCGCTGGCTGCTGACGCCCTGCCCGCCGATCTGACCGCGCTGCTGGAGCCCGACATCGTGCCCAGTTTCACGCCGAAACAACTCGAAGACCGCGGTGTGGTGCTGAGCACTGCCGCGCACAACCATGCAGGGCTGCTGGCGCTGGTCGCCCTCCCGATGGGCGAATCGGCTGCGCCGCACTATGTCTTAGGCACCGACAATTTTTACGCAATCACGCGCTACAACTGGAGCAGCCAGTACGCCATGGCGGTCATCGACTTGGCGCAGGCCATCGAAGCGGCCGCGCAAACCCAACCCTGAATCCGTGGCGGTCTCAAGGCGGGTGGTGCTGCCAATAGTGCGCCTGTAATTCGCGCTCACACGCCAAAGCATCAGGATGCGTGCTGGCCCAGTGCATCGCGCCGCAGTGCGGGCTGTCCACCAATGCAAAATCGCGCGCCCGGTAGCGCTCGACCACCAGCGCTGCGGGATGGCCGTAACGGTTGCGGTAGCCGCTTTGCACTAGTGCCCAGCGGGGTGATACGGCGTCGATGAACGCCTCGCTGCTCGAAGTCTTACTGCCGTGGTGCGGTACCAGCAAGACATCGGCGCGCAGGGCTTCGGGTTGCCGCAACAAAGCCGCCTCTTGCGCCCGCTCAATGTCGCCTGTCAGCAGCACGCTGCTGCGCCCGTTAGAAATACGCAGCACACAAGACAAGGCATTCGGTTTAACCGGGCGCGCACCGGCCGCAGGGTAATCCGCAACCCCTGGATGCAGAAACGCGAACTGCACGCCATCCCATTCCCAACGCTGCCCAGCTTCGCAACGGGTCAGCGGTGCCAGGCGGGCCAGAGGTTCAGCGGCATCCACGGACGTCAGCACCTTCGGCGGATGCAAGGCGCGTACCACCGCCGCGGCACCGCCGGTGTGGTCGCTGTCGCGGTGGCTCAGCACCAAGCGGTCGAGGCGCACGCCCTGGGCCTGCAACAAAGGAACCAGCACCCGGTTGCCCGCATCGCTGTCCAATCCGTATCGCGGGCCGCTGTCGTACAGCAAGGCGTGGTGGGCGGTCTGCACCAGCACCGCGTTGCCCTGCCCGATGTCTGCAGCCAGCAGCGTGAATTCACCCGAGGGCGGGCGCGGCGGCTGCCACAGC
>RFRO01000300.1 GCA_009924455.1 Betaproteobacteria bacterium
CCTCCGCGCGCAACGCAGCGCTGTCCTCCAGGCGCACATGTTCAGGGCGCACGCCATACAGCAGGGCGCGCGCGCTGATGTCCTCTTGCACAGCGGGCAAGCCCAGCGCTGCGTTGCCGACAGGCACGTGGGTCGCGCCGCGTGCCAGCGCGGCATGGGTAGGAATAAAGTTCATAGACGGCGAGCCCATAAAGTCGGCCACAAACACGCTGGCCGGGCGCTCGTAAATTTCTTGCGGCGCGCCGAGCTGCTCGATCACGCCCTGGTTCATGATGGCGATCTTGTCGGCCATGGCCATGGCCTCGCGTTGGTCGTGGGTGACGTAGACCGTGGTCGCGCCCAGGCGGTCATGCAGGGCGCGCAATTCCAGGCACATCAGTTCGCGGAATTCCGCATCGAGTGCGCCCAGGGGCTCGTCCATCATGAAGGCCAGCGGTTGGCGCACGATGGCGCGCCCCAGCGCCACGCGTTGGCGGTCGCCGCTGGTCAGACCGGAGACTGCGTGTTGCAGCAAATGCGTGATGTGCAAGGTCGCAGCGGCCTGGGCCACCCGGGCGTCAATTTCGGCGCGCGGCATGCCTTGCGAGACCAGCGGGAACGCAATGTTCTGCCGTACCGACATGTGCGGGTACAGCGCAAACATCTGGAATACAAATGCAATGTCGCGGGCCGAGGCACGTTTGAAGGTGACGTCTTCGCCGCCCAAAAATATCTGGCCCTCGGTGGGCAGTTCCAGCCCGGCAATCATGCGCAGGGTGGTGGTTTTGCCGCAGCCTGATGGGCCCAGCAGGCAGAAAAATTCGCCGTCGTTAACCACGAAGGAAGAGTCTTTCACAGCCACAAAGTCGCCAAAGGCTTTGTGCAGTTGTTGAACGCGGATTTCAGCCATGGTCTTACTCGGGAAACTTGGAAACCACCATGAACATCACCGTGCCGCCCAGCATGGTGAGGAAAGACCAGGTGTACAAAAACAAGGCAAAAGGTTGCAGCAGCATGAACAGCCCCAGGCCGATCACGCCGCAGGCCACCAGTTCCATGGTGTTGCGGCGCAACCAGCGCGGCCAGTTGCGGGTGGGCGCCGCGGGGACAGAAGCGGATGGCTCGGTGTAGGACATGGCTATCGCACCTCTTACTTGCGCACAGCGCCGAATGTGATGCCGCGCAGCAGGTGTTTGCGCAACAGCACGGTGAAGACCAGGATGGGTACCAGGAACAAAGTGGTGCCCGCCGCCACGGCCGGCCAGTCCATACCACCTTCGCCGATGATGATGGGAATAAAGGGCGGCGCGGTTTGCGCTTC
>RFRO01000004.1 GCA_009924455.1 Betaproteobacteria bacterium
TCATGCTCACGCTGGTGCTGGGGCTGCACAAATCAAAGCCGCCGTACAAGACCTTCATGTCATCCAGCGTGGCAATGCTGACGCCCGAGTTGCCAACCTTGCCGTAGATGTCGGGCCGCGGATCGGGGTCGTTGCCGTACAGCGTGACCGAATCAAACGCGGTGGACAGGCGCTTGGCCGGCATGCCGTCACTGAGCAGCTTAAAACGGGTGTTGGTGCGGAACGCATCACCCTCGCCGGCAAACATACGCGTAGGGTCTTCGTTCTCGCGTTTGAAAGCAAACGTGCCGGCGGTGTAGGGGTAGTTGCCGGGCAGGTTGTCGAGCATCAGCCATTGCAGGATGTCGCCCTGGTCGTGGTAATTGGGCAGGCTGACTTTGCGGATTGCGGTGCCACTCAACGATGTGGTGGTCAGTGCCGTGCGGATTTCCTTGTCGCGCACGGTGACCACGTATTCCGTGCCGCTATAGGCCTGGCGCAAGGCGGGCCAGCCGGCCAGCAGTTGGCGTGCAGCGCCGTCTTGTTGTTGTTCGCGCTGGGCGGCCAGATCACGGGCGGCTTCGGCGGCGCGGGCTTTGCCGGGTTTACCCACTTCCAGCATGTCGGCGGCTGCGCGCAGTTGCTGAATCTCCCGCGCCAATTGCCCCTGCGCACGGGCGCGGGCTTTGTAGCCCCGCACGGTATCGCTGATTTCAGCCAGGTAGCGGGTGCGCGCGGCGGGCACCACCGGCATCTGGTTGCTGCTGTGGCGCACCGCGACCGGTGGCAAACGCCCGGCTTGCAAGGGCACGCCAAGTTCGCCCAGCCGCTCTTTGAGCGCCTGGTACAGAGCAGTCACGCCGTCGTCGTTGAAGCGTGCAGCCATGGTGCCGAACACCGGCATCTGTTCGGTCGGCACGCTCCAGGCTTCGCGGTTGCGCTGGACCTGCTTGGCCACGTCACGCAGCGCGTCTGCCGCGCCTTTGCGGTCGAATTTGTTGATGGCCACAAAGGCGGCAAAGTCCAGCATATCGATTTTTTCTAACTGGCTGGCCGCGCCGAACTCCGGCGTCATCACGTACATCGGAATGTCCACATGCGGGACGATGGCCGCGTCGCCCTGGCCAATGCCCGAGGTCTCGACGATCACCAGATCAAAGCCCGCCACCTTGCACGCGGCGATGACGTCCGGCAGCGCCGCGCTGATTTCCGAACCGAACTCGCGCGTGGCCAAGCTGCGCATGTAGACCCGCTGCGCGCCCGCGCCGCTGGCCCAGGGGCCGATCGCATTCATGCGGATGCGGTCGCCCAGTAAAGCGCCGCCGCTTTTGCGCCGCGACGGGTCTATGGAAATCAGCGCCACCCGCAAAGCGTCGCCCTGGTCGAGTCGGATGCGGCGGATCAGCTCGTCCGTCAGCGACGACTTGCCCGCGCCGCCGGTTCCGGTCACACCCAGCACCGGCACCTTGACCGCTGCAGCACCTTCGCGCAGCGCCTTCAGCATGCTGGCGTCCACCGCGCCGCTTTCACCTGCGCCCTGGCGGTTTTCCAGCGCCGTGATCAATTGCGCCAGCGCGCGCCAGGCGGCTTCGCTGTGGCCACGGATCGCGTCCAGGCTGCGCGGCGCGTGGCCACTGATGTCGCGGTCGCAGCGCATCACCATCTCGCCAATCATCCCGGCCAGGCCCATGCGCTGTCCGTCTTCAGGGCTGAAGATGCGGCTCACGCCGTAGGCCTGCAGCTCGGCAATTTCGGCGGGCACGATCACGCCGCCGCCGCCGCCAAAGACCTGGATCTGCTCGCCGCCGCGCGCGCGCAGCAAATCCATCATGTACTTGAAATACTCCACATGCCCGCCTTGGTAGGAGCTCAGCGCGATGCCCTGCGCGTCTTCCTGCAAGGCGGCACTCACCACCTCGTCCACCGACCGGTTATGGCCCAGATGGATCACTTCCGCGCCCATGCTTTGCAAGATGCGCCGCATGATGTTGATCGCTGCGTCATGCCCGTCAAACAGGCTGGCGGCAGTGACAAAACGTACTTTGTTGCGGGGACGGTAGTCGGCAAGGGCTTTGAATTCAGCGGACAAATCGGTCATGGTCGGGCTTCAGTTAGCGGTATTCAGGTAGGCGGAGCGCGGCGCGGGCAACGCAGGGCGCGGCGCAGTAGCTTGGCGCTGATTGACGTTAACGTAAACGTCAATCGAGCCCGCACTGTAGCGCATCCGGCCGCCAAGGCATGTACGGCTGCCGCACTGTGCACGCTGCTGGCACTGGTGATAATGCAACAAACTACCCGCACCGCATGACTTTTCTCGCCCTGGACATCGGCAACACCCGCTTGAAATGGGCGCATTACGCCGCGGCCACGCCGGGCGCGACGCTGCTGGCGCAAGGCGCGGAGTTTTTACCCAACATCGACAAACTGGCCGATGGCGCCTGGAGCCAGATCAGCGCGCCTGCGCATGTGCTGGGCTGCGTGGTCGCCGGGGACGCGGTGCGCCGCCGGGTTCGGGACCAAATGGAGATGTGGGACGCCACGGCGCAATGGATCGTCCCCACCGAGGCCGAGGCCGGTATCCGAAACGGCTACGACCACCCCAGCCGCCTGGGCGCAGACCGCTGGGTCGCCATGATCGGGGCCTACCACCGCATGTGCACGGCCGGCCCTGCGCGTCCGCTGGTGGTGGTGATGGTCGGTACGGCGGTCACTGTGGACGCGCTCGACGCGCAAGGACATTTTTTAGGCGGCCTGATCCTCCCCGGCCACGGCATCATGCTGCGCGCATTGGAGTCCGGCACCGCCGGCCTGCACGTGCCCACCGGCGAAGTGCGCAGCTTTCCCACCAACACCAGCGACGCGCTGACCAGCGGTGGCACCTTTGCCATCGCCGGGGCGATTGAACGCATGGCCCAGCACACGCAAGCACGCTGCGGCGCAGAGCCGCTGTGCCTGATGACCGGTGGCGCGGCCTGGAAGATGGCACCCAGCATCACCCATCCTTTTGAGCTGGTCGACAACCTGATTTTTGACGGCCTGCTGCGCATCGCCCGCGACAAGTACGCGCTGGCCCCTGTCTGATTCACCCCCGAAGCCGCCGCCATGACCATTGCCACGGAATCCGCAAGCCGCGAAGTCATCGGCGCCTGCCCGCACGACTGTCCTGACACCTGCTCCATGGTCACCACCGTGCGCGACGGCGTCGCCATCAAAGTCCACGGTAACCCGGCGCACCCGCAAACCGGCGGCGCGCTGTGCGCCAAGGTGGCGCGCTACCCCGAACGCACCTACCACCCCGACCGCGTCTTGCAACCCATGCGCCGCGTCGGCCCCAAAGGCGCCGGCCAATTTGAGCCCGTGAGCTGGGACGTGGCGCTGGACGATATTGCTGCGCGATTGGGCGATCTGGCCGCACGCGGCCTGCAGCAAGCCGTGCTGCCCTACAGCTACGCCGGCACCATGGGCTATGTGCAAGGCGAGGCGATGGCGATGCGTTTTTTCAATCGCCTGGGCGCGTCACAGCTAGAGCGCACCGTGTGCTCCACGGCGGGTGGTCAGGGCCTGAGCTACACCCTGGGTGGCAAGGTCGGCATGCGGGTGGAGAATTTTGTGGATGCCCGGCTGATCCTGATCTGGGGCAGCAACTCGATTGGCAGCAACCTGCATTTTTGGTCTTATGCGCAGGAGGCCAAGCGGCGTGGTGCGCGGCTGGTGTGCATTGACCCGCGCCGCACCGAAACCGCCGACAAATGCCACGAACATATCGCTCTGCTGCCGGGTACCGACGCCGCGCTGGCGCTGAGCCTCATGCAGCAGCTTATTACCCACGACTGGCTGGACCACGACTACCTGCGCGAACACACCCTGGGTTGGGAAGCGCTGCGCGCACGTGCTCTGGAATGGCCGCCGGAACGCGCCGCTGCCGTGTGCGGCATTGAGGCGGCGCAAATCACCGCACTGGCACGGGCCTACGGAGAGACCGCACGCGCCGGGCAGCCGGTGGCCATCCGCCTGAACTACGGCATGCAGCGCGTGCGCGGCGCGGCCAACGCGGTGCGCGCCGTGTGCTGCCTGCCCGCGCTGGTGGGCGCTTGGCGGCACGCCGCGGGCGGGCTTTTGCTCACCAGCTCGGGCACGCACAGCAGCAACGACGCGCTGTTGGAACGCCCCGATCTGAGCCCCAACAAGCAGGAGCGGCTGATCAATATGAACACCATAGGCGACGACCTGCTGCGCCCGGCCAGCGCCGCGTTCGGTCCGCGTATCGATGCGGTGGTGGTCTACAACTGCAACCCGCTGGCGATCGCCCCGGACTCCAGCAAAGTAGCGCAGGGCTTTGCCCGCGAAGACCTCTTCACCGTGGTGTTGGAACACTTTCAAACCGATACCGCCGACTACGCCGATTACCTGCTACCCGCCACTACGCAGTTGGAGCACTGGGACATCCACAGCAGCTACGGCCATACCGACGTGCTGCTCAACCATCCCAGCATCGCGCCGCTGGGGCAGGCCAAACCCAATACCGAGATCTTCCGGCTGCTCGCCGCGCGCATGGGTTTCACCGAGCCCTGCTTTGCCGATGACGACCTCAGCCTGTGCCGCCAGACCTACGGCGATACAGTGGACTTCGACGCCCTGCTGCGCGATGGCTTTGTGCACCTGCCCTGGCCGGATGCGCCGTTTGCGCAGGGCGGCTTCCCCACACCTTCGGGCAAGTGCGAATTCAGTAGCCCACGCTTAGCCGCTGCCGGTCACGACCCGCTGCCTGATTACCTGCCCAATTACGAGCGCCCCGCACCCGGCAGCCGCTATCCGCTGGCCATGATTTCACCGCCGGGGCGCAATGCGCTCAATTCCAGCTTTGTGAACCTGGCGTTCCTGCACGCGAAGCCCGGTCCGGTGCTCGAAATACACCCGTTAGATGCTGCCGCGCGCGGCATCGCAGACGGCGCGTTGGTGCGCGCTTTCAATGACCGCGGAAGCTACCTGTGCCGCGCCGAGGTCAGCGCGCGGGCAAGGCCCGGCGTGGTGGTGGGGCTGGGTGTATGGTGGCGCAAGATGGGGCCGGGCGGAACGAATGTGAATGAGCTGACCAGCCAGGCCCTGACCGACTTGGGCCGCGCGCCCACGTTTTACGACTGCGCTGTGGAAGTCGAACGCGCCGAAGCCTGAAGCCATCCCACGCGGGTAAAGGGCCTTAGAAGCGCTGCCCGAATTTCAGCACCCGGGTGGCAATCCAAGTCTCCGCCAGAAAACACACCAACGCGGCAAGAAAGCAAATCACCCCGGCCAAAAAGCCGGTGAAAGCCAGACGCAGGCCCTGGTAATCCAGCGTTTCCCCCAAGAACAGCACGATAACCGTCAGGCCAATGCCGACGGCGCACAGGGTCAGCAAAGCGATGCTGCCATTGGCCAACAGCCCCCGCGTTCGCAAATCCACCAGCTCGCGCCGGTCCGATGCGGCCTGCTCGCTGTCGCGCTCACTTTTGAGCCGCGCCTCAATAAACCGCGCCCGGTCAATGATGCGCGCCAAGCGGTTCGACACCGCACCAATCATGCCGGCCACGGCGGTAAGCAGAAAAACCGGGGCGATGGAGAGCTGAATTCCGTGGGCGACGGTGTCGGGGTCTAGGAAGGTGGGCATGCGGGGGCGGACTAGGGAAGCGGGGCAGTACGGGACTAACCGGTCCGCTGAAGGGCTAAAAATTAAATTCCCGGCACATCTGCAGTAGTCGCCTCAAGGCGTTCAGCGAGCCAAACTTTAATCACCGATTGCCTTGTAACCCCCAGTTTGCGGGCTTCACGGTCCAGTGAGTCGACCATCCATGTGGGGAAATCGACGTTCACCCGCTTTTGCGCCTGTAACACACGCTTGGCTTTGGACATATCCAAAGAAGCCGTAATGTCGACATCGTCATCAAATTGTTGATCGAAGTTTTTAGCTTTCATACAGTGCCACCTCTTCAGCGCGTGCACGGCGCACGGATATCAATCGGATATTGCCCTCACGATAGGTAATGACGGCAGACCAATGCTTGCCGCTCATTTGTCCAATCACCAGAAACCGCGGCTCATCGTCCGTTTTTGCTGGGATCTCAAGCAGCATCGGGTCATTCCAAAGACCCTGAGCCACAACGAAGTCAATGCCGTGTTTCGTGCAATTGGACTCACTCTTTGCTGCGTCAAATTCAAAGCAAACCATGATATAGAAAATATACCTCAGCTGCCATCTAATTGGCAGCCAACCCCGACCGAGGGGCTTCCCAGATGACAACTTGCAAAGGGATTACTGACTACATATACTGTATTTATATACAGTTACTCTTTGGTATTTCACCTATTGCCGGGTACGCACCGGTTCGGCTGCCCCATCCGCATGCAACGCCCGCCCCCACCCGATTACGCCGAACTGCATTGCCTGTCCGCCTTCAGCTTTCAGCGGGGCGCATCGCTGCCTGATGAGCTGGTGCAGCGCGCCCGCGCGCTGGGCTACCGGGCTCTGGCGCTAACGGACGAATGTTCGGTGGCGGGCATGGTGCGCGCGCACGGGGCGGCGCGGGAGGCGGGTTTGAAGCTGCTGCCGGGAGCAGAGTTTGGGGTGATGCCATCGGGCGGAGGGCCGGATGCGCTGTTTCGCTTCGTGGCGCTGGCGCACGATCTGCAAGGCTGGGGCAATCTGTGCGCATTCATCACCAGCGCCCGCCGCGCCGCGCCCAAAGGGCAGTACGAGCTGCGCTGGCAGCCTCAGCCACAGCCGCGGCCACAAAAAGATGGAATGGTGAACGAAGGTGGTTTTTACGCCTGGCCCACGCTGGATCACAACGAAATCATTGTGCTGCTGCCGCCGAACTTGCCGGTGGAACAAGCCTGTGCCATCGCAACAGCTGCGCACACGCGCTACGGGACAGCGGTTTGGCTGGGGCTGACGCGTAACCTGGGCGCACAGGACGCACGCAACACCCTGCGCATGCAACAGATTGCGCAATTCACCGGCGTACCGCTGGTAGCCGTGGGCGGGGTGCACATGCACCTGCGTTCGCGCAAGCCTTTGCACGACGTCATCAGCGCGGTGCGTTTAGGCTTGCCGCTGGCGCAATGCGGACGCGGCTTGCAGCCCAACGCCGAACGGCATTTGCGCAGCCGTACGCGTCTGGCTGCCTTGTTCGATCCGGAACATCTAGCGAACACCTTGGTGGTGGCGCAGCGCTGTAATTTCTCGCTGGACAGCCTGCGCTACCACTACCCCTTGGAGGCCGTGCTACCAGGCCATACCCCGGCGCAAACCCTGCGCCAGTACACCGAGGAAGGTGCGCTGCTGCGCTACCCCGCCGGCATGCCGCAGGACGTGCGCGCGCAGGTAGAGCACGAGCTGGCGCTGATTGCCGAGCTGCATTACGAGATGTATTTTTTGACGGTGCACGACATCGTGCGCTTTGCCCGCAGCCGCGGCATCTTGTGCCAGGGACGCGGGTCGGCAGCGAATTCAGCCGTGTGCTACTGCCTGGGTGTGACCGAGGTGGACCCGGCGCGCACCAGCGTGTTGTTTGAGCGCTTCATCAGCCGCGAGCGCGACGAGCCGCCGGACATTGACGTGGACTTCGAACACCAGCGGCGCGAAGAAGTGATCCAGTACATCTACGCCAAATACGGCCGCGAGCGTGCGGCGATTACGGCAGTCGTGACCCGCTATCGACCACGCAGTGCGCTGCGCGATGTGGGACGCGCACTCGGCATCCCCGAAGCCCTGATAACCGCGATGGCCAAGGAACACCCCGGCATGTACGGGCGGGCGGTGCTGGCCGAACGCTTGCAAAGTGCCCTTGAAAACGTAGCGAAAGTCACAGCTACTTCGCCTGCCGCCAGCAGGGACGGCAGCGCGCTCAGCGTAGGTAAAGGAGGAGCCCGCGCAGCGGGCGGGGGACACGGAGCTGAGCGCGTTGCCTTCCCGGCACCACCAACGCCGCGCCGCCTGCAACAGTGGCTGGATCTGGCCACGACTTTGCAAGGCTTCCCGCGCCACCTCAGCCAGCATGTGGGCGGTTTTGTGCTCACACAGGGGCCGCTCACCCGCATCGTGCCGGTGGAGAACGCGGCCATGCCCGAGCGCAGCATCATCCAGTGGGACAAAGACGATCTGGATGCCGTGGGCCTACTGAAAGTGGACGTGCTGGCCCTGGGCATGCTCAGCGCCATCCACCGCTGTTTGGATTTGATCGGCCAGCGGCGCGGCACGCCGCTGCGGCTGCAAGACATTCCCGCCGAAGACCCGGCGACCTACGACATGATTTGCCGCGCCGACACCGTGGGCGTGTTCCAAATTGAGAGCCGGGCGCAAATGAGCATGCTGCCGCACTTGAAGCCGCGCTGTTATTACGACCTGGTGGTGCAAGTAGCCATCGTGCGGCCCGGGCCAATCCAGGGCGGCATGGTACATCCGTACTTACAAGCGCGCGCCAACCCGCAGGCCGTGCAGTACGCCAGCCCGGCGTTGGAAGAAGTGCTCAAGCGCACCCTGGGCGTGCCCATATTCCAAGAACAGGTGATGCAAATCGCCATGGCCGCGGCCAATTTCAGCGGTGGCGAAGCCGACAGCCTGCGCCGCTCTATGGCCGCTTGGAAGCGCAAGGGCGGCGTGCAGCACTTTTATGACCGCCTGGTTGGGGCGATGGTGGCCAATGGCTACACGCAGGAATTTGCCGACGGCCTGTTCAAGCAGATCGAAGGCTTTGGCGAATACGGCTTTCCGGAGAGCCACGCGGCCAGCTTTGCGCTCCTGGTCTATGTGAGTTGCTGGCTCAAACACCACGAGCCCGCCTGCTTTCTGGCTGCCATGCTCAACAGCCAGCCGCTGGGCTTCTACGCCCCGAGTCAACTGGTGCAAGACGCCCGCCGCCACGGCGTGACCGTGTTGCCGGTGGACGTGTGCCACAGCGCGTGGGACTGCACCTTAGAAAAATCGGGGTCAGATCCCAATTGTTTGGACGCTGCGCAGCCGCAACCCGCCGTTCGGCTGGGCTTGTGCATGGTCAGCGGCTTGCATGCCACGGTAGCAGCGCGCATCCACGCAGCGCGCATGCACAAACCCTTTGGCAGCACCGAAGACCTGGCGCAACGCTGCGCGCTCGACGCCGGAGACCTCAAGGCCTTGGCCGCTGCCGACGCGCTACGCAGCCTGAGCGGCCACCGCCGCCAGCAGGTCTGGGATGCATCGGCCTTGCATCCGGCGCCTGCGCTCCTGGCACACGCACCGGTGCACGAAGACGCGCTGGCTTTCCGCCCCGCGCATGAATCGGAAGAAGTGAGGTTTGACTACGCGGCCACGGGCCTGAGCTTGCGCAGCCACCCGGTCGCTTTTTTACGTACGGAACTCACCGCCCGCAAGCTCTTAAGTGCAGCGCACATGCGCGACTTGCCACACGGGCGCTTGGTGCGCACCTGCGGGCTCGTCACCATGCGCCAACAGCCGCAAACCGCCAAAGGCGTGGTGTTTGTGACGCTGGAGGACGAGACCGGCAGCACCAACGTGATCGTCTGGAAAAGCCTGAAAGAAAAGCAACGCCCCGAACTCCTGCACGCGCGCCTTTTGGCGGTGTACGGCATCTGGCAACGCGACGGCGCGAGCGGCGTGTGCCACCTGGTCGCCAAACGGTTGGTCGACATCACGCATATGCTGGGAACATTGGCGGCGCAGAGCCGGGACTTTCGCTGATGAATCCGCTTACAAAAGCCCTTGCGATGCGCACCCGAGAATCGCTGGAAACGTGGCCACCCAGGCCCAGAAAAACCGGTTCAAGCCGAAGTACCAAAACACCAAAAAGTGAAAGACTGCCGCAGTCGCGCAAAAAAGCAGCGCCGGCAGCGGCCCGATAAAAGCCAGCGGAAAACAGCACTCCCACACAATGAAAGCCCAAGCAGCAGCACGCGCCAGCACAGGCCGCGCTAAGGGGTGGCGGGCAGGCAATGGACCGTAAATGGCGCCATTCAAAAACACCACCAAAGCCTCACCGCTACGCCACTGCGGCTGCAGCAGCTTGACCCAGCCGGACATGAAATACGAGGTCACCGTTTGCAGGCTGACGTACCACAGGCCGGCGCGCCATCCCAACTCCGGATCACCTGCATGGGCCATGCACTGCGCAATCAGCAAGCCGGTCAGCACGATCAGCGTCATGAAGTCACTGCCGCCGTTGAACGCGCCGCGCCAGCGCAGCAAGACCAGCACATGGCTGATGAACAAGAACAGCACCAGCGCCAAACTGCTGCCCTGCACGACCATCACCACCACCGCCACCAGCCGCAAGAGCAACTGCGCGTGCAGGGCGGGACGGGCAAACACCCGGTCCAGCAGCGCGCGCACATGGCGGTTAGGAACATCCCGGCGTTGCAAGTGCCAAGGCCACAGACCTTCGGGAGCCAGGACGCGGCCCATGCGCAGGTATTCGAGCGTCTGCAACAAGAGGCTGAGCCCGAACAGGATTTCCAGACCCCGGGCGGCGGCGCTCAGGGGCATGGCAACACCGGAGAGGTCAGCATGGTTTGCGCATCCACGGTGTGCTGCGGGCCGTCAAGCTCCATGCGCAGCTCGAACTGGAAATGGCTGCATCCAGGGAACTGCGCCCGCATGCCGTGGGCAACGAGATTGCAGACCATGCAGTAGGTCACCAGACTGCCCGGGTCACCGCCATCGGGCAGCGCGTTGATATCCGCGCCCAGGTGATGCACCAGGTTTTGCTGCGCCAAGCCCAGGTTGGTATCCGGGTTATGGAACAAATGCCACCAGTGGCGGGTACGGCGGGGGTAGAGCAGCGTCCAGCTTCCCCAGAGGCGCTGGCCGTGCGTGTCCTGCGCCACCGTGCGCGCATACAGGCGCGGGGCGTAACCGACCGAATGGAAAAACTTCCAGTTGGGGAAAAATGCCCGCAGCAAAAACAACCAGGGGCCGCTAATGACCGGCGTCTTCCAAACCAGCGTGGCCAGCATCAACACAAAGTACGCCAGGAACAGCCACTGCGCCATGCCGTTCACGGTGTGCGGGTTGAGCACCAGCATGGACTCGGTGGCGTAGTAGCGGCCGATACGGGCCAACTCGGCCTTGGCTTGGAGCGCGGGGAACAGCCGCCCCAACGTGGACAACACGGCGATGATCACATCCAGCAAAGCGACTGGCACCTGCTTGAAGCGCGGCGGCTTTCCCGCCAGCGCAAACAAATGCTCCCCCTGGGCACGCGGCGTGATGGCCGGGCCGGGGCCGCCGATGGGCAGGATGCAGTTGTGCCGCTCAGGGGTATGCAGGCAGCCAGCAATGTAGTCGCCCAGGTCGTCATCGCTGATCGGCGTGCAGGCGGTCAAGGTGCCGTCGCCGAAAAGCAAAAAGGGCTTGCCTTTGCGCACCCGTTCAATCTGGCCCGAGAGCGATTTGAAAAACGCCGTGGGCCGCACGATGGAGTAGCGCATGCCGGAGTTGATCAGCGCCTGCTCGAAGGCCAGCTTGGCGTGCTGAAAAGCCAGCAGGGGCTTTTGCACGCAGATCGCCGACAGCAGCACGAAGTGCGTGGCCCCGGCGTGCCGCGCCGCGTCCAGCGCATGCAGCTGCGCCTGGTGGTCGATGGCCCATGCGTCCTGCGGCGCACCGGTGCGCGAGGCCAGGCAGGAGATCACCGCGTCAAAGTGTTCGCCGCACACCGCGTCACGCAACAGCGAAACTGGGTCCCCCACGTCGGCCACCCGCAATTGGGCGCCCGGCAGCAACTGCTGGCAGCCAGCCAGCGATAACGCACCACCCACGCCAGCACGGGCGCGCACCACGCAAACCACCGTGTGACCCAGGCGCTGCAGCGCCCGAACCGTGGCCTGGCCGATCGTACCGGTGCCACCCAACACCAGCACGCGCTGCGGCGTGATGGGTGAAGCGTCCATGCCGGGCATTGGCGTCCTATGCCCGTCAGTTCGCCCGGGCCACCCAAAAGGTCGCGCCCTGTGGGCCGTAGTGTTCGGCATGCGGGGTGTTGCGCGCAAGGCGGAAACCCTCTCCGGCCTGGTAGGTGCGGCTGGTGTCTCCCACCGTCAGCACCAAGCTGCCGCGCGCGACGTGGACTCGGATATCAAAGGGGTGGGTATGGCTGTCGAGTTGCAGATCGGGAGCCCACTCCCGCGTGATGATTTCGTCAAAGCCTTCGTCCATGGCTTGGGCGGTAAAGTCTTCCAGATTGGCAGGCTGCATGGGGGCTCCAGAACGGGGTCATCTATCCTACCAAGGCACGTCAGCCCGCCACGGTGTGCTGCAATCGACCCCTTACGTCAAACGGTATCCACGCATGAGCACCCAACACACTTCGCCCCTCGTTTTGATCACCGGTGCCAGCCGCGGCATCGGCGCAGCCACCTCGCTGCTGGCAGCCCGTCAGGGCTGGACCGTGGCCGTGAATTACGCCGGTAACGCCAGCGCTGCGCTCGACGTGGTGCAGCAAATCCAGGCCGCGGGCGGTAAGGCGCAAGCTTTCCAGGCCGATGTTGGCAATCCCGTGCAGATCACGCGGCTTTTTGCGCAGGTGGACGCCAGCCTGGGCCGCATCACCGCGCTGGTGAACAACGCCGGCGTGGTTGACATGACCGCCCGGCTGGACGAGATGTCGTGGGAGCGGATGGAACGCATGATGCGCATCAACGTGTTGGGCAGCCTGGCCTGCGCCCGCGAAGCGGTGCTGCGCATGAGCACCCGCCACGGCGGCAGCGGCGGCGTGATCGTCAATGTGGGCAGCGTGGCCGCGCGCCTGGGCTCGCCGGCGCAGTACCTGGATTACGCTGCGAGCAAAGGGGCGATTGACACCTTCACGCTGGGCCTGGCCAAGGAAGTGGCGGGTGAAGGCATACGCGTCAATTGCATACGCCCGGGGATTATTGATACCGAATTGCACGGCAGCGGCGGCCTGCCCAACCGGGCCCGCGACCTGGCACCGCAGGTGCCGATGCAACGCCCCGGTACGGCAGACGAGGTGGCGCAATCCGTGGTGTGGCTGCTCAGCGACGCCGCAAGTTACGTCACCGGCTCCATCATCGACGTGGCCGGCGGCCGCTAGTGCAGGAAAAAACGATGACCAAGAAATACTACTGGGAAGATTTGCAGGCCGGCCAAGTGCGTGATCTGGGCAGTGTGACGCCCACACGCGAGGCGATCATTGCGTTTGCCACGCAGTTCGATCCGCAGCCCTTTCATCTGGACGATGCGGCGGCGCAGGCCTCGGTGTTTGGCGCGCTGTGCGCCAGCGGCTGGCATACCTGTTCGATGGCGATGCGGCTGATGGTGGACAACTTTTTGGTCGACAGCTCCAGCTTGGGTTCGCCGGGATTGGAAAACATCCAATGGCACAATCCGGTGTTCCCGGGCGACACGCTGCATCTGAGCGTGCGCATCACCGACACCCGCCCCATGCGTTCGCGCCCCCACGTGGGCATGGTGCGCATCGTGTGGGACGTGACCCGCCAAGGTGATGAAAAAGTCTTGTCCATGGAAGGTTGGGCCATGTTCGGGCGGCGGCACCCGGCCGTGCCCGACCCAGCAGCGGCCTGACAGCCCGCCGGTATCATTCCTCGGCTTCACCAGCCAACGACTGCCCACACCCACACAGGAGGACCGCATGCGCCCGACCCACTCTCTGCGCCGCCGCGCCGTCCTCGCTGCCGTGGCAGCCAGCAGCAGCTTGGCGCTGCCCAGCTGGGCGCAGAGCAAAGCACTGTTGCGCATCTCCAGCCCGGCCGTACCCGACGACTGGCACGCCAGGATGTGGACGGTGTTCAAAGATGCCCTGGACAAAAGCGCCCCGGGTGAATTTGAGGTGCAAATCAACCTCAACGCCAGCCTGTTCAAACAAGGCGCGGAACCCGCCGCCATGGCGCGCGGCAACCTGGAATTGACCACGGTGTCGGCTGCTGACATTGCCAAAATCGTTCCCGAGTTTTCGATCTTCACGGCCGGGTATGTGGTGCGTGACGCGGCGCAACAGCAGAAGATTTTCAATGGCCCGATCGGCGCCGAGATGTTCAAGTCCTTCGCAGAAAAGATGGACATCACCATCCTGTCGACCTGCTACTACGGCACCCGCCAGGTCAACTTGCGCGAGGTGCGCAACGTCAAAACGCCGGCTGATCTGAAAGGCGTCAAGTTGCGCATGCCCGGCTCCAAAGACTGGCTGTTTCTGGGTGAGGCGCTGGGTGCGACCGCCACGCCGCTGGCTTTTGGCGAGGTCTATCTGGGGCTCAAAGCCGGCACTATCGACGGGCAGGACAACCCGCTCCCCACGGTCAAGGCCGCCAAGTTTTATGAGGTAACCAAACAGATCGTGCTCACCAGCCACTTGGTAGACGGCTTGTTCATCGCTATATCCAACAAGGCGCTGGCCGCCATGAACTCGGCACAACGGCAAAAAGTACTTGCGGCAGCGCAGGCGGCCGCTGCCTACAACAACGAAAACCGCGCCAAAGAAGAAGCGCAGCTGGTGGATTTTTTCAAGAAAGAGGGTCTGCAGGTCACGACGCCCGACCTCGACGCCTTCCACAAGACCGTGCAAGCCGCCTACATGAATGCGGACTATGCCAAGACCTGGCCGCACGGGTTGCTGGAGCGCATCAATGCCGTCAAATAGCGCGCCCGCATGAGCCTTTGGCTACGGCGTGCTGCGAACTGGGTGGGCGGAGGCCTGTTCCTGGCCCTGTTTGGCGTTTTCATCGTCCAGATCACGGCGCGCTTTGGTTTCAACAAACCGCTGGCGTGGACCGATGAAGCGGCGGTCATTCTGTATGTCTGGGTCATTTTGTGGGCCACGGCGACGATGGTGCCGCAGCGCGAGCATGTGGCGTTTGATTTGATTTGGAACAGCGTGATCATTGGCACGCGCCGCGCCATGCAGATCACCGGCAACTTGCTGGTGGGCACGCTGGCCCTGGTGGCCTTACCCGCGAGCTGGGACTATGTGCGCTTCATGGTGCGCGAGGGCACGCCCGTGCTGGGTGTTCCGCTGTTTTGGGTCTATGTGCCCTTTGTATTGATGCTGTTAGCCATGGTTCTGCGCTGCGCATTCGCGGTGCGCCAGGCGCTGCGCGGCCAGGGTCTGGACGCGGAGTTGCGCTTGTGAGCGTGGCGTTGGGCACATTACTGGCCGTGATGCTGGCCGGCTTGCTGTTGCGCATGCCGATTGGCTTTTCGATGCTGGCTGCGGGCGTGGGCTATCTTCTGGTCAAAGGCCAGGACCTGGGGCTGGTAGCCGAACAGGTTTGCAATGGGCTGTACAACAACTATGTGCTGCTGGCCGTTCCGCTGTTTGTGTTCGCGGCCAATCTGATGAACGCGGGAACGGTGAGCGAACGCATTTTTGATTTCTGCCGCATCGTGGTGGGGCGCATGCGGGGCGGGCTGGCGCAGGTGGATATTCTGGTGAGCGTGGTGTTTTCCGGCATGAGCGGCAGCGCGATTGCCGACGCTGCCGGGCCGGGCTTGGTGACCATCCGGCAAATGCTGAAAAAGCCGGAGTACACGCCCGGTTTTGCCGGCGCTGTCGTGGTGGCCAGCGCCACGCTGGGCCCCATCATCCCGCCCAGCATTCCGATGGTGATTTACGCCTTGGTGTCCGGCGCGTCGGTAGGGGCGCTGTTTCTGGGCGGGGTCGTGCCGGGCCTGTGCATGGCGCTGCTGATGATGGGCGTGGTGCACGTCATCGCTACCCGGCGCAATATGCCGCGTGAAGATCCGATTCCGCTGCGCGAATGGCCCTCGATCCTGTACCGCGGTGCGCTACCGCTCTCCATGCCAGTTGTTCTGCTGGGTGGTATTTACAGCGGCGCGTTCACGCCGACCGAAGCCGCCGCGGTGGCGGCGCTGCATGCGCTGGTGCTCGCGGGCGTGGTGTACCGTGCGCTGAGTTGGCGGACTTTGGGTGGCGTGATCTTGGAGTCCACACGCAGCAGCGCGGTGATCACGCTGATTCTGGCGGGGTCGTTCATCTTGAATTACGCCTTCACCAGCGAGGGCGTACCGCAGGCTATGGCGCAATGGGTAGCCGGGATGCAATTGACGCAGTTGCAATTTCTGCTGCTGGTGAATGTCTTGTTTCTGGCGCTGGGCTGTTTTCTGGATGTGTCTGTCTTGCTGCTGGTTTTTGTGCCCATGTTGCTGCCCGCCGCGCGCCTGCTGGGCGTGGATCTGGTGCACTTTGGCGTGCTGGTGGTGCTCAACATGATGATCGGCTTGATCCACCCGCCATTTGGCATGCTGCTGTTCGTAACCAAAGCGCTCACCGGCATTCCGATTGGCGACATGATGCGTGAAGGGTGGCCGTTTTTACTGATGCTGCTGGCGCTGCTGCTGGCAATGACGGTATTTCCACAAATTGTGCTGTGGTTACCGCACACCATGGGGTATGTGACCGGGTGATTCCCACAAAGGGCAGCCTGAGGGAGGCGCATGGATAATCGATCTACTTCGCACCCCCTATCCCCTTGACAACGATTTCCCCGTTCCGCTGCAAACTCAGAATAGCGCTGTGCCTGGCGCAGGCCATGCTTTTTTTCCCTGCCCTGGTAAGCGCACAGCCGGAGGAAACGGCACCCACCCGGCTGGAAGCTGACCGGATCAGCGGACGCAGCGGCGCAGAGACCGTCATGGAGGGCGACGCCCTGCTACAAAAACCGGGTTTGATTATCCAGGCCGATCAGCTGGAATACGACCAACTCAGCGACCGGGCCAAGGCAAGCGGGAACGTCCGTATCCAGCGCAAAGGCAGCCGTTATGAAGGCACGGCGGGCGAAGTAACCGTGGATTCCATGGAAGGGTACATGGACAACATGCGCTACGAATTCGAACAGAATGGAAGCCACGGCGAAGCCCTACGGGTCGATTTTGTAGACGAGGCCCACACCACGCTGTTCCAAACGACCTACACCACCTGCCGCCGCGATGCAGTAGCCGATTGGGCGCCCGCCTGGGTCGTGCGGGCGGGTCAGCTGGATCTGGATAACGACGAAGACATTGGAACTGCCCAAAGCGCGTATTTAGAGTTCAAAGGGGTTCCTATCCTGCCGATTCCGCCGATGGGTTTTCCGCTGTCGGAAAAGCGCAAGTCGGGTTTTTTGCCGCCCACTTTGGGGCTGGACAACACCAATGGCCTGGAAGTGACAACGCCGTATTACTGGAATATTGCGCCTAATCGCGACGCGACCATTTCGCCTACTCTGATGGCGTCTCGCGGTGTGAATGTAACCAGCGAGTTTCGTTATTTGGAGTCAGATTACTTGGGCGTAGTGAAGACGTCGATTCTGCCAAGCGACCAATTACGGAGCTCGGATCGCTGGGGTTTGGCCCTCAAGCACCAAGCCAGGCTCGACACGCAGCTAGGTGGCGTCGGCTGGGGGCTTAATGTGAACCGGGTGAGTGACGACAATTATTGGCGGGACTTCGCCTCTCTGGCATATACCGGTCAAACCATCACTGGCCCGGCAGGTGCAATCGGGGCGGCGCAGGCACTGTCAGCAGCCGGACAGACCGCCGCTGCGTTTGCCGATCCTTCTGCAGGGGCTTTGCGCTTACTTCCTTCGCAATTCAATGCCGGCTGGGGCAGCGGCTATTTTTCTTCCGTCCTCATGGTTCAAAAGTGGCAGGTGTTGCAGGATGCAAACGCCTACATTGTGAAACCGTATGAGCGCCTTCCCCAGATCACCGGGCGGTATGCAAGGATCAACGACGGCGGCTGGGACTGGTCCATCGACGGCGATTTCACCCGGTTTTCTTCCTACGCGGAGCTGACGGGTCAGCCCAATGCGGATCGCGGTGTCCTGTGGGGTCAGGTCAGTCGGCCTTGGCTCGCACCGCAGGGCTACATAACGCCAAAAATGCAATTGCATACCGTCGCTTACCAATACGACAATCTCACCTACTATGGAAGCAGTGGCGCCGCGAGCACTGTTCCGACATTCAGCGTGGACAGCGGGCTGGTTTTTGAAAAGGAGTCCCTATGGGGTAACCAGACCATCGTCCAAACACTGGAGCCACGGGCCTTTTATGTCTACACGCCTTACCACCAGCAATACCAGTTACCAAACTACGACACCGGTGCAAACGACTTTAACTTTGCCTCCATCTACATGGAAAACGCGTTTTCCGGACACGACAAGGTATCGGACAACAATTTGCTGACGCTGGGCCTGACCAGTCGCTACCTTGACCGTGATACCGGGGGACAATTTGCCCGCTTTGGCGTTGCGCAGCGCGTGCGCTTTGAAGACCAAAACGTAGGGATCAACAGCAGCAGCAGCGCGGCTCTAGCCGGATTCAGCGATTTCCTAGTCGGCGGGGCTATCAATATCAACGAACGCTGGGTTTTTGACTCCTTATTGCAGTACAACACGCTGACTAATCAGTCCGTACGCTCCACCGCAGGTGCACGCTACAGCCCGGGGCCTTACCGGGTGCTAAATCTTGCCTATCGGCTCACACGGAACACCAGTGAGCAAATCGATAGCAGTGTGCAGTGGCCGCTCAGCAATGTCTGGCAGGGAAAAGGCGATGAGGAAGTCCAGTCTGCTGGTCGGTACTACGGTCTCGCCCGTGCTAACTACAGCCTGTATGACGGCCGGATGGTCGACACATTGATGGGCATGGAATACGATGCAGGCTGCTGGCTCGGACGCGTGGTGCTCCAGCGCTCCCAATTGGGTATCAATTCCGCAGTGCAAAGCGTGTTTTTCCAGTTGGAGTTTGTCGGATTCAGCAAGCTGGGAATAAGCCCGGAAAAAACACTTGCCAACAGCATTCCCCGCTACCAGCCTCTGCGTGGAACGCCTTAAATGCCCATGCCCCTCGGAACTTTGATGGATTGACATGCGATTGCGCGACTGGATTTTTGCCACACTCATGGGCCTTGCCGCGGCAGCTTGGGGACAAAGCAGCAGCACCGATTCAGCGGTCACGGCCGATTTTGTGGTTGCTCTGGTGAATTCGGAGCCCATCACCGACAGCGACCTGCGCATGCAAGCCCGTATCGTGGAGCAACAAATGCGCGAGCAAAGGGTCCCTGGCCTGAGCCCTGCCGCGGTGCGCGAAGCCGCTTTGGAGCGGCTGATCACTGAGCGAATCCAGCTGCAATTGGCTGAACAAATGAACATCCGCGCAGACGAGGCGGCTGTGGACCAGGCTGAGAAGACAATTGCGGCTCAAAACCAGTTGAGCGTGGCCAGCTTGCGGCAGAACCTTGAGAAAGAGGGGCTTTCCGCGGCTGTTTTCCGGCGGCAGTTGGGCGAACAAGTCGTGCTGGGCCGTTTGCGCGAGCGCGAGGTTGACGCGCGTATCAAGATTTCAGAACCGGATGTGGATAGCGCACTCGCCGCACAAGAGGCTGCAAACGCACAACTCACGAACCAGAATATCAACATCGCGCAGCTGCTGATCGCTGTGCCCGAAAGCCCCAGCGCAGGGCAACTGGCGGCGGCGCAGGCAAAGGCCCAAGCCGCCTTGCAGCGCATCCGCAACGGCGAAGCATTTGAGGCTCTGGTATCCGAACTATCGGACGGTGACCGCAAGAACGGCGGGCAACTCGGCATGCGCCGGGCAGACCGTTACCCCGACCTCTTTGCGGCAGCGATTCATGATCTTGCCGTGGGCGGCGTGAGTGAGCCCGTGCGCTCCGGCGCCGGGCTGCACATTCTCAAGCTGATCGACCGGCAATCGCTACGCAAAGCAGCAGCCTTCACCCAGACCCACGCACGCCATATTCTTCTGGTGCCGAACCCTGAGCTCAGCGCCGCACAAGCCCAGGAACGCTTGCAACAGCTGCGGGATACCATCGTCTCCCAAAAAACCAGTTTCGAGGAGGCTGCGCGCAGCAACTCGCAGGACGGCAGTGCTGCGCAAGGCGGCGAGCTGGGCTGGGCCAGCCCGGGCATGTTTGTTCCGGAATTTGAGCAGGTGATGGACCGCCTGCGCGACGGCGAAATCAGTGCGCCCATACTGTCCCGCTTCGGGGTGCATCTGATCCAAGTGCTCGAGCGGCGGCGGGTTGAGCTCTCGCTTGAACAGCAGCGCGAACAGCTGCGCAAGCAGCTACGCGCCCAAAAAATCGAGGAGCGCTACGCCACTTGGTTGGCGGAGCTGCGCGCCCGCGCGTTCATTGAAATTCGCGAGCCCTAGCCCCGAACGCCTTCATGAAGCATATTGCGCGCAAGCGCTTCGGCCAAAATTTTTTACACGACGCGTCTGCGATTGCTTCCATCGTGGACGCCATCGCACCGAAGCCCGGGGATGCGCTGGTGGAAATTGGCCCGGGTTTAGGCGCTTTAACGCGGCCGTTGTGCGAACGACTGGGGCGCATGACGGTAGTGGAAATTGACCGCGATCTTGCGGCCCGGCTGCGCAATGATCCGCAACTGCGGGTTATCGAGTCCGATGTGCTGCGGGTTGACTTCGCGCAACTCCATGAAGATATGGAGGCTTCCAACGGTTTGCGGATTGTGGGCAACTTGCCCTACAACGTTTCCACACCGATTTTGTTCCATTTGCTCACGTTCGCACCCTGCGTGCGAGACCAGCATTTCATGCTGCAAAAAGAGGTGGTGCAAAGGATGGTTGCCCCTGCCGGTAGCTCCGAATTCAGCCGCCTGAGTGTGATGCTGCAGTGGCGCTACGCCATGGAGAGCGTGCTCGATGTCGGCCCGGAATGCTTTGACCCGGCGCCCAAAGTGAACAGCGCCGTGGTGCGCATGACACCGCTCACAGCAGTACCCGACGTGAACCCGAAGCGGCTATCCGACGTGGTACAGGTCGCCTTCAGCCAGCGCCGCAAACTGATGCGTAACACGCTGGGGCCCTGGCTGGACCAAGAAGGTTTCAGCGGCGCGTTTGACCTGCAAAGGCGCGCCCAGGAAGTGGAGGTCGCCGAATACGTCGAGCTGGCGCTCCAGCTCGACAACACCGCTGAGCTTAGGCGGCTGTAAGCCAGTAGCTCGCGTTAAAGGGGCTGCTCATGCGCAAGGCCATGGGCGAGACATCCAATAACTTGTCCGTGGGCATGGGCTCGGACCCATCTTGCAGCAGCTGCGCCCGTGCCGCTTCGCTGTTTGCCTGGTTCGCCCGTTCTGCTTGGCTGGTGTGTGCAGAACGGGCTACAGAAAAGAATAGAAGCACCTGAACGGTATCTTTCTATCCCCCCAGTAGTCCGCTGTGTCACGGAAGATATCGAGCAGCTGCTCGCGGCCTTCCTTGTCAAACTTCGCATTGGCCGGAACCTGCTCCAGCACAACGACGAAGCCCGTTTGGGGACCTGACTTGTAAACCGTGTCCGTCATGCTGTCGTACAGCGAATCAAAGTTTTTTGCACCCGTCGTAGCCAACTTGAATTGCTGCACCAGCAAATCCAGTACATCCTGCTTGGTCAGGGCGCTGGACAATTTAGCGTACAGAAAATGATGACCCAGTTGGTCTGCCGCCACCTGCAATTCGGTGACGCTAAAGGCCCGGATCGACTGAACGATGTTGGGCCGTATATTTTTCAAAGGTAAGTCCATCCCCAATCCGCTTTCTCACAACAAAAGTTATCTATCTGCCAATTAACGGGCCGCTTTGCGCGATCCAACTCCGTCCAGGAAGATCAAGAAACCATCCGCTTTCGCAGCGTTTCCCAACCCAAAGCCGTGGATTGTCCGTGAAACAGCGCAAATTGGCAAGCTAATCCTCTTCGCGCACCATGAAAGCTGCGCTTCGCTTAAGGGCCGGCTTCAGATTCGTTTGCGCCGATTCCCCTGTGCATCTGCACGAAATATGTATGGCAATATTTTTTACGAATATCATCGCCGCCAAAATGTCTGAAGCGCACCAACCGCTTGGGCTAACGTTCACTTCACGAGGAACTTCGTATGGAAACACAGTCTGTGCCTGAGGCTGCGGGCGTAAAAGATGGCGGCGGACTCACGGCTGGCGACTATGGCTTTTTCGCGCTGATGGTCATAGTGCTGATCGCCGTAACCTGGGTGGGTGTCTTGTCCTATGAAGAAGGCATGAACACCGAGAAGTCCAAACGCAACGGCGAAGCATGGGTCGCGTGGCTCACTGACAACAGCGCCAAACGGTTCGAATCGGACTACGCGTTGGCAGCCTGCGCCGGGGGACCGCGCGCGGCAGCCGCACCTGAGGCCACCGAAAAGGTGCCCGTTAGCGAGGGAGAAACCCTTGTTCCAGCGGCACCAACCCCCGCCACGGCAAATGCGTGGGGCGCCTGCCTTGAAGAAATTCTGAAGAGCTCAGATTTGAAGGGGCTGGTCAACCCTTTCACCGGCAAAGCACCCGATCTGGTTGAGAAGTGCGACCCGGCAGACCACAACTTGCACGGGAATATTTCCATCGAGAAAAGTGTGGCGACTCCGGTGGGCTCTGCCGTACCGTTCACGATTTCGCCGCTGGTGGCTGCGGATGCCATCGACACCAAATTGCAGCTCAAGGTGTCGATTTGCGACAAGGGGGCTTACCCCATCAAAGTTTCTGAATTCGAATTTTGAGGTATCCCATGGAAGAAAAAACCTACGTTTCAATCCATGAACTGGATGCCAAGTCCATCGTCGGCGCGACCGATGTAGAGGCCGATATACCGCGCAATTTGCCGTTGCGCAAATGGCTGTACGCGTGGTTGCTGGACCCCCATATCGAGGGGAATTACCAGCCATTTATCGACAAATGGGTCAGCATTTTGATTGTTGTCAATTTGTTCGCGCTGCTGTTCGAACAAGTGCCGGCCATTTTTGAGCCCAATGCCCATTTGTTCCACTATTTCGATATTTTCTCGGTGGTGGTATTCACGCTGGAATACTTCCTGCGCTTTTACGTGGCGCCAGAGGATCCGGATTTCGCTGGCAAGCGCAGCGCCCGCACCAGTTACTTGTTCAGCCCTTTTGCCGTCATTGACTTTCTGGCGATCGCACCCTTTTATTTGAAGTTTTTGGGAATCCCGCTGGACTTACGGTTCCTGCGGTTCCTGCGGCTGCTGCGGATCTTGAAACTGTTCCGCATCATCGTCCCTGCCTACCATGATTTTGTGAAGGCCAATCAAGGCCGCACCCTGCGCCAGAAAGTACATGCACTGGTTTTCCCCGGCAAATTCGGCGGCAGGCTGCAAGAGCTTTTTGACGGATTCATCGCCTTGTGCGTGCTCTTGTCGGTTTTCGCCGTCATCATGGAGTCGGTGCAAAGCGTCAGCTACATGCTGAATATCCAGTTTGTCATCCTCGATGCAGTGATGGTCGGAATATTCACCATGGAATACTTCATGCGCATGTACTCCTGTGTGGAAGAGCCTGGCTTCAAAAGCTCAGTGGCTGGCCGGTTCAAACAAGCCACCACAGTATCAACCTTCATCGACCTCTTGGCCATATTGCCGTTTTTCCTGGAAGGTCTGATGCACCATGTGCTGGATCTGCGGTTCTTGCGGGTCTTCCGACTGACGCGGCTGCTGAAGCTGACCCGCGGCAACGATGCCACCATCACCCTGGTCAAAGTGCTATCGCGTGAATGGCCCATCATCAGCGCGTCCGCTTTCATCATGATTTTGCTGGTCATCATGACCGCGTCGCTGGGCTTTTTGTTTGAGCATGAGGCGCAGCCGGACAAATACGAAAACATTCCCACGACCATTTACTGGGCGGTTATCACGCTGGCATCCATCGGCTATGGCGACATTTACCCGGTAACACCGATAGGCCGGGCCATGACCGTGGTCATGGCGTTCGCGGGAATCGGTATCTTCGCAATCCCTGCCGCTATTTTGGCTTCGGCCTTCAGCGACGAATTGGTCAAAGAGCGCGAGGTTTTGAAGGCCGATCTGTACGACATCATGAGGGACGGAAAAATCAGCACCGACGAGCTGGACTTCATCCGCGCCGAAGCCAAACGCCTGCACCTGAGTGTCGAAGAGGTGAGCGCGCTGGTCCGCCAGATTCAGCAAGAGTTGGAGCGCGAATCGAATTTCGCCGACATGCCGATTCACCAGATTGCCGCCAAACCGGAACTGGCCGTTGAGCACTACAAAACCCTGCTGAGCAATATCCGGCAATTGGGCATGCTCATGGACCCGGCTGAGTTTGAGCGACTGCGCGCAGCCAACAGCCGGCTGAGCCCCGATGAGGTGGAGTTGTGGAACAAAATCAGGGGCTGAGGCAAGCGCACCGTCTTCTTCCACTATCCTTTAACGATTAACACTGCCTGCCTGATACATCTTGCGGCACACCATGCTGCAGGTTAGACCCATGGACATCCATTCCGCGAAAAAGACCTTGATGGAGATCCTTGACGGATCCCCGGAGCACAAAAGCAGCCACTATGTGGAACTGCTCATCACCGTGGTCGTCTTGATGAACTGCTCGGCGGTGATCCTGGACTCGGTTCCGTCGATTCACGCGGAATACCGTGACTTCTTTCACGAACTCGAGTTTTGGAGCGTGATGTTTTTCACTGTGGAATACGTGTTGCGGGTCTGGTCTCTGGGGGCCAAATACGGCCCCGGCGAGGGCGGCTCCTGGAAAGGCCGCAGGCAGTACATGTTCAGCGCTTTTGGGCTGGTTGATTTTTTTGCCACCATGCCGCATTACCTGCACATGTTTTTCCCCACCCTGGACCTGCGGATCTTGCGCGTGCTGCGTTTGCTGCGGATTCTCAAACTGTCCAAATACAACACGGCATTGCAGGACCTTTTCCACGCCGTGAATTCCGAGCGCCGCGCCTTCGGCTCTGCGGCCTTTTTGCTCTTAATCGCGACCATTGTGTCGGCCTCACTGATGCACTTTGCTGAAGGCCATGAGCAACCCCAGTTTTTCGGCAGCATTCCACACTCCATTTACTGGTCCATCGTCACCATTACCTCGGGCTATGGCAACGTGGAGCCGGTGACGAAGGCGGGTGAAGTGATTGCCTTGCTGACCGGTTTTCTGGGCGTGTGTATGGCGGCCATCATGACGGGTATCGTCGCGTCCGCGTTTTCCAACCAGCTGTCGCGCAAGAAGGCGGCCTACCAAAGCCAGCTGCGTCAGGTGCTGGCGGACGGCGTTGTCAGCGATGCCGAGCGCGAGTCGCTGCGGGTCCTGCAAATGAAATACCGTCTGACCGATGCCCAGGTTCAAGCCGCTATGGACGAAGCCAAAATTGGCATGCCCAAATAAACAACCATGACCGCCCTTCAACTCTCGCCACTGCAACGGCTGCAGCGACGCACCTACGAAATCCTGGACGGCGCAGTCGCCGACAGCAAAAGCCAAGCGTGTGAAATTTTCATCGCGGTCCTGGTGGTGGCAAACGTGCTGGCCATTATTTTGGAGTCCGTGCATGAGCTGCACGAAGCCTACGAGGTCTATTTCCACTATTTCGACTTGGTCAGCGTCATGGTCTTCAGCGTGGAGTTTGTGCTGCGGGTGTGGTCTTGCGGCATGAAATACGACCCCGCGCCGGGCAGTGCGTGGCAAGGGCGCAAGGACTATGTTTTCAGTCCTTTCGGACTGGTTGACTTTTTCAGTACCGTGCCGTTTTATCTCCAGCTCATCTTGCCCGGCGCAGACCTGCGCGTTTTGCGGATGTTCCGGCTATTGCGGATTTTCAAACTGTCGCGCTACAACAGCGCGATGGACGATATGTTCGAAGCCATCCGCTCCGAAAAAGACTCTTTTTCGTCGGCTTTTTTTCTGCTGTTCATCAGCTGCCTGCTGTTTTCCAGCCTGATTTACATCATTGAGGGCCCAGACCAACCGGAGGTGTTCCCGTCCATACCCGCGGCTATGCATTGGTTTGTCCTGACCATTATTTCCGGCTGGGGAAATGTCGATCCCGTGTCCTTGGTCGGCATGATTTTGGTGGTCGTCACGCAAATCCTGGCCATTGCCCTAGCCGCAATCTTGACCGGTGTGGTGGCAACCGCCTACACCGCGCAAGTACAACGGCGCGAGGCTTTGTATGAGATGGAGGTGCGCGAAGTCCTGGCCGACGGCGTTGTCACCGAAGAAGAGCAGCTCAAACTCAAGTCGCTTCAAATGCGCTATGGCATCACAGACGAGCAAGTCGAGGCCATTGCAGCGCAAGTGCAGGCAGAAAAAAAGGCAAGCTAAGCCTGCCTTTTTTCGCGTGCGCCCTGCGGCGCTCACGTCAGACTTATGTGTTCAACCGGCCCATCAGGCTGTTGAATTCGTGCTCGCCCAGGGCACGCATGTGGGCTGCTTGGTCTGGGCTTACCAGGTTCAGCTCCAGCATCGTGTTCACCAGATGGTCGCGCGAAGCGGCAGGCGCAGCATGGTGGCGAGCCTCTTCCTCGGATTCACCAAAGAGCGCAACCATCAGAGTTTTGCCAACGATATTCATCAATAAACCGAACAAAACCAATCCGCAGAACATGGTGGTGCCTGCGATCACCCGGCCCCAGAAAGTCACCGGGTACATGTCGCCATAACCGGTTGTGGTCAGCGTCACCACAGACCACCACATGGCTGCGGGAATCGAGGTGAAGAAGCGCTTGTCTTCGCCAATGGTATTTCCGCTGACCGGGTCTACCGGCAAAAACTTGGCCGCCTCTGGTGGGGCGTCGGCGGGAAGGGGTTCGACCTTGAGCTTTTCATCGAGAGCGGCCTGGCCTTCTGCAATATGTTCGGGCGAGTACAAAACGCCTTCGGTGTAGTACATCAGTGAGCTGGAAATCATGATCACCGAAAACAAGGCGATAAAGTAAATGCGCAAGTTCGTGGATAAGGATGTGCGCTGGGCTTTGTCACCCAAAGCCAGGCTTTGCGCGGCCATCTTGACCATTTTGAGTACCCGCAGCACCCGAACCACCCGCACAACGCGCAATGCCTTTCCACCCTTTAAGGCAGAGAGGTCCAGCAGCATCAAGTACGTTGGAAGGATGGATATCAGGTCCACCAGACCCCAAAAACTGAATATGTACTTCAGGCGGTTAGCCGCAAAGTAGACGTTGGCCAAATAATCCACCGTGAAGAACGCCACCGCGCACAGCTCAACCGTCTTGAAGGCATGGGCGTAGGTGGTAGCCCAGGGCTCCACGGTTTCGAGCGCCAAAGAGAGGCAGGAGATAAATATCCAAAAGTTCACCGCCTGCACCCAGCGGTGAAAGGCTTTGGATTGCGGCACCGTGAACATGGCGCGCATCAAGCCGGGCTCGGCTTGGTGGTGGTGGGAAGCCAAATGGCCACTGGCTGAGGTATTCATGCGAGTCCTTTCTAAAAATAATGTGTCCGGGACCTGTGCCTTTCTCGTCTGTGCGAGAACGCTGATCCCGTTCCAACGGATGGCGAAAATGATATGCGATTCACGCGACGCCGAAGACGGCCACGCTCGGCATGGTGCGCGCGGACGCGGAAACCGGAAATTACTTGGACTGGCTGAGCGCGTTGGTAACCAGCCGCGAGGTGATGTCCACGATCTGAATCATCCGGTCATAAGGCATGCGGGTCGGGCCGATCACGCCCAGGGTCCCGACCACCCGGCCATCCACTTCGTAGGGCGCACTGACCACGGACAACTCTTCAAAGGGAACCGTCTGGCTCTCCCCGCCAATGAAGATGCTTACACCCTCGGCCTTGCCGGCCGTATCGAGCAGCCGCATGATTTGGGCCTTTTGCTCGAACAGGTCAAAGGCGCGGCGCAGTTGGCCCATGTCGCTGGAAAAATCAGCCACCGAGAGCAAATTGCGCTCGCCGGCGATGACAATTTCGTCCTGCGATTCGGCAATAGCCTCTGAACTGGCGTTAACCGCAGCCTGCATCAGCGCGGCGATCTCGGTTCGCAGCGTCTCGACCTCGTGCTTGAGCATCTCACGCACCTGGTCCATGTCCATGCCCATGTAATGGCTGTTCAAAAAGTTAGCCGCCTCCGCCAACTGGGCCTGGGTGTGGTCCACGCTGGTGAACAGCACCCGGTTTTGCACATCGCCCTCGGGGGTCACGATGATGACCAAAACCCGCTTTTCGGATAAGCGCAAAAACTCGATATGCCGGAACACCGAGCTGCGCCGCGGTGTCATCACCACGCCGACAAATTGCGAAAGGCTAGACAGCAAATTGGCCGCGTTGGAGAGCACCTTTTGCGGCTGGTCGGGCGCCAGCGTTTGCTGACCGAAGCGCTGCGGCTGCACCGTCAGCATGGTGTCCACAAACAGCCGATAGCCCCGCGCTGTGGGGATGCGTCCGGCCGAGGTGTGGGGGCTGACGATCAGGCCCAGATCTTCCAGATCCGCCATCACATTGCGGATGGTGGCGGGCGACAACTCCAGCCCTGTGGACTTGGACAGGGTGCGGCTGCCCACCGGCTGCCCGTCAGCGATGTAGCGCTCGACGAGCGCTTTGAGCAGCATCTTGGAGCGGTCGTCAAGCATGAAATCATTTTAGTGATGTAATTTCAGCATGTCCCCGCATACAAACCCTCCGTTTCGGCGTGCCGCACTGGTTGGCAAATTCCCGAGCGCGGGCCTGGCCGCGCAGCGCGAGTCGCGCGCACTGCTGGCCGACGTGGCCGGGTTTTTGGGGGATTGCGGCTGCGAAGTCTTTCTGGAGGAATCCACCGCCCACAACCTGGATCACCCGGACTACCCGGCGCTGAGCGTCGATGCGCTGGGCGCAGCCTGCGATGTCTGCGTGGTTCTGGGTGGCGACGGAACCATGCTGGGCATGGGGCGGCGCATGGCCGAATTCGGCGTGCCGCTGATTGGCATCAACCAGGGCCGCCTGGGCTTTATCACCGATATCGCGCTGGACCACTTCAAAACCACCCTGGCGCCCATGCTGGCCGGCGACTACGTCGAAGAACAGCGCAGCCTGATCCAGGCCCGCGTCATGCGCGAGAAGGTCTGCGTGTTCTCGGCGCTGGCGATGAACGACGTGGTGGTGAACCGGGGCGCGACTTCCGGCATGGTCGAACTGCGCATCGAGGTCAACGGCCATTTTGTGGCCAAGCAGCGTGCCGACGGGCTGATCATCGCCACGCCCACCGGTTCCACCGCCTACGCTCTGTCAGCGGGCGGCCCCATGATCCACCCGGCAACCCGCGCCTGGGTGCTGGTGCCGATTGCGCCGCACACCCTGTCCAACCGGCCCCTGGTGCTGGATGACAGCGCCGAGATCGTGATCGAACTGGTGGCCGGGCGCGACGCCAGCGCCAACTTTGATATGCAATCGCTGGCCGCGCTGCTGCACGGCGACCGCATCGAGGTGAGCCGCTCGCGGCACGCGGTGCGCTTTTTGCACCCGCGCGGCTGGACCTTTTTTGACACCTTGCGCAACAAACTGCACTGGAACGAAGGGGTGGTCTAACCATGGCTTTGCGACGCATGGTGTTGCGCGACTTCGTCATCGTGCACGAACTCGAGTTGGAACTGCATGCCGGTTACACCGCACTCACCGGCGAGACCGGCGCGGGCAAATCCATCCTGATTGACGCCTTGCAACTGGTGACCGGCGCACGCGCCGATGCCGGCCTGATCCGCGAAGGCGCACCGCGCACCGAAATCAGCGCAGAGTTTGATAACACCGCAGCCGTTGATGCGCTCCTTGCCGAGCACGGATTTGCCGCGGATGACAGCTTGCTGCTGCGACGCAGCGTCGATCTGGCCGGCAAAAGCCGGGCCTGGGTCAACGGCAGCCCGGCCACGGCGCAGCAGTTGCGCGCGGTGGGCGAGTTGCTGCTGGACATCCACGGCCAGCACGCCTGGCAAAGCCTCACCCGCGCTGCGGCCGTGCGTGCGCTGCTGGACGCCTACGCGCAAGTCTCCACCACGGCCTTGGCACGCCACTGGCAGACCTGGCAAACCGCCCGCAGCGCGCACGCTGATGCACTGGCCGCGCAAAGTAATTTGCAAGACCAGCGCGACAAACTGCTGTGGCAAATCAGCGAAGTCGACAAACTGCAGCCTCAGGCCGACGAGTGGGACAGCCTGAACACCGAACACGGCCGCCTGTCCAACGGGCAGACGCTTTTGGACGCGGCCCAAAGTGCGCTGGATGCGCTGGATGGTGACGATGGCGGCGCGCTTGCCCGGCTCCATACCGCCTGCGCGGCCGTGGAGTCGCAGCACAGCATCGAATCGCGCTTCGCCGAGCCGGCGCAGATGCTCAACGCGGCCCTGGCGCAAAGCGAAGAAACCGTGCGCATGCTGCGCGCCTATCTGCGCCACGTGGATCTGGACCCCGCGCGGCTGCAGGAGTTGGATACCCGGATGGCCTTGTGGGTCTCGCTGGCGCGCCGCTACAAACAAACCCCGGCACAACTCTTCGCCACCTGGCAGCAATGGAAGCAACAACTCGCGCAACTCGAAGCCGCCAACGATCTGGATGCCTTGCAAGCCGCTGTTGACGCGGCAGGCGCGGCCTACGAGACCGAAGCCCGCAAGGTATCCAAAGCCCGCGCCAAAGCCGCGCCGCTGTTGGCACAGGCCATTACCAGTGCCATGCAGGACCTGGGCATGGGCGGGGGCCAGTTTGTGGTCGCGCTGGAACGTGCCGCCCAGGCCATGGAAAGCGGTTGGGAAGAGGTGCAGTTTCTGGTAGCCGGTCACGCGGGCAGCACCCCGCGCCCGGTGGGCAAAGTGGCATCAGGCGGCGAACTCTCGCGCATCGCATTGGCCATCGCCGTCACCACCAGCCAACTCGGCAGCGCGCCCACCCTGGTGTTTGACGAGGTCGACTCCGGCATCGGCGGCGCAGTGGCGCACACCGTGGGGCGACTGATGCAAAAGCTGGGCGCGGACCGCCAGGTGCTGGCGGTGACCCATCTGCCCCAGGTCGCCGCCTGCGCCAACCAGCATCTGGTGGTCGCCAAGAACACCGACGGGCAGCATGCGCACAGCAGTGTCACGCCGGTGGTGGATGATGCGCGGGTCCAGGAAATCGCCCGCATGCTGGGCGGCGAGAAACAAACCCCCACCACGCTGGCGCATGCCCGTGAAATGCTGCGCGCAACAAGCTAAGAATTGCCATGAATATTGTGATCATCACCGGCATGTCGGGCTCGGGAAAATCGGTAGCCCTGCACGCGCTGGAAGACATCGGCTACTACTGCGTGGACAACCTGCCGCCGGAGTTGCTGCAAGACTTTGTCGCGCTGGAACACAAGCAGCAAGCCTCTCACGTGGCCATTGCCACCGATGCGCGCAGCGGGGCTTCGTTGCAGCTGGTGACCGAACAACTGCAAGCCCTGCGCGCCCAAGGCCACAGTGTGCGGGCCATATTTTTGGATGCGTCGACCACCACGCTGGTACGCCGCTATTCCGAGACCCGGCGCAAACACCCGCTGGCGCAAACCCGGTCGAGCGAGAGCAGCTTAGACGGCGAAGAACTTCGCCGTGATCTGGTGCAGTCCATCGAACTCGAGCGCGAACTGCTGCACAACATCCGCGCCGAATCGCACATCGTGGATACCAGCGCGATCCGATCGGTCAGGCTGCAGGCCTACATCAAAGAACTCACCCGCACATCCAATACGCAGATGACGCTGGTCTTCGAATCCTTCGCCTTCAAGCGCGGCGTGCCGGTGGACGCCGACTATGTGTTCGATGTGCGCATGCTGCCCAACCCGCATTACGAGCCCGCCCTGCGCGAGCTGACCGGGCGCGACGCACCAGTGGCCGATTTCCTGTCCGTACAGACCGAGGTGCAAGCCATGCAACAGGGCATCACCCAGTTTCTGGAACAGTGGCTGGAGCCCATGGCGCGGGACCAGCGCAGTTACGTGACCGTGGCCATCGGCTGCACCGGCGGGCAGCACCGGTCTGTTTTTCTCGTAGAACAACTCACCCGCATCTTCAGTGCCCGTAAAGACGCGCCCTGGGTCACCCTCAAACGCCACCGCGAGCTCGACGTCTGACGGTTCGCAGCCAGCGGCGGCGCTCAGCCCGCCGCCAGTAAACGGCGTATCGGGGCCGGCAATCCAAGCCCGGGCCACCGATGTGCAGAAACCCATTGCCCCTGTGCTGCGGAAGGACCCTCAACAAGCGGCTGTTCCCCAGAAAGCGTCAGCACCCACGGGTGCAAATGCAAATCCTTGTGGGTCAGCACATGCACAAACGCCGGCAACGGCATGGGCGCAGCTGCCTGGCCCCAAACGGCTGCCGCCGCCAGCAGCGCAGCCTCGCTGTCAAACAAAGGCAGGCAATACAAGCCCGCCCATACGCCGGGCGTGGGCCGCTTGTCCAGCCAGACCGCGCCATGGGCGTCTTGCAGCCACAGAAGCCATATCTGCTGGGCGCTGCGCTTGAGCTTGCGGGTGCGCAGCGGGTAATCCTGCACGCGGTCCTGGGTGCGCGCCACGCAGATGTCGGCCAACGGGCAAGTGCCGCAGCGTGGCTGGCGCGGCAGACACAGCGTGGCACCCAGATCCATCAAGCCCTGGGTATAGCGTTGCATAGAAAAGCCTGCGGGCTCATCGGCTTCTTGCTGCGGCAGCAGGGCTTGGGCGGCGTCCCACAGCGCGCGGGCTTGCGCGGCCTGGGCCAGATCGCCGCCAAAGCCGAGCGCGCGGCTGAGTACGCGGCGCACATTGGCGTCCAGAATCGCCACCCGCTCGCCAAAACACAAAGACGCAATCGCCGCGGCAGTCGAGCGGCCGATACCCGGCAGCGCGGCCAGTTGCGCGGCGCTGCGCGGGAACGCACCGCCATGGTCCTGCACCACCGCTTGCGCGCAGGCGTGCAAATTGCGCGCGCGGCTGTAATACCCCAAGCCGCTCCACAAGCCCAAAACCTCGTCCTGCGTCGCAGCAGCCAGCGCGCCCACCGAGGGAAAGCGCGCCATGAAGCGGTCAAAGTATCCAATGACGGTGGACACCTGGGTTTGCTGCAACATGATCTCCGAGACCCAGACGCGGTAAGGGTCTGTGGTGTTTTGCCAGGGCAGGTCGTGGCGGCCGTGCAGCGCCTGCCAGTCCGATACCCGCTGCGCAATCGCAAAGGGTTGCGCGCTCACGCCTTTTGGCACCGGGGGCAGAAAAACGTGGCGCGTTGGCCTTGGCGGATGCTCCGGATTGGTGTGGCGCACACCTTGCATGGCTGCGCGGCGCGGCCGTAGACCATGGCTTCCAACTGGAAATAGCCGGATTCGCCCTGCGTATTGGAGAAATCGCGCAAGGTGCTTCCGCCCTTGGCCACGGCGCGGGTCAGCACATCGCGCACCGCATGGTGCAAACGCGCCAGCCGTGGCCGGCTCAGACGCGCGGCGCGGGTCGTGGGGCGGATGCCGGCCTGGAACAGCGCCTCGGATGCATAAATATTGCCCACACCCACCACCACCTCGCCCGCCAGCAAGACCTGCTTCACCGGCGCGGTTCTGGCGCGCATCGCGGCCGAAAAAGCTGCGAGATCAAAGTCCTCGCCCAAAGGCTCCACGCCCAGCTTGCCCAACAACTTGCGGGCTACGAAGCTGTCTTCGGAAGGGGCAAAAACAACCGCACCAAACCGGCGCGGGTCATTCAGGCGCAAGACGCCGGCGCTGGTGCGCAAATCGAAGTGGTCATGTTTACCCGGCTCGCCGGCGGATCCGGCAAAGGTCAAACTGCCCGACATGCCTAAATGCAGCAGCAAAAGGCCCTTATCGAGATCCAGCAACAGGTATTTGCCCCGGCGGCGCACGGCGTGCACGCGCTGCCCCACCAAGCTGGCCGTTTCACACCCCAAAGGCCAGCGCAAGGGCTTGCCCAAGCGCACCGCCACAATGTGTGCTCCGGCAATCGCGGACGCAAAGCCCAGACGGGTCACTTCAACTTCGGGTAATTCGGGCATAGAGGGCGGTCGCAAAGGGTGCCGCAGATTATGATGGGGCGATGCGTTCCAAGCCCTCTTTTCTCCGCCCCATACGGCCTGTGTTGAAAACCGCAATCTCTGCGTCACTCACCGCGCTGATCTTGGCCAGCGCCGGTTGCGCGGCCACGCCGGAGGCCACATACCAGGCGAAACCCGGCGAAACCGCGCAGGCTTTTTACCAAGGCTTGCTGGCTGAACTGAGCAGCCTGGCCGAAGACTATGTGCAGGCCCATGCGCTGATGCTCAACCTGGCACGCATGAGCAACGACCCGCAGGCGTACGAGCGCGCCACCGAGTTCGCCTTGCGCTCGCGCGACGGCGATACCGCGCTGATGACCGCCCGCAGCTGGCTCAAAGCGTTTCCGGGCTCGCACGAGGCCGCCCGCTATGTGATCCAAATCCTGGTTGGCTTGAACCGGCTGGATGACACCATCGAACCCCTGCGCGCCGATCTGGCGGCCTACCCGTTGGCCGAGCGCGGTGCGGCGATTGCCGATGTGCCCCGCTACTTCGCGCGTGTCACCGACAAAAAGCGCGCGGCCACCGTGGTGCAGACGGCGCTGGCGCCCGAACTGACGCGCAGCAAGCTGGTAGCCCCGGTCTGGGCGGCTGTGGGCACGGTGCAGCTCATGGCCTCAGACGCTGCTTCAGCCCTCAAATCCGCGCTCAACGGCGCGCGCGCAGAGCCTACGAACCGGCAGATCGCCACGCTGGCGCTGTACCTGGTGCAGGCGGAGAAATCCCCGGCGGACGACATACTGGACGGTTTCATCCGGGCCTCGGGCCCCGTGGACGCGGGCTTGGCCTATGTGCGCCGCCTGGTCGAACTGGCTCGGGTCGAGGAGGCCTACGCCAAAGCGCAAACCCTGACGACCCTGTGGCCCGCATCTGCCGAAGCCTGGCTGGTGCGCGGCTCCATCGCCTTTCAGAAAAAAGACATGGACGCCACGCGCAGCGCACTGGCGCGCTGCGCTGAGCTTCTGGAAAAAGCCGATGCCGCAGCCCAAGACGCGATGGCCGGCGGCCGGGTCGCGGCGCAAGCCTATTTCCTGCTGGCGGTTCTGGCCGAGAACGACAAAGATTACGCGCTGGCCAATTCCTACCTGGACCGCCTGACCAGCTCCGAAGATCAGCGCCGCGTGAACCAGCGCCGGGTACAGATGCTGCTGGCCCAGGGCCAGCTAGAGGCAGCGCAGGAGCTGGTGAGCAACATGCCCGAAGAGCTTGAGGATGAAGCACGCGCCAAAATCAGCGCGGAAGTCGAGCTGCTTCGCGCCCGCAAAGACGAAGCCGGCGCCTACCGCTTGCTGACCGACGCCATGGTGCGTTTCCCCAAGGATCCTGAGCTGGCGTATGAGGCGGCCATGTCGGCCGACAAGATCAAAGACCTCGTCGCGATGGAACAGATCCTGCGCAAACTGCTTGCCCAGCACCCCGATCACTACCAATCCATGAACGCGCTGGGCTATTCGCTGGCAGACCGCAACGTGCAACTGGCCGAGGCCCGCACCCTGATCCAAAAGGCGCTCAGCTTTGCGCCGCAAGACCCATACATCATCGACAGCATGGGCTGGGTCGAGTTCCGCAGCGGCAATCTGAGCGCCGCCAACACCTTGTTGCGCACCGCTTTCGAAGCCAAACCGGACGCAGAAATTGCCGCCCACTGGGGCGAGGTCTTGTGGGCCATGGGCCAGCGCGACGCCGCAGAAGCGACCTGGGAGCGCGGCCTCCAACTCAACCCAGACAACGAAACCCTGCGCGACACGGTGCGCAGATTTACCCACAAACCATGAAACGCCGGACCTGCGCCGCAGCAATCGCCGCGGCCGGGCTGCTGGCGGGCTGCGCATGGTTTCGGGGGCCAAACCCTGCTCCGTTCTGGCAAGGTCGCATCGCCATCAAAGACCCACGTGATCCGCAAAACAATATGAGCGCCAGCTTCGAGTTGCAAGGCAACGCCAGCGCCGGCAGCTTTGGTCTTTTCAATATGCTGGGCCTGACCTTGGCCAGCATGCGCTGGAGCGAGGGCTTTGCCGAACTGCAAGCCGGTGGCGAAACCCAAACCTACCAATCCGCGGATGCCATGGTCTACGCCAGCCTGGGGCATCGTATTCCACTGGCTGCGGTGTTCGGTTGGCTCAACGGGGACAACGCCAACGTGCCCGGCTGGGAGGTGGATCGTTCCCGCTACGCGGAGCGCCGCCTGCGGGCACGCAAAACCACAGGTTCGGAGGCCGGCGTGGACCCGTCGGGCTTGGAATTGCTGCTGGTCTGGGACGCGCCATGAAAGCCCTGTACGACGTCCCGGCCCCGGCGAAGATCAACACCTTTTTGCACATCGTCGGGCGCCGACCCGATGGCTACCACCTGTTGCAGTCGGTGTTTGCGCTGCTGGATTGGTGCGACACCCTGCACTTTGAGTTGCGCAGCGGCCCGCAAGTCAGCCGAGAGGATTTGCTCGCGCCCCTGCCGGCAGACGATTTGTGCCTGCGCGCAGCCCGCGCGCTGCAAGAAGCGACCGGCTGCGCCCAGGGCGCGCACATATCCGTGGCCAAAGTTCTGCCCGCTGAGGCCGGCCTGGGCGGCGGCTCGTCCGATTGCGCCAGCACCTTGCTGGCCCTGAACCGCTTGTGGCAGCTGGGTTTGACGCGGGCGCAGCTGTCTGCCATCGGGCTTCGGCTGGGCGCGGACGTGCCGTTTTTCCTGTTCGGGCGCAATGCCTGGGTGGAGGGCGTGGGCGAGCAACTCACTGCCATTGACCTGCCCCCGACCCCGCTGGTAGTGGCCAAACCGGCAGCGGGTGTATCGACGGCGGGATATGGGCGCAGTGCCTGAAGGTCTTTTGCTGCATACCTGCAGCACGCTGTCTGAGCATCCGTTGCGGAGCTGGGCAGAAGGGTGAAATGTTTTTCGGCTGGTTCCGGTTTTCCGGTGCCAGCCCGTGTAGGGGAATCGCCAAGTTGGTTAAGGCACTGGATTTTGATTCCAGCATGCGAAGGTTCGAATCCTTCTTCCCCTGCCAAAGTGTGTTTCGGTCCGTTCATTCAAACAGCTCTCAGAAGCGACTATGCAGGCACCCAGTCATCAATCCGATTTCATGATCTTCACCGGAAATGCCAATCCGGACATGGCTGCGGACATTGCGAAGAACCTGGGCATCAGCCTGGGTTCGGCCACGGTGGGACGCTTCTCGGACGGTGAAGTCACCGTAGAGATCAACCAGAACGTACGCGCCCGCGACGTCTTTGTGGTCCAAAGCACCTGCGCCCCCACCAACGAAAACCTGATGGAGCTGCTCATCATGGTGGACGCGCTCAAACGCGCTTCTGCTGAGCGGATCACCTCCGTCATCCCCTATTTCGGCTACGCGCGTCAAGATCGCCGCCCGCGCTCCACCCGGGTTCCTATCACGGCCAAGGTGGTGGCCAACATGCTGCAAACCGCCGGCGTGTCGCGGCTGCTGACCATGGACTTGCATGCCGACCAGATTCAGGGCTTTTTTGACATCCCCGTCGACAACATTTACGCATCACCCGTTTTGCTGGGTGATTTGCAGCTGAAAAACTACGATGACCTGATTGTGGTGTCGCCCGACGTCGGTGGCGTGGTCCGGGCCCGCGCGATCGCCAAGCAACTCGATTGCGACCTGGCCATCATCGACAAGCGCCGCCCGCGCGCCAACATCAGCGAAGTCATGCACGTCATCGGCGAGATTGAAAACCGCAACTGCGTGATCATGGACGACATGATTGACACTGCCGGAACCCTGCTGAAGGCCGCCGAAGTGCTCAAACAGCGCGGCGCGAAAAAAGTCTATGCCTATTGCACGCACCCGATTTTTTCGGGCCCCGCCATCGAACGCATCGAGCGCGGCGACGCCCTAGACGAAGTCGTGGTGACCGACACGATTCCGCTTAGCCGTGAAGCCGCCGTGTGCCCCAAAATCCGCCAACTCTCCGTGGCCCCGCTGATCGCTGAGACGATTTTGCGGATCTCCAAGGGTGAGTCGGTGATGAGTTTGTTCTCGGACCAAGACAATTTGTTTTGACGAGGCAAAAGCCGGCCCGGCGCATTCGCACTGGGTCTTTTTCAACCGGAGCCGCACTGGTCGCGGTGGGCTCTTACAGGAGTAGTTATGAAATTTGTCGC
>RFRO01000031.1 GCA_009924455.1 Betaproteobacteria bacterium
TGGCATTTGGCCGATTGCAGTCGCCCAGTTTGGACGAGGCGGAAGAGTTTTTGACCAAATTTGGCATGCACCGAGCTGAGCGCACCAAAGATGCGCTGTACATGCGCGGCACCGACCCCAATCACCACATCCATGTGACCCACCTGGGTCCGCCAAAGTTTGTCGGCTTGTGTTTTTTTGTGGACAACGAAGATCAACTCAAGCAGTTTGCCAAAGCCCCTGGGGCCAGTGGCATCGAAAACATGGACGAGCCCGGTGGCGGCAAGCGTGTGCGCATCAGCGATCCGCATGGCTACCAAATGGAGGTCATGTGTGGAATGCAACAAGTGGACCCATTGCCCGTGCGCAAGGCCATTGTCAACACCGGCGACAACAAATTGCGCCGCGCCGGTGAGTTGATGCGCTTGCCACCCGGCCCCTCACAGGTCAAACGCGCCGCCCATGCCGTCATCATGACCCCCAATGCCAAAGAAAAAATCAAGTGGTACCGCGAAATGTTTGGCTTGATTTGCTCTGATGAGGTGTATGCCGGTGACAAAGACAATGTGATTGCCTCCTTCAATCGTGTGGACCGTGGTGAGACCTATGTGGACCACCACACTTTTTTGTGCATTGATGGCCCCCATTCGGGCTTGAACCATTTGTCGTTTGAGGCCCAAGACATTGACGACATCATGATGGGGCATCAGCACCTGCGAAAGGGCAACCAATACAAGCATGTTTGGGGTATCGGCCGCCATGTGCTGGGCAGTCAGGTCTATGACTATTGGCAAGACCCCTGGGGTCGTGTGCACGAGCATTGGAGTGACAGCGATGTCCTCAACGTCCATGCGCCCACCAATTACCTGCCGGCCGAAGAGGGGCTGAACTCTCAATGGGGTGAGGCGGTGCCCGAGGCTTTTATCACCCACGCTTCGCCCTGAGCCATTCCATTCAACACACCAGGAGACGCCCATGTTCACATCGCTCTTATCCGGTTCTTGCACCCACAACACCATGACCTGTCTGGGGTGTAACGCCCCGGCGCTGCCGCAGCGCAGGCAATGGCTCAAAGGCATGGGCGGCATGGGTGTACTCGGTGCTTTGGGATTGGGGGGGGCTTCGGTGTCGGCCCAAAGCGGCGCTGGCTAGATTCCTCATTTCCCGCAGCAAGAGCGCTGGACCCGTGAGGGCGCGGTGGCTGACATGGACAAGGCCGGGGTGCGCAAAGCGATTTTGTCGATGGCTTCCACCCCCGGGGTGTGGTTCGACCTGCCTTTGCCCAAGGTGATTGAAATGGTGCGCTCGGTCAATGAGTATGGGGCCGAGATGGTGCGCGACTTCAAATTCCATGCCGACATCGCCTGGGCCCGCAGCTTTGCGCGAATGATGCGCAGCACCCCCTGGGTTGATCCGGCGCTGGAAGCGGCCGATTGGATTGTTCCCATGCCGCTGTCCAGACAACGCCTGTTGGAGCGCGGTTTCAACCAAAGCGACGTGCTGGCTGCGGCTCTGGAAACAGGCCAGCCGCGCAAGGTCCGCCGGGACGTGCTGGTCCGTACCCGGGACACTGCGGCGCAAAGCAGCCTGCCCCGCAGCGAGCGGCATGCCAACGTCGCAAACGCCTACGTGGTGCATCCAGAGGGGTTCAATGCAGTGCAGGGCAAGAAAGTGGTGCTGGTCGACGATGTCATGACCACCGGGGCATCGCTCCACGCCGCAGCGCGTGCGTTGGCGCAGGCCGGGGCCGCACAGACCATCGCCTTGGTATTTGCACGTACCCCCTGACGTGTTCGGCTCAAGGGCCACAATCGACCCATGTTCCATATCGTGCTGGTCGAACCTGAAATCCCCCCCAACACGGGCAACGTGATCCGGCTGGCGGCCAACACCGGCTGCACCCTGCATGTGATTGAGCCACTGGGCTTTGCCATCGACGACAAACATCTGCGCCGCGCCGGATTGGATTACCACGAGTACGCGCCGCTGCGCCGGCATGCGGACTGGCCAACTTTTTTGGGCACAGAAAAGCCGGACCCGGCGCGCATGTTCGCCCTGACCACGCGGGGCCGCGCCAGCCCGTATGAAACGGCCTTCGCAGCGGGTGACTGGCTGGTTTTCGGGTCTGAGACCAGAGGGCTGGCGGACGCGGTGAGGGCGTGCTTTCCACAAGCGAACTGTTTGCGGCTTCCCATGCGGTCGGGCCAACGCAGCTTGAATCTGTCCAATGCCGTGGCGGTCACGGTCTTCGAAGCCTGGCGCCAGAACGGCTTTGCCGCTCCCGCAGACGCTCAGCTGTAGTACCGCACGAGCGCCTCGGCAACGCAGGCAGGTTTGGACGCACCTTCCAGCTCCATGGTGACCCGCCAACACAACTGCAGGCCGCCCTCGTCCACCGCTTGCACGGTGAGCAAGTGCAAATGACCCCGAATCCGGCTGCCCACGGGAACCGGCGCGGTGAATCGCACCTTGTTCAAGCCGTAGTTCAATGCCATCCGCAGTCCGTCGACGCGCAGCGCAGTTTCCAAGAAATGGGGAAGAAGGGAGAGAGTGAGAAAACCGTGAGCGATAGTGGCGCCGAATGGCCCGTGGCGGGCGCGCTCGGGGTCAACATGGATCCACTGGTGGTCATGGGTGGCGTCGGCAAAGCGTGCCACACGCTCCTGGGTCATGTGCACCCAGTCGCTCGTGGCGACATCCTGGCCCTGGCATGCAGCCAAATCGACAAGTGTGGCAAAGGTTTTCATGGAGCCACTGTAGCCCGTCGTCGCAGCGGTCGTCCGTGAACGGGCATGCTAATCTGCGGCGATGTTCAACCCCAGCCAAGAGGACGTGCGCCGTTATTTCTGCGCCGCATTTGCCAAATCGCGCGATGGTTTGCCGATGGAGCCGCTGGAAACCATTGCCGCGCAATGGATCGCAGAACACCCCGAGTACCACAAGGATTTGGCCGACGCCGATAGCGCGGTGGCGGCGGTGTACGCCACAGAGCCCACGTCCCTGCAGGCGGGTAACCCGTTTTTGCACCTCTCCATGCATCTGTCCATCAGCGAGCAATGCAGCATTGACCAGCCGCGCGGTATCCGCCAGGCGGTGGAACTTCTGGCGCACCGCCGCGACTCCGTGCATGCCGCCCACCACGCCGCCATGGAATGCCTGGGCACGATGTTGTGGGAAAGCCAGCGCTCCGGAAGACCGCCGGACGGCGAGGCCTATGTGGCCAGCGTGCAGCGCCATGCGACCCGGGACTGACAAGAAAAAACCGCCCGAAGGCGGTTTTTTCTTGAAGCATGAAACCACTCAACGCAAGCGGTTCTCGGGAATCGTTTTGACGTCGCCGGGTAAAGCAGCCAGGTACTCAGCCAGCACTTTGAGCTCAGCATTGCTGAACTGCTTGGCCACGCCGCCCATCACCGCATTGCCACGGCCCACATTGGGGTTGCCCTCTGCTTTGTAGGACTTGAGGGCGACAAACAGATAGTCGCGGTACTGGCCCGCCAATTTCGGGAATCCGGGGTCCACCGGCTGGCTGAAGCTCTCGCCATGGCAGGAGGTGCAGGCCCCTTTAGCGACCAGTTCCGCCGCTTTACCGGAACCCAGATCCGCCTTGCCCAGAGGCGCTGCCGACGCGTTCACGCCCAACTGGGCGTAATAAGCGGCCACGTCAGCCATGTCCTGCTCGGTCAGCGTGGTGGCGATACCGCGCATGCTGGGGTGTTTGCGTTCGCCACCTTTGTACGCGGTCAAGGCGTTAACGATGTATTGTTCGTTTTGGCCGGCGATCTTGGGGACTTTGTACACCTCGGGGAACGTTGCCTGGTACCCCACGATGCCATGGCAGCCGACACACATGGTGTTTTTGCGTTCGCCGGCTTGCACATCGCCCTTGAGCGCCTCAGCCTGGGCCGAAAAAACTGTCACGGTGGCAAGAAGAAGGGCACAAAGGAGCGAAGCCGGGGTTTTCATTTTGCGGGGACAATCAGAAAGAATGGGTGAGGAGAAAAACCGGCGGATTATATCGACCGGCCCCAGCGCAGGCCGCCCTGCCCCACCCTGACAGATACTGTTATTTGAAAAGTCGCAAAAGCCATGAAATTTCACGGAAGCAAGAACTACGTTGCCACCCAAGACCTGATGCTGTCGGTCAATGCGGCCATCACCTTGCAACGCCCCTTGCTGGTGAAAGGCGAGCCCGGCACCGGAAAAACCATGCTCGCAGAAGAGGTTGCTGCGGCCCTGGGCCTGCCCTTGCTGGAATGGCATATCAAATCGACCACCAAAGCGCAGCAGGGTCTTTACGAGTACGACGCGGTGAGCCGCCTGCGCGACTCGCAGCTGGCGGACCTGGACGGTGGCGAGCGCGTCAAAAACATCCGCAACTACATTGTCAAAGGCGTGTTGTGGCAGGCCTTCACCAGCGAAAAGCCGGTGGCGCTGCTGATCGACGAGATCGACAAGGCCGACATCGAGTTCCCGAACGACTTGTTGCGCGAAATCGACCGCATGGAGTTTTATTGCTACGAAACCCGCGAGCTGATCCGGGCCAAACACCGGCCGCTGGTGTTTATCACCTCCAACAATGAGAAGGAATTACCGGACGCTTTCTTGCGCCGCTGCTTTTTCCACTACATCCAGTTCCCCGACGCCGCGACCATGCAAAGCATCGTCGATGTGCACTTTCCCGGCCTCAAAAAAGAGTTGCTCAGCGCAGCGATGCAAACTTTTTACGATGTCCGCAACCTGCCGGGCCTGAAGAAAAAGCCCTCCACCAGCGAATTGCTGGATTGGCTCAAGCTGCTGCTGGCCGAGGACATTCCCGCATCCGTGCTGCAAAGCCAAGACCGGAAAACCGCGTTGCCTCCGTTGGCCGGCGCGCTGCTGAAAAATGAACAGGATGTCACCCTGTTCGAGAAACTGATGTTCATGCAGCGCCACAACCGCTAAGACCCGCACCCCATCGAAACCCAAGGATTACCCATGGCATTTGTTGAACCCGTCACCCTCGAAGGCTACGGCCTGCGCGTCTCGCCTCTGGCGCTGGAACATGAGGCGGGGCTTCGCACAGCAGCGGCCGACGGCGCGCTGTGGACCATCCGCGTGACGTCTGTGCCCGAGCCGGAAAACACCCGTAAGTACATCGAAGAAGCGCTGGCCATGCGCGAAGCCGGCAACCGCTTCGCGTTCGTGGTTCAAGACGCAGCCAGCGGCAAAGTGCTGGGTTGCAGCAGCTACCACGACATACTGCCTGCCGTAAAGCGGGTCGAAATTGGCTACACCTGGTACGCGAAAAGCTCCCAGCGAACCCACGTCAACACGGCCTGCAAACTGCTGCTGATGACCCACGCGTTCGAAACCCTGGGTTGCCACGTGGTGGGCTGGCGCACCGACAACTTCAACTTCGCATCGCAAGCCGCCATCGAACGCCTGGGCGCGCGCAAAGACGGTGTGATCCGCGGCCACGCCTTGCGCCGCGACGGCACCATCCGCGACACCGTGATGTACAGCCTGCGGTCCGGCGAATGGCCCGAAGTCCGGGCCCAACTGCTGTACGCCCTCAACAAACCGCGCTGAACCGCGCCGGCTCCAGCCCCACCATGCTGCTCGATTTCTTCTACACCCTGCGGCAGGCGAAGCTGCCGGTCTCGGTGACGGAGTACCTGACGCTGATGGGTGCGCTCCAACGGGGTGTGATCGGGCCTTTGCTGCGGCCCCAGAGCGGTGAGGGAGAAGGCTACGGCGTCGAGGACTTTTACTTTTTGAGCCGCACCACCCTCATCAAAGACGAAAAACATTACGACAAGTTTGACCGCGCTTTTGCGGCCTACTTCAAAGGCGTGGAGCAGATTGCCGATTTCACCCAGGACATTCCGCTGGAGTGGCTGCGCAAAAACCTGGAGTTGCAGCTCAGTCCCGAAGAGCTCGCCAAAATTCAAAAAATGGGCTGGGACGAGCTGATGGACACGCTCAAAAAGCGTTTCGAAGAACAAAAAGAGCGCCACGAAGGCGGCAGCAAATGGATAGGCACGGGCGGCACCTCGCCCTTTGGCGCGTTTGGTCACAACCCGCAGGGCATCCGCATCGGGCAGCCGGGCAGCCGCAACAAAAGCGCCGTCAAGGTCTGGGACCAGCGGTCATTTCAAGACTATGACGACACCCAGGAGTTGGGCACCCGCAACATCAAGGTCGCGCTGCGCCGCCTGCGCCAATTCGCCCGCGAAGGCGTGGAAGACGAATTGGACCTGGACAGCACCATCCGCAGAACCGCCGCCAACGCCGGTTATCTGGACATCGCGATGCGCCCCGAGCGGCACAACAAGGTCAAGGTCCTGCTGTTGATGGATGTGGGCGGCAGCATGGACGAACACGTCGCGCGCGTGGAAGAGCTATTCAGCGCGAGCAAAGCGGAGTTCAAACACCTGGAATTCTTTTATTTCCACAACTGCGTCTACGACTTCATGTGGAAAAACAACCGCCGCCGCTTTGCGGAGAAGTTCGACACACTGGAGATTTTGCGGACCTACAACAAGGACTACAAACTCATCTTTGTGGGCGATGCCACCATGAGCCCCTATGAAATTCTGCAGCCCGGCGGCAGCGTGGAATACAACAACCCGCAAGCCGGTGCGGTCTGGCTGGAGCGCCTGACCACGGCATTTCCCAAATTCGCGTGGATCAACCCGGAACCCCAGGGCGTCTGGCCATACCGACACAGCATCAGCATCATCCAGCAGCTGCTGCACAACCAGATGTACCCGCTCACCTTGCGCGGCCTGGAAGAGGCGATGCGCGCCCTCTCCAAATAAAAAAGCGGACCGGCATGCACCGGTCCGCCACACACGATCAGCGGGTCAGCTGAAGAGCTCGACTTTTCCGTCCAGCGACATCAGGCCCAACTCAACTCCGAGCTCCGGCTGGTTTTCCTTGAGCTGGCGGCGGAATTCCAGCAATGCTGCCTTGTGGGTTTCGGTTTCAACCGCAGGGTCCGACACCTTCTCGGCGCCATAGGCAATCTTGGCCGCACCGCAGTCGCGGTGGTTGACGACGATCACCTTTTTGATGTGGTGCAGCTGCACCGATGCGCCCAGGTTCTCCCAGAAGGTTTTGTGCCATTCTTTGAAAGCGGGTGCCACCACGCCAATGGAGGCACCGGCAATCGTGAACGCGCTGTATTTGCCGGTCAAGCCGTCGCTGGCCTGCTGGCGGCTCACCAATGCCTGAAAGCGCGGGTCAATGCACGAGAGAACCATGGCCTCGTAATTGCCCGAGGCGGCTTGCACGCCCGACGAGAGCATCCCGATGCTGGTGAACAGCGCTGCGCCACCGGCCAAGCGCAAAAATTCGCGGCGCTGGGTTGCGCCGCTGAGCAAGTCGCCGCAGCACACGGGGCTGTATGTCGATTGAAGGGTGCCTTTGAATCCCATTTCCAACTCCTGATCTATGGATGTTTGATAAGCCAGCCCATGGATGCATGGACGGCGAATCATCCCATCTTCATCACGCTATAGGTGTCAACTGTGAATTCAACTATTTGTACAAGCGCCTGACCCGACAATGCGCGCGTCGCCAACAGCTGCAAACCCTTGACCCGGAGGCCTCGATGACCAGCCAAGACCACAACCACCATTTCGGCCCGGTAGGGGTGATGGTTTCGTTCGGCGCACTGGTGCTGCTCGCTGCCGTCTGGGCCGTCGGTCTGATGGCGGTAGGTGCCTTCTTGCTCGCGCTGCTCGGCGCAGCCACGATGGTTCTGACCCTGTCGCTGATGACACCGCAAAACGCCAGCCGCTATTTGTGGATCTGGAGCCTCAGCATTCCACTGCCGTGCTTGTTTTTCGCAGAATCCTTGCGCCACGCCCCATCGTTGGTGACGCTGGCAACGGCGATAGGCTTGGGTTGGTTTTATTTCCTGCTCAGCAGCACCCTGCTCGTGCGCTTCATGCGGGCCCGCACCTAGAATCTGCGGCTCCCGCCGCCGTAGTTCAATGGATAGAACGAGCGCCTCCTAAGCGCTAGATAGGGGTTCGATTCCCCTCGGGGGTACCAAGGGGTACCGTTTTCATCGCCGTGCTTTGACCTTGATGCGCCAGGCGTGCAGCAGCGGCTCGGTGTAGCCGCTGGGTTCTGTCAGGCCTTTGAAGACCAGGTCGCAGGCAGCACGGAAGGCCGCGGACTTTTTGAAGTCCGGCGCCATCGGGCGGTACAGGGGATCACCAGCGTTCTGTTGATCCACCAAGGCGGCCATGCGTTCCAGCGTTTCCTGCACCTGTTTTTTGCTGACCACGCGGTGCAGCAGCCAATTCGCAATGTGCTGGCTGGAGATGCGCAAGGTAGCGCGGTCTTCCATCAAGCCCACGTTGTGGATGTCGGGCACCTTGGAGCATCCGACGCCCTGGTCAACCCAGCGCACCACGTAGCCCAGAATGCCCTGGGCGTTGTTGTCCAGTTCCTGCTGCTTCTCTTTATCCGTCCAGTCGCGGTGCGGTGAAACCGGAACAGTCAGAAGTCCATTGAGCAACGCAGCGCGCTCGGCCTTCAGATCGATGTGCTCCAGCTCCTTTTGTACATCGCTGACCAAAACCTCGTGGTAATGCAGCGCATGCAAAGTGGCAGCGGTTGGGCTGGGCACCCAGGCGGTGTTAGCGCCGGCGCGGGGATGGGCAATCTTCTGGCTCATCATGGCGGCCATCAGGTCAGGCATGGCCCACATGCCCTTACCGATTTGCGCCCGTCCGCGCAAGCCGCAGGCTAATCCGACCAGCACATTGCTGCGTTCATAGGCCGCAATCCAGGCGCTGGATTTCATGTCTGCTTTGCGCACCACGGGGCCTGCGCGCATCACGCTGTGGATTTCGTCACCAGTGCGGTCCAGGAAACCGGTGTTGATGAAGGCGACCCGGCTGCGGGCCGCTGCAATACAGGCCTGCAGGTTGACGCTGGTGCGGCGCTCCTCGTCCATGATGCCCAACTTGACGGTGCTAGCCGGCAAGCCCAGCAGCGCCTCCACCCGACCGAACAGCTCATCGGCAAAAGCGACTTCAGCGGGGCCATGCATCTTGGGCTTGACGATGTAGACCGAACCCTTACGCGAATTGCGTACCAGACCCTTGGCGGCGTCTTTTTTGGTGCGCTGCAAATCGTGCAGCGCGATGGCGGTGGTGACCACGGCGTCCAAAATGCCTTCGGGAATCTCGTGGATGCTGCCGTCTGCAGCCGTGTACCGCACAGCGGGGTTGGTCATGAGGTGACCCACATTGCGCACGAACAGCAGCGATCGGCCGTGCAGCACCAGGGGCTTGCCGTCCACGCCGGTGTAAGCCCGGTCGGGGTTCAAACCACGGGTAAAGGTGCTGTCACCCTTGGTGATGGTCTCGGTGAGCGTGCCCTGCAAAATACCCAGCCAGTTGCGGTAGCCGACAACTTTGTCATCGGCATCCACCCCAGCCACGGAATCTTCCAGATCCAAAATCGTCGACAGCGCGGCCTCCAGCACCAGATCGCAGACACCTGCAGGATCCGATTTGCCAATTGGCGTGTCGCGGTTGATCACCAGGTCCAAATGCAAGCCGTTGTGCTGCAGCAGCACCGAAGAGGGGCGCGCCGCCGTGCCTTGGAAACCGACAAATTGCGTCTTGTCCATCAGGCCGCTGGTGCTGCCATCCTTCAAGCTAACAACCAGGCGGCCGGCGCGCACGCTGTAGGCCACAGCGTTCAGGTGCGAGCCGCTGCGCAGGGGAACCGTGCGGTCCAAAACCCGGCGTGCATAGGTGATGACTTTCTTGCCGCGCTTGGGGTTGTAGGCTTTGCCGCTGGCGCTGCGCTTGCCCGCACCGCCGTCCTCAGAAATCACATCGGTGCCGTAGAGCGCGTCGTACAGGCTGCCCCAGCGCGCATTGGCCGCATTCAGGGCATAACGGGCGTTGAGTACCGGAACCACCAACTGTGGTCCGGCTTGCACGGCCAGTTCGGCGTCGACGTTTTTGGTGGTGATACGGGCGGCTTTGGGCACCGGGACCAGGTAGCCGATCTCCCGCAAGAATGCCTGGTATGCCGCCATGTCAGCGATGGGGCCGGGGTGCGCGGTATGCCAGGCATCGAGTTCAGCCTGCAGGCGCTCGCGCTCTGCCAGCAAGTCGGCATTCTTGGGCGCCAGGTCGGCGACGATGGACTCAAAACCGGCCCAAAACGCGCGCGGCTTCATGCCAGTACCGGGTAAGACTTCGTTCTCGATGAATTGGTGGAGGGAGGTGGCGACATCCAGGCGGCGGATGGGGGTACGGGCTTCAGACATGCAGACTTTCCAACAAAATAAACAACAAAACCATTCAACCGGCGAGCATTCAGCTACTGCGGGTCAGCTGCGCAGCGGAAAAACCGCTAACTGTAGTCGATACGGCACCCCCGACTATGATGCCGCGTCAAATTACGGCCCACTTACGCGATGCCCCCAACAAGCGACACCCCGCTACCCCTGACCGGCGTCCGGGTGGTCGAATTCACCCACATGGTGATGGGTCCGACCTGCGGGATGACACTGGGAGACATGGGCGCGGACGTTATCAAGGTCGAGCCGCTGGGCGGCGACAGCACCCGCAAGCTGCTGGGTGTGGGCGCGGGCTTTTATCCCCTGTTCAACCGCAACAAAAAAAGCATCGCGCTGGATCTGCACAGCGCGCGGGGGCGCGAGGTGGTGATGCGCCTGGTTGCAACTGCTGACATCGTCAGCGAGAACTTCAAAACCGAGACCATGCAAAAACTCGGTCTGGATTACGCCACCTTGAGTGCGCGCGACCCCCGTTTGATCTACGTCAGCCACAAGGGCTTTCTGCCTGGGCCCTATGACCACCGCACCGCGCTGGATGAAGTGGTGCAGATGATGGGCGGGCTGGCCTACATGACCGGCAGACCAGGCGACCCTTTGCGGGCCGGCTCCAGCGTCAACGACATCATGGGCGGCATTTTTGGCGCGATGGGTGCGATGGCGGCGCTGATGCAGCGGGCGCAGACTGGACGTGGGCAGGAAGTCCAGGCGGCGCTCTTCGAAAACAATGTGTTTCTCGTGGCGCAGCACATGCTGCAGTTCGCCGTAACGGGCAAGGCGGCCGCGCCCATGCCTGAGCGCATTTCGCCGTGGGGCATTTACGACGTGTTCAGCGTGAAAGGCGGCGCGCAGATATTTCTGGCGGTGGTGGGTGATACGCAGTGGCGCGTGTTTTGCGAGGCCTTTGGCTTTGATGACCTGTACGCAGACGCTCGGCTGACCACCAACAACGACCGGGTGCGGGCACGCGACTGGATGATGCCTTTGCTGCGTGAGCGACTGGCCGACAGGGATGCCGCCGAACTGGCGCAGGTGTTCGAACGCAAGGGCTTGCCATTCGCGCCGATCACCGATCCGCAGCACTTGTTTGCCGATCCGCATCTGCAAGCTACGGGCGGCTTGGCGCCCATGACCCTGCCGGACGGGCGTGTCACGGCGACGCCCCTACTTCCGTTGACCTTGGATGGCCAGCGCCTAGGCCTGCGCCTGGATCCGCCCCGCCTGGGTGAACATGGGCGCGAATTACTGGAAAGTTTGGCCTATTCCAAGCCGGAAATTGACGCCTTGGTCGCCGACGGGGTGCTGCTCGCGCCCTGAAGCGGTCGCTCAGGCGCCGAACTCGCTGCCCATTTGCGCCGCGCGTGCGCGGGCAGCCTCCATGGCGGCTTCAAATGCCGGCTTGATGCCGCTGGACTCCATCACGCCGAGTGCGGCGAAGGTGGTTCCACCCTTGCTGGTGACACGCTGCCGCAACATCTCGGGGCCATCCGCTGACGCTGCGGCCAGTGCGCTCGCACCGGCAAAGGTGGCAACCGCCAACTGATAGGCTTGTTGAGAACCCAAGCCCATCGCCACGCCCGCATCGCGCATGGCCTCCAAAAAGAAAAACACATAAGCGGGTCCGGAGCCAGACAAGGCAGTGACCGCGTCCATATGCGTCTCGTCGTCCAGCCAAATGGCTTCCCCGGTACAAGCCATCAATGCATCCACCTGGCCTTTGTCGGCCGGGGTCACTGCACTTCGGGCAAACAGTCCGCTGATGCCCTGGCCAATCAATGCAGGGGTGTTGGGCATGGCGCGCACGATGCGCTCGCTGTGCAGCCACTGCGCCAAGGTGTCGCTGCGGATTCCGGCCGCCACACTCAGGTGCAAGGCGTTGCGGGTGTGGGACTGCGTCAGGGCCGCAGCGTCACGAAAGGTTTGCGGCTTCACGGCCCAGACCACCACCGCACAGTCTTGCAAAAAAGCGCCGGGCACAGGGTGGGCGCGCACGCCAAACCGCGTCAGCAATTGTTCGCGCGCCACGTCCAAAGGCTCCACCACCACCAGTTCGTCAGCCCGCGTGCCGCCGGCCAACAAGCCGCCGATGATGGCGCTGGCCATCTGGCCCCCGCCGATGAATGCGATAGATGGACTCATAGCGCGGCGACTAGCGAGGCACCGGAGGGGCCCGTCGCAATCAGGGTTGCTTGGGCGGCTGCAAGGATGCTTCGACGGGGGTGACTGTCAGCACCACCGTGACACTGCCGTTCATCATGTTGACATCGGAGATTTCAACCGTGGCGCTGCGGTCTTTCTTGGTGAAGACCAACATGCTGGTTTTGCCGCGGGTGGCGCTCAACAGCGTCCAACCTTGTTGCGGGTACTGCTCGACAAAATAGCCATAGGCGGGCGAGGTGTCACGGTCGGGCTCTTTGGGGACTTCCAACACAGCACGGCCAACCCAGTTCTCACCGGAACCGATGATGAGCGACTGCGCGGGAATCACTTTGCTACCGGGAGGAATGGCACTGCGCAAAACCTGCTCCGTGCGGGATACCGGCGCTTCAGCGACCGGGGTGGTGGGAGAACTATTTGGAAGGGCACAAGCTTGCAGCAAGCCGGCTAGGCACACGGTGGGGAGCAGATATTTCATGGATGGAGACCTGAAAATAGCGTGGAAAAAATACGAACGCTTACGCCGAAACCATACCACACGCGGTACGCTGCTGATCAGACAGAAACACCGCGTACGGCCATCACCTGCGCGCGCAAATCAGCCGCCCAGTCCCGTCTGTTGCGGCCCCGCGACGTATCCGCCTCTGCAAAAGCCACATGCACGACCAAGCCGCGTGCGCACAGGGTGCGCCAGACCGATCCAAAAAAAGTATCGTCGCCGATGTAGCACGGTGCAAAACTGGGCTGGCCCCACGCGTCCACAAAGCGCAGTCCCACCGCCTGCGCCGGCGCTTGCGCGGCAATCGCCGCTTGCAGCAGGTTCGCATGGAATGGCAACACCGCAACGCCGTCCCCCGTGGTTCCCTCCGGAAACACAGCCAAGACATCACCGGCCTGCAGACACTCGGCCAGATGGTGCACCACGCGCAGGGCATCGCGCATTGAAGCGCGCTCGATATACATAGTGCCCGCCGCCGTCGCCAGCGATCCGATCAGCGGCCAGGCTTTGAGCTCTGACTTGGCCACAAAACGGCAATAGTGCGCAGCCAGCATCACCACAATATCGAGCCAGGAAATATGGTTGGCCACCAAGAGCACCGGCCCGGGGTGCGCCCGGCCATGGACCTGCAGCCCAATCCCCATGATGCGCAACACCCCCTGCGCCCATTGCTGAACAGCTGTGTGCCGTTGCGCGAGGGACATACGATGAAATCGCAGGTGCAATGTCCACAAGCCCGCCAGTGTGTGGGCCAACAAACGCACCATGCGCCCGGCGGCCACCACATGCCGTAGCAGACGCGCCATGGAGTGGCTTACGACCCCGAATCCGCGCTGAACACCAGACGCCCACCCACCACCGTGTGGTGCACCCGCCCGGGCAGCTCGTATCCCTCAAACAGCGTGTGTTTACCCTGGCTGCGCAAGGCCTGCGGTGTCACCCGCCAAGCTGCCGCCGGGTCAAACACGCACACATCCGCCTGGCAACCCAACTCCAAGCGGCCCGGGCTGGCCTGGTGGGCGCGGGCGGACGGACCCAGCAGCTCCGCGCTGCGGTGGGTCACCACGCCGAGGGCCTGCGGCAAGGGAACTTGGGCTTCATCCGCCCATTTCAGCGTCAGGCTGAGCAGCAACTCTAGCCCCGTCGCACCCGGCGTGGCTTCGCTGAAGGGGAGCGCTTTTTCATCCGCGCCCACAGGCGTGTGATCCGACACCAGCAAATCCACCGTGCCATCGGCCAGACCGGCGCGCAATGCGGCGCGGTCAGCCTGTTGGCGCAGCGGCGGAGTCAGACGGGCACGGCTGTCGAAGTAGCCAATGTCCACATCCGTCAAGTGCAGCGAGTGGATGCTGACGTCGCAGCTCACCGGCAGGCCTTCGGCCTTGGCGCGGCGCACCAGTTCCACGCCTGCGGCGCTGCTGACGCGGCACAGGTGGACGCGGGTGCGGGTGCTGCGGACCAACTCGAAAATGGTGTGCAGTGCAATCGTCTCCGCCGCCACCGGCACGCCGGACAAACCCATGCGCGTAGCGAGCGCCCCGCTAGCCGCAATGCCGCGACCCAAATACATGTCCTGCGGCCGCAGCCAGACGGTGTAACCAAAGCTGGCAGCGTATTGCAAGGCGCGCTGCAGCACCTGGGTGTCAGCCAGCGGCACTTCGGCCTGGCCGAAACCCACGCAACCGGCCTCAAACAGCTGCACCATCTCGGTGAGCACCTGCCCGGCCAGACCGCGCGTCAGCGCGCCGATGGGAAACACCCGCGCACCGTGCAGCTTGCGGGCGCGAAAACGCAGCATGTCCACCAAGCCCGGTTCATCCAGCACGGGGTCGGTGTCGGGCAGGCAAGCCAGACTGGTCACACCACCGGCTACCGCGGCAGCGAGCTCCGAGGCCAGCATGCCTTCGTGTTCGTGGCCGGGTTCACGCAGGCGTACCGCCACGTCGACCAGACCGGGCGCCGTCACACAGCCCTGCGCCTTCAGGGTGCGCTGCGGCGTGAAACCGTCTGGGGCCTGGCCCAGACCCACGATGCGGCCTTCCGAAATCGCCACGTCGCCCACGCGGTCCAAGCCGCTAGCCGGATCAATGATCCGCCCGCCTTGAATCAGGATGTTCATGCCTCGTTCCCCGCGACGATGCTCATGACCGCCATGCGCACGGCAATGCCGAAGGTAACCTGCGGCAGGATCACGCTTTGCGGCCCGTCCACCACGGCCGAATCCATTTCCACACCCCGGTTGATCGGCCCCGGGTGCATCACGATGGCGTCCGGCTTGGCACTGCGCAGGCGCTCGGGCGTCAGGCCAAAGCGCTTGAAATACTCCTGGCTCGAGGGCAGCAAGGCCCCGCTCATGCGCTCGTTTTGCAAGCGCAGCGCAATCACCACGTCGCAGTCGCGCAAGCCCTCGTCCAGCGTGTGGCACACCCGCACGCCCATCTGTGCCATATCCGCAGGCACCAGGGTTTTCGGGCCGACCACGCGGACTTCGGCGCAACCCAAGGTGGTCAAGGCGTTGATGTCCGAACGCGCCACCCGCGAATGCAGCACATCGCCCACGATGGCCACAGTCAGGTTGGCGAAATCGCGTTTGTAGTGGCGGATGGTGTACATGTCCAGCAGCGCCTGCGTGGGGTGGGCATGGCGGCCGTCGCCCGCGTTGACCACGTGCACGTGCGGCGCCACGTGCTGCGCGATCAGGTACGGCGCGCCCGATTCGCTGTGGCGCACCACAAAAATATCCGCTGCCATGGCGCTGAGGTTGGAGATGGTGTCCAGCAGCGACTCGCCCTTGGACGCACTGGAACGCGCAATGTCCAGGTTGATGACGTCTGCCGACAGGCGCGTTGCAGCGATCTCAAAGGTGGTGCGGGTGCGGGTGCTGTTTTCGAAAAACAGATTGAAGACGCTTTTGCCGCGCAGCAGCGGCACTTTTTTGACCTCGCGGTCGCTCACCGAGACAAAGTTGGACGCGGTATCGAGGATGTGCATGATCAGATCACGCGACAAACCTTCGGTGGAGAGCAGGTGAATCAGTTCACCGTTCTTATTGAGCTGGGGGTTGTGGCGCTTGGACATAGGTGGGGCTGTCAAATCCATCAGTCCGCGCGCAGCGGTTTGGTTTTGAGGTCAAAGCGCAGGCTGCCGTCTTCCGCGCGCGCCAGCGCCAACGACTGGGTGGAAGGCAGGCTGACCCGCGCCGCCGCAAAGTCGGGCTGGATGGGCAACTCGCGCCCGCCCCGGTCCACCAGCACCGCCAGTTTGACGCTGGCCGGGCGGCCGTAGTCAAACAACTCGTTCATCACCGCGCGCAAGGTGCGCCCGGTGTACATCACGTCATCCACCACCAGCACATGCGCGCCGTTGATCTCAAAAGGCAGTTGGGTGCGCCCGCCACCACCCAGGCCGCGCTGGGCAAAATCATCGCGGTGCATGGCGGAAGAAATGACGCCGCAGGTGCCGGGTAAGCCCAAGTCGGTTTGCAGCCGCTGCGCCAGCCAGGCACCGCCGGACGTGATGCCCACCAGGCGCGTGTCTGCCCGGCACAACGTACGCACGCCCTGTAACAAGTCGGTGTACAGGGCCTGGGCGTCCAGCGTCAAATCGCTCATGGCAAGTCCTGCAGAAATTGGTTGAGGATGATGGCCGCGGCCGCGGCATCGGGGTCACGCGCGCCGCTGGCCAGCGCTTCGGTGGTGCTGTAACGCTCATCCACCTCAAACACCGGCAGGCCGAAGCGGCCATGCAACTGGCGGCCGAATTTGCGGGCCCGCGCTGTGTTGTCGTGCGCAGCGCCGTCCGGGTGGTACGGCACGCCGATGACGATGGCGTCGGGCTGCCACTCTTTGAGCCGCTGCGCCACCTGGACAAAGCGGGCATCGCCCTCGGCATGGATGGTGGCCTGCGGCTGCGCGGCACGCAGCATGCGGTTACCGACAGCCACACCGGTGTGCTTGGTGCCGAAATCAAATGCCATGAAGGTGTGCAGGTTTGCCGGCACCGCAACGGGGCTCACAGCCGCATCGGCGCTCATGCGTGGCCCGCCTGGGTGGAAATCATCCAAGCCTGCAAACCCAGCAAGCCCAGAGCGCGGTCGTAGCGCTCTTCCATGGGCGCGTCAAATATCAAGCCGGCGTCGGCCTCTACCGTCAGCCACGCGTTTTCTTTGAGCTCGCTCTCCAACTGGCCTTCGCCCCAGGCCGCGTAGCCGAGCGAAACCAGGACACGCTTGGGGCCGCCGCCGGTGGAAATCGACTCCAGCACATCGCGCGAGGTGGTCATATCCAAGCCGCCCGGCACCCGGATGGTGGACTGATACGGAGAGGCCTGTTCCGGTTCGCCAGAGCCGAACACCGGGTCGTGCAGCACAAAACCACGGTCCTGGTGCACGGGCCCACCCTGCAAAACCGGGCTTGCAGCAAGGTCCGAGCGCGGCATAGCCAGATCGATCTTGACGAACAGCGCCTCCATCGAGATGTCCACCGCCTTGTTGATCATCAGCCCCATCGCGCCCTGGTCGTTGTGGTCAACCAGGTACACCACGCTCTTGGCAAAAAAGGCGTCT
>RFRO01000301.1 GCA_009924455.1 Betaproteobacteria bacterium
GCAGCGCCGCTGAGCGCACCTGCTGCGACCAGCAAGTAAGCGCAGGCACACGCGCAGCAGCCCGCAACGCCTTGGGGAAGCTCTGGCTGGCTGCGGCGGGCTTGGTTGCGCCAGCGGTGGAGCGGGCTTATGCCCCCACAACTGCCATGGTGCGACCAACCATGGCCTTTGGCTTATTTCGAGCCGCACGGCCAGGCTGTGGCGCGCTCTCTAGAATGATGGCCCACCCCATCACAAAGCCGTTATGTCCCAGGGACTCATCCGCATCCGAGGTGCGCGCCAGCACAACCTCAAAAACCTTGATATTGATATCCGCACTGGCGAGCTGACGGTGGTCACCGGGCCCAGCGGTTCGGGCAAGTCCAGTCTGGTGTTTGACACCTTGTTTGCCGAAGGTCAGCGCCGCTACGTGGAAACCTTCAGCGCCTATGCGCGCCAGTTTCTGGACCGCATGGACCGTCCGGCGGTGGACAAAGTCGAGGGCGTGCCGCCCGCCATTGCCATCGACCAAACCAATCCGGTGCGCAGCTCGCGCTCAACGGTGGGGACGATGACCGAGCTTAACGACCACCTGAAGCTGATGTTTGCCCGCACCGCCCAGTTGTTTGACCGGCAAACCGCGCAGCCGGTGCGCCATGACACCCCCGAGACGATTTACGCCGAGTTGATGCAGCGCAGCGCTCAGCTGGCTGAGGGCACCCGTGTGGTCGTCACTTTCCCGGTGGAATTACCGGCCCACACCACCTCGGAAGAGGTGCAGCAATGGCTGCTGGCCAGTGGCTTTACCCGCATCCAGGCCGAGCGCGAGGTGGCCAGCCCCACCGGCACACGCAAGGTGCTCGATGTGGTGGCCGACCGTTTTCGCTTGGCCACGGTGGAGAAGTCGCGCGCCATGGAGGCACTGGAGACCGCACTCAAGCGCGGCGCGGGGCGCTTGCAGGTGCATGTGCTGGCCGCGTCTGTGGCCCCATCCAGCGCCGAGGCAACCGCCAGCGCCGTGCCCGATGGGGCGAGCCCACCGCCGGCAGGGGCCGATGCAGCCGCCGACACCGTGTGGCGCTTTTCCAGCGGCCTGCACTGCCCCGACAGCGACTTGCGCTACAGCGATCCCACGCCGTCGATGTTTTCATTCAACTCGGCCCTGGGCGCGTGCGAGGCCTGCCGTGGCTTTGGCCGCGTCATTGGGGTGGACTTTGGCTTGGTCATCCCCAACGACAAACTCACCTTGCGCGCTGGGGCCATCAAGCCCATGCAAACCCCGGCCTGGAAAGAGTGCCAGGACGATTTGATGCGCCA
>RFRO01000302.1 GCA_009924455.1 Betaproteobacteria bacterium
GGGAAGCACCCGACACCCGCGACATCGCCATGGTTTTCCAAAGCTATGCGCTGTATCCGAATATGACGGTGGCTGAGAACATCGCCTTCCCCCTGGAAATGCGCAAAGTGCCGCAAGCCCAGCGCAAGGCGGCGGTCGATGAGGTCGCCGCACTCTTGCAAATCGGGCATTTGCTGGAACGCAAACCACGCCAGCTTTCTGGCGGACAGCGCCAGCGTGTAGCCATCGGGCGCGCACTGGCGCGCAGGCCGTCGCTGTTTTTGTTCGACGAGCCGCTATCCAACCTCGACGCGAAATTGCGCGTCGACATGCGTGCCGAACTCAAAAAGCTGCACATGGCCACAGGGGTGACCACGATTTACGTGACCCACGACCAGGTGGAAGCCATGACGCTGGGCACCCGCATCGCGGTACTCAAAGACGGACGCATCCAGCAACTCGCCACGCCCATGGAGCTGTACGAGCGCCCGGCAAATACCTTTGTCGCCGAATTCATCGGATCCCCGGCGATCAACTGGAGCGAGAGCCAGGTTGGTGCGGAAGGGCAGATTTATCTGGGCCAGGACAACAGCGGCTTGCTTCTGCCCGCCTTGGCGGGTCGGCGCGTGCGCATCGGCATACGCCCGGAAGACATGGTCATCGACGCTGGCGGCCTGCTCCAGGCCACGGTCACGCTGGTCGAGCCCACCGGTGCCGAGAGCTATGTTCTGGTGCGCTCAGCCATGGGCGAATGCACGCTGCGCATGGCCGGTGCCGCCCGCTACGCGCCGGGTGACCAGCTGCGTATGGCTGGCCGTGGCGGCGCACAAAATTCATGTGTTTGACGCCGCCGGCGGCGAGCGCCTGAACTAAGGCGGCCCACCGCAGTCCCGGGCTTGGCGGCCCGGAGCTGTGTAATCCTTCAAGCTGCAAAACCCATCTGGCGCAAGCCCAGGGGCGTCAAGTCGGCCGGGGTGGCGCGGCCCACGAAATCGACCTCATAGTTTTCGGGCGCAAAGTCAGGCGAGGACAAACCGGCTTCAAAAGCGGGCTTTTGCAGCGCTTGGAAGATGCGGTTTTTCTCGCAATCGGGCGCTGCGCCGATGTACATCACGTTGCTGGAGATACTGCCCGTGTGTTCGTCCTCCACACCATGGATCACGTCTGGATGCCACCACACGGTGTCGCCCTGCTCCACCTTGGGGATGGATCCATAGGCCCGCAAAATCAGGCTGTGGTACTCCGGATTGATGCCCAAAGCACGTCCGGCGCGCGCGCCGCACAGGCTGTCTTCCGGCACATCGTCTTGCAA
>RFRO01000303.1 GCA_009924455.1 Betaproteobacteria bacterium
CCCAACCTGGTGCAAACGCTGGAGAACAACCCGGCCATCATCCACGGAGGCCCCTTTGCCAACATCGCCCACGGCTGTAACACCGTCACCGCCACCAAGGCCGCGCTCAAGCTGGGCGAGTACGTGGTCACCGAAGCCGGCTTTGGTGCCGACCTGGGGGCCGAGAAGTTCATCGACATCAAGTGCCGCAAGTCCGGCCTGCGCCCCGACGCCGGGGTGGTGGTGGCCACGCTGCGCGCCCTGAAGCACCACGGCGGTGTCGAGGCCAAAGACCTCAACACGCCCAATGTGGATGCGGTCAAGCGCGGCATTGCCAACCTGGAGCGCCATGTGCACAACATGCGCGAGAACTACGGCGTGCCCTGCGTGGTCTCGATCAACCATTTCACCTCCGACACCGCCGAGGAGCTGGACGCGCTGCGCGCCCACATGAACGCCATGGGCGTGCCGGTGGTGCTGGCGCGCCACTGGGCCGAGGGCGGCAAGGGCGCGGAGGAGCTGGCGCACATGGTGGTCAAGCTGGCCGAGTCGGGCACTGCCAAAACCAAGTTCGTCTACGCCGATGAAGACACGCTGTGGAACAAGATGCAGGCGATTGCGACCAAGATTTACGGCGCTGCCGGGATTTCTGCGGATGCGTCGGTTAAAGCCAAGATCGACAAGCTGCAGGCCGACGGTTACGGCCACTATCCGGTGTGTGTGGCCAAGACGCAGTACTCGTTCTCGACCGATCCCAAGCTGCGCGCGGCGCCTTCGGGGCACACGGTGAATGTGCGCGAGGTGCGGCTGTCTGCCGGGGCGGAGTTTGTGGTGATGATTTGCGGCGACATCATGACCATGCCGGGTCTGCCCAAGGAGCCCGCGTCGATGCGCATTGACATCGACGACGAGGGCAAGATCTCGGGCTTGTTCTAAACGACGCGCTGGCGGGCCAGCGCCGCGCCCTGGGCCAGGGCGCGGAGTTTGGCTTCTGCCACGGCCCGGCTCATGGGTGCCAGGCCGCAGTTGGTGCAGGGGAACAAGCGGTCTTTGGCGACGAATTGCAAGGCGCGTCCGATCGCGGCGTTGATCGGGGTCTCGAGGTCCGGACAACCGCTTCGGGTGGTGGCCTCACGGTCATTGCGACGACCGATATCTCGATTCAGAGCGCGTGGCAGTCTGGCGGCGCTTTGCAGACGCCCGATACCCGAGTGGATACGGCCGCGGGTCGGGATGCGAAGCAACAGACGCGGATCGTATTCAACAGCGGCGTTCAGGCCAACTACCAGTACGCCGTAACGGTGAACGGTAC
>RFRO01000304.1 GCA_009924455.1 Betaproteobacteria bacterium
GGTGACGGTCTGCAAATCGATGTAAAAAGTTGCTCCGTTCTGTTCAGCCAGCGCGACCCAGTCGGCTTGGGCACCGTGAACGGTAAGCAGCAGGGCAAGGGCGCAGAGTTTCTTCATGGCAGTATGGGCTTAGGAATGGTGGTGGCCGTAGTTTACGGCTGCGTCCCGCTGGCCGGAGCTTGCGCCTGGGACCCGGGTGCGCCATGGGCCGCTTCCGGGGGTACATGCGGCTCCATGGCCAACCACTCAATAAAGCGCTCCGGAAAAGCCTGCGCATAACGCGCTTTGTAAAAAGCCACGGCGCTGCTGCGGCCCAAAAACTCGGCACTCTCCAGCAGCCGCTCGATCACCCGTGGCTCGGGGGAGTAATGCAGCAGGTCTTCTGCCAGGGCGTACTGTTCCTGCGCGTTGGCGCGATGCAAAGGCAGCGCCAAGCGGGAAAACGCCACCTCATCGACGAACAAAAACACATCGTGTTCCTGCAACTCGCCAAACGGATCAAATATTCCGGCACGCGTTGCTGCGGCGCCGTACAAATTGCTGACGCGGGCGTAACTTTGGGCCAGCACTATGCACAGCCCGAGCACAGCCGCTGCCAGCAAGCCAGCGGCCCAGCGCCTGCCGCTGCTGCGCAACACGGGCTGATCGTCGTCCGGCAGGCCCAGCCGCAGCAAAGCCAGCGCGAGCGCGATCTGAAACGGCCCGTACCAGAGGGGGTATTCCAGCAGGCTGTGCAGGCCAATCACGCCCAAAACCGCCCAGGCCAGATGCGCCTGCGGCGCGCTGGCACGCCAAGGGGCTGCCCGCCACACCAAAAGCAAAATCAGCAGCACCGCCACAAGGGCAAACGGCAGGCCAAAACTTACCGCCAGATGCAAGGGCAGGTTGTGGGCGTTATCCAGAATGTCGCAAAAACGCGGGCCGTCAATGGGCGTCATGAACTGTGCATAAGCCAGCTCATCCCAGCCCCAACCCAGCCAGGGTTTTTGCATCACCATCTGCCACACATTGGCCCATACGGTGCGCCGGCTGGAGCACAGCGCATCTCCACCCAGCACACGCGCAAACACCGTGGGCGCTCCGTCGCCCAGCCACTGCGGCACGGCATACGCCACCAGCACATAGGCCAATGTGCCCGTCAGCAGCACACGCCAAACACGGGCTTGTCCAGGGGCGGCGGCTGAGCCGACGCGCCAAACAAGCGCAAAGGCCCAGAGCGCCAGCAATTCCAGCAAACCTGTGCGCGAACCCGACAGGCCCAAACCCACACCCACCAGGACCGCAGCCAGCC
>RFRO01000305.1 GCA_009924455.1 Betaproteobacteria bacterium
GCCGCCGTCCAGTCCAGGTGCGGGAAGATGCCAAAAGGCACGGCTTCGGACCAGGAGCCCATCAGGATGGGGCGAAAAAAGCCCAGCACCAGGTACAACCAGATGGCTGCGGCAAACGCCCATGGCACATGGGTTCCCATGCCCAGTTCGCGCGCACGCCGGTAGGTGCGGGCCCACCAGAGGAACATCGACGCCGTCAGAAATGCACCGGTTAACAGCCACCAACCGCCCTGGTTCATGGGCGGAATGCCCAAGCCGTAAGCCGGTGCCGGTGGCTCCAGCGCCAACCAGAACAACTGGCGCACAAACTGAACCGGATCCCAGTTCACCGAGGCCAGCATATTGAAGCCGATGATGTTGAACGCCAGGGTGCCCAGAATGAGCGAAGCCACGCCCAGGCCACCAAGGTAAATCGGGCCGATCTGTGCGTTGCCGATCACACCGGCCCAGTAAACGATAAGCGGTTCGCCGGTGCGCGGGCTGTTGCCGTGGCCCAGTTCGACCCCATGGTGTACGGGGCCGACGGCCTGGACCGTGGTGAAAAGATTTTGGTATTGCGCCATGTCGTGTCCCCTTGCTTAGCTCCAGATCGGCATGTTGAGCCACCAGTTCCACCACTCCGGCCAGCCACGGCTCCAGAAGGGCCCGCTGATGACAATGCACAGCGCGCTGAACAAAACGGCGGCCAGCGCCAGGAACAAACCCAGGCGGTGAATGCCCAGCGTGCCGACGGAATAGCCGATGATGTCGCGGAAGAAAGTGTCCTCATGCTCCGGGGTACGCACCGTATGACCCGGGGCCGGATTGGTGGACGACAGAATCAGGGCACCGTGCAGGGACAGCGCAAATGTGGTGCCAAAGAAAAAGCTCACCGCCAGCATATGGGCCGGGTTGTAGTGAAAGTGGAGGTACTGGTAGCCCACGTTGGAGACCCAGTCCAGGTGGCTGAAGATGCCGTATGGAAACGCATGGCCCCATCCGCCCATCAGCACGGGGCGGATCACCTCCAAGGTGAAATAGGCAAATATGGCAACGCTGAACGCTGCGGGTACGTGGTAGCCCATGCCCAGCTTGCGGCAGATTTCCACCTCACGCATGGCCCAGGAACCAAACGCTCCTAGCGCGCAGACCGTGATGATTTGCCACAGTCCCCCTTCCATAAGCGGCGCCACGCGCAGGCCGTAGGAGAGGTCGGGCGGTGCAATATTGATTTGCCACAGATTCCAGGTCGGGCCTTGCGACGCGCCCCACAAAATCATGGCGGT
>RFRO01000306.1 GCA_009924455.1 Betaproteobacteria bacterium
ATGACCTATATGGCGCGCGACGAATCGCGCCATGCGGGCTTTATCAACCAGTCGCTCAAAGACTTTGGTATGGGTATCGACATGGGCGACCTCAAGCGCACCAAGGCCTATACCTTCTTCAAGCCCAAGTACATCTATTACGCGACCTACCTGTCTGAAAAAATCGGCTACGCGCGCTACATCACCATCTTCCGCCAGCTGGAAAAACACCCCGAGAAGCGCTTTCATCCCATCTTCCGCTGGTTCGAACTCTGGTGTAACGATGAGTTCCGCCATGGCGAGTCGTTTGCACTCATCATGCGCGCCAACCCGCATTTGCTGCGCGGCCTCAACAAGCTGTGGATCCGGTTTTTCATTTTGGCGGTCTACGCCACCATGTATGTGCGCGACCACACCCGCCCCATGCTGCACCACGCCATGGGCTTGGACTCGGACGAGTACGACTACACCGTGTTCCGCATCACCACCGAGATCTCGCGCCAGGTGTTTCCGATTGCCCTGGACACCGACCACCCGGATTTCCGGGCTGGCCTGGAAAAGCTGTTTGCCATCTCGCAAGCGCATGAACAGGCCAAGGCACGCGGCGGCATTCTGGGCAAATTGACCCAAGCGGTGTGCGTAGTGCGTGCGGTGCTGACATTTGGCCGCTTGTACCTGATGCCGGTGCAATCCAGCGAACTGCCGCAGACCGTGCGGATGGTGCCTGCATGGTGAGCGACACCCTGCACCTGGGGATGACGGACACCGCCATCGCGGTGCTGTTCGCCCTGGTGTGCTGGTGGTTTGGCACAGGCATCATCCTGTTGCTCAACCGCCTGCCTGCGCACAGCTTCCGCTGGAGCCTGGGCGGCTGGACCGTCCTGCTGTTTACCAGCCTGTGGGGTGTTCAAGTCAGCATGGCCTCGCACTCGGTTCGCCTTCATCGGCTTTGGCAGCGTCATCGTCATGTGGGGATGGCACGAGCTGGCGTTTTTGACCGGGTCGGTTACCGGACCGCGCCGCATTCCGCTGGATGCCGGTGCCCGGGGTTGGGTACGGCTGCGCCAGGCGGTTGCCGTGATCCTGCACCACGAGCTGGCCTTGCTGGCCAACTTCGGCCTGCTGCTGGCTATGCAGGCGGGCCAGCCCAACCACCTGGCGGTGTGCACCTTTGCGCTGCTATGGTGTATGCGGGTGAGCGCCAAGTTCAATCTGTATTTTGGCGTGCCGCGCACCGGCGCTGACTACTTGCCGCAGCACCTCAAATACCTGGCCAGCTACTTTGT
>RFRO01000307.1 GCA_009924455.1 Betaproteobacteria bacterium
CTTTCCAGGAGGACGCGGTGTTTGAAAACCTGGTCACCTATATCGAACGCGGCGAACTGCGCCCGCTGCTGGCGCAGACCTACGCCTTGTCGGACATCGCGCAGGCGCAGGCGGATTTTTCGGCCAAAAAATTTCTTGGCAAACTGGCGTTGTTACCCCCGCAGTAAGCGCAGTTCCACCATGTCCCAAGACCACGATCAAGCCCGGCACGGCGTGCGCACGCCGCTAGAAAACACGCCCGCACGCGCATGGGATGCAGCCGCCCCCATCGACGCGCCGCTGTGCCTGCACCGCCCCCATGTGCTGTGGGACTGGGTGGACTACAACGGCCACATGAGCGAGTCCTGCTACCTGCTGGTGTTTGGCGACAACTCAGACGCCTTCTTCCGCTACATCGGCATCGACGAGTCCTACCGCGACCAGGGCGGGCATTCGCTGTACACCGCGCAAACCCATATCCATTACGTGAAAGAAGTCGCGCAGGGCGAGCCGCTGCGCCTGACATTGCAGCTGCTGGACCTCGACCCCCGGCGCATTCATCTCATTCACAGCATGTACCACGCAGCCACCGGCGACTTGCTGTGCACCGGCGAGCAAATGCTGGTGCATGTGGACATGGCCAAGGGCCGTGCAGCCGCCATGCCGGACTTTTTGTACACCCGCCTGCAAGCCATCTTGCAAGCGCATTCCACGCTCCCCGTTCCACCCCAAGTCGGCCGCCCTATGGGCATCCGCCGCGCACCGTGATTTTTTGACAGGCCAGCCATGCACTTCCAACTGAGCAGCGAACAGACCATGATCGTCGACACGGTGCGTACCTTTGTCGAAAAAGAGCTGTACCCATTTGAAGACGAGGTCGAGCGCACCGACGCCATTCCGCCCGAACTGGCGAAGTCCATCCAAGCGAAGGCGATCGAAGTCGGGCTCTACGCCGCCAATATGCCTGCTGATCTGGGCGGCGGCGGGCTGGACAACTTCACCCTGGCCTTGATGGAGCGCGAACTCGGGCGCGCGTCCTACGGCCTGCAAATGCTGATTGCCCGCCCCAGCAACATCCTGCGGGCCTGCGAAGGCGCGCAGATTGACGAATATTTGATGCCCACCATCCGGGGCGAGCGCCACGACTGCCTGGCCATGACCGAACCCAACGCGGGCTCGGACGTGCGCGGCATGCAAACCCGCGCCACGCGCGACGGTGCGGGTGAGAACGCCGACTACCTGATCAACGGCACCAAGCACTTCATCAGCCACGCCGACATGA
>RFRO01000308.1 GCA_009924455.1 Betaproteobacteria bacterium
AGGTAGTAGAGCTTGGTCGACAGCTTGACCCAAACGACCACGTCTGTGGGGCAATGTTTTTTCGCTTGTTCCTCGGTTTTGAATTTGCCGGCCGGTTGAAAGGCGTGGACCGCCATGGGCAGCAGAGCGAGTACGGCAAGGCGGACGTAAAAGGAATGCATGCATACACCTTTGGCTGTGGAGAATGGCGCGCGCTGGCTTTTCGGTACGATGGCCACCATGCGCGCAACGGGCTTTCTATTGTCTACCCTGCTGACGGTATCCGGCGGCCTTGCGTTCGCACAGGTGCAGGTCTTGCAGCGACCGGCCCCGGGGCCCGTCGGCCCGTGCCCTGAGCTTGGCTATTTCCGCAACTGCTATGGCACGTACACCTGGTACGACGGCAGCACGTATGAAGGCGCATGGAAAGACAACCAAAAAACCGGAATCGCCACCTACAAAGACGCCAACGGTGACAGCTATGTCGGCGAATGGAAGAGCAACCGGCGCAGCGGCGAGGGCATTTACAGCTGGTCCGATGGCCGCGTCTGGATGGGTGAGTGGAAAGAAGGCGAGCCGCACGGAAAATTTATCCAGTACGCGCCAGACAAATCGGTCGAGCGCATGGGCATTTTTCAAAAAGGACGGTTCGTTGCACACAAGCTGGTGGAGCCCAGTATGTTTGCGCGTATTCGGCGCTACACCGCCCCGCCTCCTGCTGCCAACCTGGTACCCAACACAGAGCTTTCAACGGTGATCCAGGCAGCCGGTGCCCCCAGTTCAAGCCCAGGCCCTGTCGCTGCGTCGGCTGGCGCGGCCGCCCCGCTACCTGCATTCGCACCCCCCGCATCCGCTAACGCGGGCAGCCCCGCGTTTTCAGCCGGAACCGGAGCCCGCACAGCGGCCCTGTCAGAGCCACGTGGCCGCGAACCCAGTATCGAGGACGTATATCCCGCGCCATGAAAAAACTCGCCTTGCTCTTTTTATTTTTTGCCGCACCAGCGTGGGCCGATTGGGTGCTGGTCTACGACATGGACCAAGCCAGTTTTTATATTGACCCTGCCACCGTCCGCAAAGAGGGCGCTCGGCTGAAGGTTACCGGCTTGCAGGATTTGAAGGTGCGCGATATCGACGGTGCCGCATCGCGCCGTGCCCAAGCCGAGTACGACTGCACCACCGCGCGCTACCGCTTGGTGTCTCTCGTCGTCTATCCCGAGCCCATGGGACGCGGAAAAATCCTCTGGAGCATGGACGCCAACCCCGATGGCTGGACAAGCATT
>RFRO01000309.1 GCA_009924455.1 Betaproteobacteria bacterium
AGCAGGAAACGTTTTTAAACGTGACCGGAATCGATTCCGTGCTGCACAAGATGCGCGAAGTCTTTGCCTCGCTGTACAACGACCGGGCGATCAGCTACCGCGTGCACAAAGGCTTTGCCCATGATGTGGTCGCACTCAGCGTAGGTGTGCAGCGCATGGTGCGCTCGGACAAGGGGGCAGCGGGGGTGATGTTCACACTGGACACGGAGTCCGGCTTTACCGATGTGGTTTTCATCACCTCCAGCTACGGTCTGGGCGAAACCGTGGTGCAGGGCGCGGTCAACCCTGATGAGTTTTACGTGCACAAGCCGACGTTGCGCGCCGGGTTTCCAGCGGTGATCCGGCGCAGCCTGGGCTCCAAGCTGGTGCAAATGGAGTTCGCTGACGCAGCAGAAAAAGCTGCAGGCGGTTCTTTGGTGAAGACCACCGAAGTGCCCTCCGAGATGCGTAACCGGTATTCGCTGACGGATGCCGATGTGCTGCAACTGGCCCGTTACGCGCTGGTTATTGAAGAACATTACGGCCGCCCCATGGACATCGAGTGGGGCAAGGACGGTGTGGACGGCGGCCTCTATATCCTGCAGGCCCGCCCCGAAACCGTCAAAAGCCAGGCGGGCAACGCGCCCGAGCTGCGCTATGCACTCAAAGGACGCGGCGCAATCAAGGCACAAGGCCGGGCGATCGGGCAAAAGATTGGTACCGGTCCGGTGCGCGTGGTCCACAGCCTGGAAGACATGGACCAAGTGCAAGCTGGCGACGTACTGGTCACCGATATGACGGACCCCAACTGGGAACCGGTGATGAAGCGGGCGGCCGCCATCGTCACCAACCGGGGCGGACGTACCTGCCACGCAGCCATCATTGCCCGCGAGCTCGGCATTCCTGCGGTGGTCGGCTGCGGCGATGCGACCGACCATTTGCAAAGCGGCATGCTGGTGACGGTCAGCTGCGCGGAGGGCGATACCGGTTTCATTTACGACGGCTTGTTGGAGACCGAGGTCAGTGAAGTGGAACGTGGCGCCATGCCCGCCATCGACCTCAAAATCATGATGAACGTGGGCAATCCCCAGCTGGCATTTGACTTTTGCCAGTTGCCCAATGCCGGTGTTGGACTGGCGCGGCTGGAATTCATCATCAACAACAACATTGGCGTCCACCCCAAGGCCATACTGGACTATCCCCACGTCGCACCGGATCTGAAAACTGCTGTCGAGTCGGTGGCCCGCGGACATGCCTCACCCCGGGCTTTTTATGT
>RFRO01000310.1 GCA_009924455.1 Betaproteobacteria bacterium
CTCAAGCACCACCGATTCACCGGCCTCCACGCCGGTGAATCGGTGGTGCTTGAGGGCAAACAGAACCTGCGCCCCGGCAGCGCCGTGGTCGAACGCGCCAAGGACCCCAAAGACGCTGCGCAGGGTGCCGCCAGCGCAGCAGCCCCGGCCAACCCGGTTGCGGGCGCGAACCCCGGCGCAGCCGCAGCGCCCGGTGCTGCGGGTAGTGCCGATGCAGGGGCCAGGCCCAAGGCCGCACCATGAATTTTTCGGAAGTTTTTGTACGCCGTCCGGTGATGACGGTGTTGCTGAACGTCGCCATCGTGGCGGCCGGCGTGATCGGTTTCCAAAATATTCCGGTGTCGGCGCTGCCCAGTTACGACACGCCGGTGATCAATGTGTCGGCATCGCTGCCCGGTGCCAACCCGGAAACCATGGCCACCTCGGTGGCACTGCCGCTGGAAAAGCAGTTCCAAACCGTGCCGGGGTTGCGCACCATCAGTTCCAGCAGCGGCCTGGGTACCACGTCCATCACGCTGGAGTTTGAAGAAGGGCGCGACATCGATGCCGCTGCCGTGGATGTACAGGCTGCGTTGCTGCGGGCCCAGCGCGCGCTGCCGCAGGACATGACCAACCCGCCCTCCTACCGAAAAGTGAATCCGGCGGACGCACCGATTCTGTTTTTGTCCATGACCTCGCCCTCGCTGTCACCGCAGGAGTTGCAGGACTACGCGGACCATCTGGTCTCACCCACCCTGTCTACGGTGGATGGTGTGGCGCAAGTGAATATTTATGGGGCCAAGCGCTTTGCTGTGCGGGTTCGCGTCAAACCCGACGCACTGCTGGCCAGCAATATCGGTCTGGACGAACTGAGCGCAGCCCTGCGCGCGGCCAATGTGAACACGCCGGTGGGCACGCTGGACGGGCCCCGGCAGTCGCTGATCCTGCAGGCCAACAAGCAGCTCACCAACGCCCGTGATTTCGGCAACCTCATCATCAGCACCAAAGGTGGTTTTCCGGTGCGTCTGCGGGACGTGGCCAAGGTGGAAGACAGCATAGAAAACCTGCGCACCTGGGCCACCTTCAACGGCGATACCTCGATCACGATTGCGATACAACGCCAGCCCGGCGCCAATACGGTCAAAGTGGTGGACACGATTCGTGCCGCACTGCCCGACTTGCAGGCGCAGATGCCGGCCTCGGTGTCAATGACGCCTATCAATGACCGGTCCGCTTCGGTGCGCGAGGCCC
>RFRO01000032.1 GCA_009924455.1 Betaproteobacteria bacterium
TGGCCCACAAAACCGAGGCTGGCGGCGTAGCGCTGAATCTGCGGGATGTGGCAGCGGTTTCCGAGGCACTGGCCCGCATGGCCCACTTGTCCGATCGCTTTTTGGTAGAGGAAATGGCACGCGACGTGGTGCTGGAGCTGATTGTGGGCGTGCAGCGCGACGCGCAATTTGGCCTCACCCTCACGCTTGGCGCGGGCGGCGTGTTGGTGGAACTTTTGCAGGATGCGGCCACGCTGTTGTTCCCGGTGGCGCGGCAGGACGTTCTGGCTGCGCTGCAATCGCTCAAGGTCTGGCCGCTGCTCGCCGGCTTTCGCGGCAAGGCAGCGGGCGATGTGGACGCGCTGCTGGATGCGGTGATGGCCGTGGCCGACTACGCGCAGGCGCGCGCAGACCAACTGGTGGAGCTCGACGTCAACCCGGTGCTGGTGCTGTCTAAGGGGCACGGCGTGCTGGCCGTGGACGCCCTGATCCGATTGAAAACCCCGTGAAGGAAGCCACCATGCAAGCAAACGATCCGGTCGCCAATGCCGTCCATTGCCACGCCGATGCCGGAGTGCTGACCATCACCCTGAACCGGCCCAAGGCCAACGCCATCAACGTGCCGACCAGCCTGGCGCTGTACGCCGCGTTTGCGCGCCTGCAAGACGACCCCAGCCTGCGCGTGGGCATCATCACGGGCACCGGGCGCTTTTTCTCGGCGGGCTGGGATCTGACGGGCGCCAACGAGGGCGAAGCCGTGGACGCGGACCACGGACCGGGCGGATTCGCCGGACTCACCGAATTTTTTTCCTTGAGCAAACCGGTGATCGCCGCCGTCAACGGCTTGGCGATGGGCGGCGGTTTTGAGTTGGCATTGGCGGCTGACCTGATCGTGGCCTCCGAGGCTGCCGAATTCGCCCTGCCCGAGGTCAAGCTCGGGCTGATGGCCGACTCAGGCGGCGTTCTGCGCCTTCCGCAACGCCTGCCGCGGGCGATCGCCACCGAGTTGCTGCTCACCGGGCGGCGCATGGGTGCGGCCGAGGCGTTGCGCTGGGGTCTGGTCAACCAGGTTGCCCCGCCGGACCAGTTGCTGCCAGCCGCTTGGGCATTGGCACAGACGCTGTTGGCCAATGCGCCCCTGGCGCAGGCGGCGATCAAAGAGGTGTTGCGGCAGACCCAGAGCCTGGCGCTCGAGGCGGGCTACCAGGTGCTGCGCCACCATGACTTACCGGCCTACCGGGCCATGCTGCACAGCGAGGACGCGGCCGAAGGCCCGCGCGCGTTCGGTGAAAAACGCCCGCCGCAGTGGCGCGGTGTATGACAGCAGCGTGACGGCTGCGGACGCCGCGATGCAGTCAATCTGAAGAATTGCCGAGGTGTCAGAAAAAATAGGCAAAAACGCGTGTACCTAGGGATTACCTGAGGGTGTGCAGGGGGGTTTCATACCGTAAGATGACTCTCGGAGCGCAAACTTCCTTGCCTCGGGCAGTACCAGCGTTTCACACAGATGCGAAACGTTCGGAACATTGTTGATAGAACTTATAGGAAATTTAGACACATGGCACACCTTGAAAACCAAACCGAATCGGGAATCATCCTGGATCGCCGTCAAATTCTCACCGGCGCGGCCGCTCTGGGTTTGATGGGTGCAATCCCCGCGTCCGCGCAAACTGCGATGGGTGCCGGCGCTCCGAAAAAGGGCGGAACCCTGCGCATGGGTATGGAAGGCGGCTCGCCCTCCGACAGCCTGGATCCCCTGACCTATGCGGACTCCATTCCCATCACCATGAGTCTGATGCTCTGGAACAACCTGATTGAAGTGGCCGACAACGGCGACGCAACCGGCGAACTGTTTGAGAGCTGGACTGTGAAGCCCGGTGCAGCTGACTGGGTCTTCAATGTGCGAAAAGGCATTACGTTCACATCCGGCAAAACACTGGACGCAGACGATGTCATCTACTCCATCAATATGCACCGCGGCGAGACCAAATCGCCTGCCAAGTCGCTGCTAGCCGACATCACCGAAGTCAAGAAGCTGTCGTCGCATCAGGTTCAAATCGTCATGAGCAAGGGCAATGTGGACTTGCCTTACAACCTGAGCGACTACCACATCATCGTGGTGCCCAATGGCTACAAAGACTTCAGCAAACCCGATGGAACCGGCGCTTTCTTGCTGGAGGAATTCCAACCCGGCGTGCGTGCCACATTCAAACGCAAGCCTGGCAACTACTGGAAGCCCAACCGTGGTTACTTTGACCGTGTGGAGCTGATTTACATCGCCGATGCCAACCAGCGCACCACTGCGCTGCAAACTGGCACCGTGGACATCATCAACCGCGTGAACCCCAAGACCGCTGCCTTGCTCGCCAAAAACAAGAACCTGGTCGTCTCCCGCACACCGGGCATGGGCAACCGCTTCTGCTTCGTGGCCCATACCGACAAGGGACCTTTCAACAACCCCGATGTCATGATGGCGCTCAAGTACGGTATCGACCGCCAGAAGATTGTGGACAACGTCTACAGCGGCTACGCCTCGATCGGTAACGACAACTGCGTGGGACCGAAGATGAAATTCTTCGATGCCAAGCAACCGCTGAACCGCTACGACCCGGAAAAAGCCAAATTCCACATGAAGAAGGCCAACTACTCCGGCGCTATTGAACTGCAGGTTTCTGAAGGTGCGTTCTCGGGCGCAACCGATGCAGGTCAGATCTTCCAGGAATCGCTGGCCAAAGCCGGTATCAACCTGGACTTGAAGCGCGTATCCGGTGACGGCTACTGGGACAACGTCTGGCTCAAAGTGCCGTTCTGCGCGGTGTACTGGGGCAACCGTCCGACCATCGACAACCAGCTCACATCCATCTTCTACGGCGGCAAGAGCAACCCTTGGAACGACAGCCACTTCGAAAATGCCGACTTCAGCAAAGCGCTGGAAGCCGCACGCGTCGAAATCGATCCCAAGAAGCGCCAAGACCTGTACTCGCGCTGCCAATCCCTGGTTTCGCAGAACGCAGGCATGGTGAACTACGCCGTTCAAGACTATTTGGACGCGCACACCACCAAGCTGCAGGGCCTGACACCGTCCGGTCGCTACGACATGGGCGACGACCGGATCGCTGAAAAGGGCTGGTTCGCCTGAATCGGCGGCGATGCCGATCTGATAGCAGACGGCTTCGTTTAACGGCAAATAAAAATGGGTTGGGCTTACGCCCAGCCCTTTTTTTTGGGCACACTGTACAGGCTCCGTCATGGCGTTATGCTAGGCGTGGCGCTGTTTCTGTCCCGACCTCTTTTATGACTGATGGCATTCCATGGCTAAGTTGATCGTGAACCGGCTGCTGCTTGGGGTTTTGACCCTGTTCGCAGTGTCGGTGTTGATATTTGTTTGTACGCAGATTCTGCCGGGCGACGTGGCGTCTGCGGTGCTGGGGCAAGGCGCCACACCGGAAGCACTGGTGATTTTCCGGCGCGAGCTGGGGCTGGATGTGCCGGCGCATCTGCGCTATTGGAACTGGCTGGTGTGCGCCATGCGCTGCCCAATGCGGCAGCGCCCATCATCACGGTGATTGCGCTCAACATGGCCTATCTGGTGGTCGGTGTGGTGGTGATCGAGGCGGTGTTTGTTTACCCCGGTCTGGGCCAGTACATGGTGGATGGCGTATCCAAGCGCGATGTGCCGGTGATACAGGCTTGCGGCCTTACATTCGCCACCGTGTTCGTGATGCTCAACACGCTGGCCGACATCCTGGTCATCGTGGTCAACCCCCGTCTGCGCCACCAGCGCTAAGCGTTTCTCCGCCCTACCCACCATGAAACTCTTCGGCCACAAATTGACCGCATCTGCCGCCTTCGGTATGGCGGTGGTTACCATTTTTATTCTCGTGTCGCTGTTCACGCCCTGGATCGCGCCCTACTCTGAGTCGGCCAACGTGGGCGGCACCTGGGATGAGCCCTCGGTCAAAATGATCTTCGGGGCTGACCAGATCGGGCGTGACATGCTCACCCGGATGATGTACGGCAGCCGCATGACGATTGGCGTAGCGCTGGCGATCACCGCCCTCTCGTTTTTAATCGGCATCCTGACCGGCCTGGTCAGCGCGGTACTCGGCGGTTGGGTGGATGTGTTTTTCACCAGGTTGGTCGACGTGATGCTGTCCATCCCCAGCCTGATTTTTGCCTTGATCATTTTGGGCGTCTTCGGATCGAGCATTCCAGTGCTGATCCTCACCATAGCGGTACTCGACTCGACCCGCGTGTTCCGCCTGTCACGGGCGCTGGGTATGAATCTGAACGTCATGGAATATGTGGAGGCGGCCCGCCTGCGGGGCGAAGGGCTGTGGTGGGTGATCACCCGCGAAATCCTGCCCAACGCGTGGGCACCGCTGGTCTCGGAATTCGGCTTGCGTTTTTGCTTTAACTTCTTGTTTATCGCCGGGCTGTCCTTCCTTGGGCTGGGCATTCAGCCGCCCTACGCAGATTTGGGCGGCATGGTGCGCGAAAACGCGGCGGCCATCAACTTCGGCATGATGGCGCCGATTTATCCGGCCACCGCAATCGCCTTGCTCACGGTGTCGGTCAACCTGATGGTCGACTGGATGTTGTCGATTGACGCACGCCCCTCCGGCGCGCAAGCGGAGCTCTGACATGGCATCGGACAAGATCATTTTGCAGATGACGGGCCTGCGGCTCGACGCCGTGATGAGCGGCGCGCCCATTGTCAAATCGGTTGATTTGGAATTGCGCGCAGGCCAGGTTCTGGGCTTGATTGGCGAGAGCGGTGCCGGCAAGTCCACCATCGGCCTGGCGGCCATGGGCTACGCCCGAGCGGGAGTGCATATTGCGGGCGGATCGATCAAGATCGACGGCGCGGATTTACGCACCCTGGATGCCGAAGGCCGGCGTACGGTGCGCGGCCGGCGCATCGCCTACGTGGCGCAGTCCGCCGCCGCCGCTTTCAACCCGGCGCACAGCATCATGGACCAGGTCTGCGAATCGCCTGTGCTGCACAAGCTGATGACCCGCCCCGAAGCCGAAGCGTGGGCGCGCAGCCTCTTCAAATCACTCGACCTACCCGACCCCGATAACTTTGGCCGCCGCTACCCGCACCAAGCTTCCGGCGGTCAGTTGCAACGCGCCATGGCCGCCATGGCCATGTCCTGCCGCCCCGACATCCTGGTGCTGGATGAACCCACCACCGCGCTGGACGTGACCACGCAGATTGAGGTGCTGATCCTGATCAAGTCGCTGATCCGCGAGTTCGGCACCGCCGCGCTCTACATCACCCACGACTTGGCGGTGGTGGCGCAGGTTGCAGACCGCATCAAGGTCTTGCGCCATGGTGAAGAGGTGGAAGAAGGCACAGTGGACGGCGTGCTGCAGTCCCCAACCCAGGAATATTCGGCGCGACTGGTTGCGGTGCGCGGCGCGGCAGCGCATGAGCGCGCCTCGGCGTCGTCGGTGCAGGACCAGACCATTCTGAAGATTGACAAGGTGTATGCCGCCTACGGCAACTTCAAGGTCATCAATGACGTGAGCCTGGACGTGAAGGTGGGCGAGACCGTTGCGGTGGTGGGCGAATCGGGCTCGGGAAAATCCACGCTGGCCCGGGTGGTCACCGGCTTGCTGCCGCCTACCGGCGGCCAGATCGCATTCAAAGGCCAGGCCTTGCCGAAAACCTTGGCCGAGCGCAGCAAAGACCTTAAACGCTGCATCCAGCTGGTCTACCAAATTCCGGATGTGGCCATCAACCCGCGCCAAAGCGTGCTCGACATCATCGGGCGCCCGGCTGCGTTTTATTTCCGCTTGAACGGTGCTGCGGTGCGCCAACGCGTCGAAGAGTTGCTGGACCTGGTGGAACTGCCGCGCGATTTTCTGACGCGCCGCCCCGGCCAGTTGTCCGGCGGGCAAAAGCAACGGGTGTGCATTGCCCGGGCGCTGGCGGCCAAGCCCGACCTGATCATTCTGGACGAACCCACGTCCGCGCTGGATCCGCTGGTAGCCGAAGAAATTTTGAAGTTGCTGCGCCGCCTGCAAGCCGAGCTGCGTCTGAGCTATGTGCTCATCACCCACGACCTGGACGTGGTGCACCGCATCGCCCACCGCACCGCCGTGATGCTGCAGGGCTCTTTTGTGGCCTTTGAAGACACCAACCGGATTTTCGACGGGCCCTTCCACCCGTACACCGAAAAACTGATTACCGCTGTGCCGGTGATGCGCAGTGACTGGCTCGACGGCGTGCTCGCCAAACGGGCCGCCTGAACAAGCCCCGCCCCCCGACGCGCGCTTCAGTCGTCGTGCTCGACAAAGCGCTCGAAACACAGCTTCAACTCGTGCATCCAGTGGTGGCGCTGTGTCTCCGAAATAAAGCTCGCTTCGAAGCTGTTAGCCGCCAACTGGTAGGCCTGCTGCGCGGTCAGGCCGATGGCCGCAAAAGTCTGCACCAAGTTCTCGTTCATATAGCCGCCGAAGTAAGCCGGATCGTCTGAATTGATGGTCACACACAGGCCGGCGTCCAGCAGCGCGCCGATGTTGTGGTCCGCCAGACTCGGGAACACACACAGCTTCTGGTTGGACAAGGGGCATACCGTCAAAGGCACGCGCGCCTGCGCCAGCCTTTTCACCAAGTCCGCGTCGTGGATGGACTGCACACCATGGTCGATGCGCTCCACGCCCAGCACGTCCAGCGCGCTCCAAATGTAGGCCGGCGGCCCTTCCTCGCCCGCGTGCGCCACCCGATGCAAACCCAGCGCGCCGGCTTTGGCGAACACATTTTTGAACTTTTCCGGCGGGTGGCCGACTTCGCTGGAATCCAGGCCCACGCCGATGAATTTGTCGCGAAAGGGCAGTGCCTGCTCCAGGGTTTCCAAGGCCGCCTCTTCGCTCAGGTGACGCAGGAAACACAGGATCAACTGCGCGCTCACACCCAGCTTGGATTGGGCGTCCACGCAGGCGCGATGCAGCCCGTCAATGACCACCTGCATGGCCACGCCACGCTCGGTGTGGGTTTGCGGATCAAAGAACATTTCCGTGTGGACGACATGGTCGGCGGCGGCGCGCTCCAGATAGGCCCAGGCCATGTCATAAAAATCCTGCTCATGCAGCAAGACGCTGGCGCCGGCATAGTAAATGTCCAGAAAGCTCTGCAAATTGGTGAAGGCGTAGGCCGCGCGCAAAGCCTCCACGTTGGGGTACGGCAGGGTCACCCCATTGCGTGCGGCGAGCTTGAAAATCAGCTCCGGCTCCAGCGAGCCTTCAATGTGCATATGCAACTCGGCTTTGGGCATGGCGCGCAGCAACTGCGGCAGGCGGTGGGCGGCAACGGCGTGGACTTTGAACATAAAAGTTTCCTTGCTTTGGGGTTGTGGCCGAGAGCCTAAACTGTAGCCATCTTCGCATTTGTGCCGCCCCGTGCGTCCGACCCATGATTTCTGGTGAAAGTTCTGCCCAAAAATTGGCCGCCCTGCCTGATCTGGCTTTTATGCACCGGCACCGTGTGGTGCAGCTGCAGCAGGTGCCACTGGAGCGCACGCTGCTAGAAGTCCTGCGCGAGGATCTGCACGCCTGCGACACCAAAGAAGGCTGCGCAGAGGGCGATTGCGGGGCTTGCACCGTGGTCTTGGGCGAGATCGAAGATGGCGCATTGCGCTACCGCGCGGTGAACAGCTGCATCCGCATGGCGCACGCGACCCACGGCATGGCGGTCTGGACCGCACAGGACCTGACGCAAGCCGACGGCAGCCCGCACCCCGTCCAAGCTGCCCTGCTGTCGCAACACGCAACGCAGTGCGGTTTTTGCACGCCGGGCTTTGCCATGAGCCTGTTCGGCCTGTACCAGAACCGGGTACGCAAGGGCCAAGCGGTGGACCGCGCTGTGGCGGAAGAGCACCTGAGCGGCAACCTGTGTCGCTGCACCGGCTACCGTTCCATCATCGACGCCGCCTGCAGCCTGGGCAACTACCCGGCGCCCCATCAGGACGAGGCTGCAACACAGGCCCTGTTGCAATCTATCCCTGAGCAAGCCGCAGACAGCGCCTATGCCCAACCGCGCAACCTGCTCCAGCTTTTGACCCTGCGCGCGGCCCATCCGCAAGCGCAGGTGGTGGCAGGTTGTACCGACGTGGGCCTGTGGGTCACCAAACAGCACCGCCGCTTTGCGCGCGTGCTCGACACCACCGCCGTAGCCGAATTGCGCAGCATCGAGAACACCAAGAATGGCTTGCGCATCGGCGCGGCAGCCACTTTAGAGGCGGCCTACGCCGCGCTGGCGCAGCATTGGCCATCGCTGCGCCGCTTCTGGCACCGCTTTGCCGGGCTGCCGGTGCGCAACGCCGGCACCTTGGGCGGCAACGTCGCCAACGGTTCGCCGATTGGTGACAGCATGCCGCTGCTAATTGCCCTGAATGCCCGTGTGGTACTGGCCCGCGCCCAAGGCGGTGCGATCGCCACCCGCGAACTGGCGCTGGAAGACCTGTACACCGGCTACCGGCAAAACTGCATGGCCGCAGATGAATTGCTGGCTTGGGTGGAAGTACCCGCCCCGCGACCGGGCGCTTGGATGCGCGCCTACAAAATCTCCAAACGGCAGGAGGACGATATTTCGGCCGTGTGCCTGGCGCTGCATTTGCAGCTGGACGCAGACCAGCGCGTGCAGCACGTGTCCATTGGAGCCGGAGGTGTGGCGTCCACCCCCATGCGCGCCCGCCAAACCGAAGCTGCCCTGCGCGGACAGGCTTGGAGCCTGGAGACCGTGCAAAAGGCACAGGCCCTGCTGTTGCAGGAATTCAGCCCGATCTCCGACATGCGCGCCAGCGCCGACTACCGCCGCCAGGTGCTGGGCAATTTGCTGCAGCGCTTCTGGCTGGAGACGCAAGGCCAGGCCCTGGTGACGCTGGAGGCGTTGGCATGAGCGCAGCACCCACCAGCACCCTGCCCCACCACGAAAGCGCAGCCCGCCACATCGACGGGCGTGCGCAGTACATCGACGACCTGCCCGAAGTCGCCGGCACTCTGCACGCCGCGCCCATCCTCTCACCACTGGCGCATGGGCGGGTGCGTGGCGTCGATGCGGCGGCAGCGCTCGCCGCGCCCGGTGTGTATGCGCTGGTAGGCTCTGCGGATATTCCGGGCGACCGTTTGCTGGCTAACTTTGCGCACGATGAAGCGATGCTGAGCGCGGCTCCCCACGTTTTGCGCGGGACGCTGGACGTCGGCGGGCAGGAACACTTTTACCTGGAAGGGCAGATCGCCTACGCGCTGCCGCAGGAAGACGGGCAATGGCTGATCCACAGCAGCACCCAGCATCCCGGCGAGGTGCAGCACTGGGTGGCGCATGCGCTGGATATTCCGCTGCACGCGGTGCGCGTGGTCTGCCGCCGCATGGGCGGGGGCTTTGGCGGCAAGGAAACGCAGTCCGGGCACCTGGCGGTGTGGGCGGCGCTGGCCGCGCGCAAAGTCGGCCGGCCGGTGAAACTCCGGCTGGACCGTGACGACGACTTCATGGTCACCGGCAAGCGCCATCCCTTCAGCTACGACTACCACGTGGGTTTTGACTCCAGCGGACGGATTCTTGGCCTGCAAGTAACGCAGCTGGTGGACTGCGGTTTCAGCGCCGACCTGAGCGGCCCGGTCGCCGACCGCGCGATCTTCCACACCGACAACGCCTATTTTTTAGAGCATGTGGCGATCGACTCCTACCGTTGCAAAACCCACAAGCAAAGCCACACCGCATTCCGTGGCTTCGGCGGGCCGCAGGGCATGGTGGTCACCGAAGTGATCTTGGGTGACATCGCGCGAACCCTGGGCCTGGACCCGCTGGATGTACGCCTGCGCAACCTCTACGGAACCGACGAGCGCAACACCACGCACTACGGCATGGCGGTGGAAGACAACATCCTGCAGCCGCTGATCACGCAGCTTGCGCAGGACTGCAATTACCGCGCGCGCCGCGCCGAGATCGCGGCCTGGAACGCTGCACAAGCTACTTTGCAGCGTGGGCTGGCGCTCACGCCGGTGAAATTCGGCATCAGCTTCACCGCCACGCAGTTCAACCAGGCGGGGGCCTTAGTGCATGTGTATACCGACGGCAGCGTGCTGGTCAACCACGGCGGCACCGAGATGGGCCAGGGCTTGCACACCAAAGTCGCACTCATCGTGGCCGGGGTTTTGGGCATCACACCCACGCGGGTCAAAGTCAATGCCAGCGACACCGACAAAGTGCCCAACGCCAGCGCCACGGCGGCCTCTGCCGGTACCGACCTGAACGGCCGCGCCTCTGAGCTGGCCGCACTGCAAGTGCGCGAACGGTTGGCGCAGTTTGTCGCGGAGCTGGACGGTTGCAGCGCCAGCGCCGTGCGCTTTGCCGATGACCAGGTCCACAGTCCCGCGCAGACCCGCAGCTTTGCCAGCCTGATCCCCCTGGCCTACGCGCAGCGGGTGCAGTTGTGGAGCGACGGCTTTTACCGCACGCCCAAAATCCATTACGACAAAGCCACGCTCAGCGGCCGCCCCTTCTATTACTTTGCATACGGCGCGGCCTGCACCGAAGTCGCCATCGACACGCTCACCGGCGAGTCCAAGGTGCTGCGCGTGGACATACTGCACGACGTGGGCACGCCGCTGCACCGCGCGATTGACATGGGCCAGATCGAAGGCGGCTTCATCCAGGGCATGGGCTGGCTGACCACCGAAGAACTGGTATGGGACGCACAAGGCCGCCTGCGCACCCACGCGCCCAGCACCTACAAAATCCCCACCATCGGCGACACCCCGGCGCACTTCCAGATCAGCCTGTGGCACGAGCCCAACCGCGAAGACAACGTGGGCGGCAGCAAAGCCGTGGGCGAGCCGCCTCTCATGCTGGCGCTCAGCGTGCTGGAGGCGCTGCGCGATGCGGTCGCGCAGGCGCGCAGCCGCGCTGGTGGCAGCACACAAGCGCTACAACTCAACGCCCCGGCTACACCGCAGCGAGTGCTGGAAGCCCTGCAATGAACGCACCAGGGATAAAGGACGCCAGCACAGGCGAGAAGGCCTGGCGCGCTGCCATTCTGTGGTTCGACGCGGCACATGAGCCGCGCTACGAGACGGATGGCTTGCTGGTCACGCACACCGGCGCGGACGGTATCGCGCGCGTGCTGGCCGTGGGTGCGCACCAGGATCTGGCCGCGCGCTTTGGCCACCTGACGCCCACGCACTGGCCCGACCTGCTGCTGGCGCCCGGCTTTGTGGACATGCACATCCACTACCCGCAAACCGATGTGATCGGCTCACCCGCTGACGGGCTGCTGCCCTGGCTCACGCGCTACACCTTTGTCGAAGAAGCCCGTTTTGCCGATCCGACGCATGCGCAGGCGGCAGCCGACTTCTTTCTGGCCGAGTTGCTGCGCAACGGCGTGACCACGGCGCTGGCTTTTGCCACCTCGCACCCGGCCTCGGTCACGGCGCTGATGCAGGCCGCGCAGGCGCGCCGCATGCGCATGATCACCGGCAAGGTTTTGCAAGACCGCCACAGCCCGGACGGCGTGCGCGACGCCACCGAACAAAGCCTGCGCGATACCGAAGACCTGCTGCGCCGCTGGCACGGCGTGGACCGCCTGGGCTACGCGATCACGCCGCGCTTCGCACCCACCTGCCGATTGCGGTCTGTTGCGCCAGCGGGCCGTGTACGCCCACTGCATCCACTTTGACGCCAATGACCGCGCCCTGATGCGCGAGCGCGGCGCGGCGGCGGCGGTCTGCCCCACCAGCAACCTGTTTCTGGGCAGCGGCTACTTTGACTTTGCCGCCGCCGACCAGGCACAGATGCGCTACGGCCTGGCCAGCGACGTGGGGGGTGGCACCAGCTTTTCGCCCTTTCAGACCATGTTGGCGGCCTACTACGTGGGCCGTGAAGGCCAGGCCAAAACCGGCATCAGCATCCCACCCGCCGCTTTGTGGTGGCAGCACACCGCGGGCGCGGCGCAGGCATTGGGTTTGGGCGGCGTGGTGGGCAATTTGCTGCCCGGTTGCGAGGCCGATTTCATCGCCATCAACCCCCGCGCCACGCCGCTGCTGGCGCGCCGAACGGCACAGGCCGCCAGCCTGGACGAGTTGCTGTTTGCGCTGATCGTCCTCGGCGACGACCGGGCGGTGGCGCACACCGTGGTGCAGGGGCAGGTCGCCGGCGCAGCGTAAGCGCGTACCACCGTCCGACACGCGCTTGACTTGGCGCAAAGTTCGGGGAAATTCTTTAGCACTCGTCATTGGAGAGTGCTAATATTCATGTCTTACGAACAAGGAGTTCGACCATGACATTCGCTTTAGCCACTCCCGCAGTCCGTACTTCGGTTGCCAACCCGTGGGCTTTGGTGCCCCCGCTGGGGAATTTGGACGCCTATATTTCAGCGGCCAACCGCCTGCCCATGCTGACGCTGGAAGAGGAACAAACCTTTGCCCGCCAGTTCCGCAACGAGAACGACCTGGAAGCTGCCGGAAAGCTGGTGCTCTCGCACCTGCGGCTGGTGGTGTCGGTGGCGCGCCAGTACATCGGCTACGGCCTGCCCCACGGTGATCTGATTCAAGAAGGCAATGTGGGGCTGATGAAGGCCGTTAAGCGCTTTGACCCGGACCAGGGCGTGCGGCTGGTGAGCTACGCGCTGCATTGGATCAAGGCGGAAATCCATGAATACATCCTGAAGAACTGGCGCATGGTCAAGGTCGCGACGACCAAGGCCCAGCGCAAGCTGTTTTTCAATTTGCGCTCCATGCGCCAGCGCTTCAAAGGCGAGGACGCTGCGGCCGACCTCGATACCCACCGCGATACGCTCAGCCCCGCCCAGGTTGCCACCATGGCCCGGGAACTGCACGTCAAACCCGAAGAGGTGCTGGAAATGGAAAGCCGTCTGGCCGGGGGCGACGTGGTGCTGGACCCGATGAACGGCGACGATGGCGAAGAAGCCTTTGGCCCGATCGCTTATCTGACCGACAGCAACCACGAGCCCTTGGAAGTCATTGAGGCGCACCGCCGCGACGTGCTGGCCTCGGACGGTATCGCTGCCGCCTTGGATGTGCTGGACGCGCGCAGTCGCCGTATCGTCGAGGAGCGCACATAGCTGCCCGCCGAATGGTCCATGGTGTAGGTGGCGCTTTTTTCGTCGCCCACTTTTTTGTAATACACCTTGAAGCTGGCTGCCACCTCGGCCAGCTGCGCCGGCGTGGGACATAGTGCCAGAAACGCGGGATCGAAATTGACCATGTAGGCCTTGAGTAATTCGGGCGTATCGCGCGCGGGGTCTACCGTGATGAAAAGGGGCTGCAGCCGGTCACCGTCTTTGCCCAGCAGGCGTTTGACTTCCACCAGCTCGGTCATCGTGGTGGGACAGACATCCGGACACTGGGTGTAGCCGAAAAAGACCACAACCACTTTGCCGGCAAAGTCAGAGAGCCTGCGCAACTGCCCGTTATGGTCCGTGAGCGCAAAGTCTTTGCCCAACTCACCGCCGCTGATATCGATGGAATTGAAGACCGGCTTTTTGTCAGCGCAAGCCCCCAGAAGCACGGCAATGGCGGACAGCCCCACACCCAAGAAACGGCGGCGCGATGCGAATGGACGGAGCATGAGACCCTAAAACAAGAGGTAATGGTCTAGCAACAGCGACGCGAACAGCAGACTCAAATGCCACAGCGAAAACCGGAATGTGGCGCGGGCGAGTTCGTCAGAATAGTTGCGCATCAGGCGCACTGCGTACACGCAAAAAATCACGCTCAAAACCACGGCTGCTGCGAGATACAGCCAGGAGCTCATGCCCGATACGAAAGGCAGCAGGCAGGCCGCGAACAACACCAGGGTGTAGAAAAAAATCTGCAGCCGGGTGAATTCGCTGCCGTGGGTGACGGGCAGCATAGGCAGGCCGGATTTGCGGTAGTCCTCCACCCGGTAGAGGGCCAAGGCCCAGAAATGCGGCGGCGTCCACAAGAAAATAATCAAAAACAAAATCAGCGCGTCGGCCGTGACCTCGTTGGTCATCGCGGCCCAGCCTAGCACCGGCGGCATCGCGCCCGAGGCCCCGCCGATGACGATATTTTGCGGCGTCAGCGGCTTCAAAACCATGGTGTAGATCACGGCATAACCGACGAAGGTGCCGAATGTCAGCCACATGGTCAGCGGGTTGATCCAGACGTACAAAATGACCGAGCCCGCCGTACCCAAAACCGCTGAAAACAAGAGGGTTTGCACATCGCTGAGATCGCCACGCGCGGTGGGACGCCAGGAGGTACGCTTCATTTTGGCGTCTATGCTTTTTTCGACAATGCAATTGAAAGCCGCCGCCGCACCGGCCACCAACCAAATACCGAGGCTAGCAACCGTGGCGGTGACGACATCGTCCAAACCGGGAACACCGGGAACGGCCAAGACCATGCCGATCAGCGCGCAAAAGACGATGAGCTGGATCACGCGTGGCTTGGTCAACGCTTTGTACTGTCGCCAAGCCGCCAGCGGTTTGGCGACAGTTGGCGAAGCGGGAAGCGCGTTGTCAGACATATCGTCTCAGTCTATCGCAGCAGCCACACGGGGCGCGCCGCTCAGCAGCCAGACAAACAGCACCAGCAAGGCGCCTGCGCCACCCGTATGCAACACCGCAGCCAGCAAGGGCCAACCCAAAACCACATTGCTCAGGCCAGTGGCAATTTGCAGCGCCAACAAGGCACTGAGCCAACGGGCAGGCACCCGCATGGAAGACTCTTTGCCCAAACGCCACAGGAGGCCCAGCATCACCAGCAACAAACCTGCCGCGCCCACGCGGTGTGCCATGTGGATCGCAGTGAGCGCCTCCAGGCTCAGTGGCGTGCCGTCAGAGCCCATGCCAAGGGGCCGCCACAGCGTATAAGCGGGTGCGAAATCCATATCCGGCCACCAGCTACCACGGCAGGTGGGGAAATCCGAGCAGACGAGGACCGCGTAGTTGGTGCTGACCCACGCACCCAGACAGGCCTGCAACAGAACCGCACCCAAGCCAAACCACAGCCAGGGGCGCAACCCAGGGCCGGGTGCAGCACTGGCCAGCCCGTCCCCCAGATGCCGCACCTGGAGGGTCAAGAGCGCCAGCAACACATAGGCCCCCAATAAATGCAGGCTAACGATGATGGGCTGCAATTTGAGGGTAACGGTGAATGCGCCGAACGCACCCTGCACGCAAACCCAGAACAGGGTCAGCAAGGGCAGACCGATTCCCATGCGATGGCGTCGCCCCGCCGGCAGACAAGCGGCCACCGCCAAAACGGTGATCAGCGCGCCAACCCCGGAGGCCAGGTAGCGGTGCACCATCTCAATCCACGCCTTGCCGTGGGTCACCGGTCCACCGGGCATGGCGGTCTCAGCTTGGGAGATGTCCGCATGCGCGGCCAAGGGGCTGGCGGTGCCGTAACAACCCGGCCAATCCGGGCAACCCAGGCCGCTGTCCGTCAAGCGCGTGAACGCGCCGAACAGCACCAAATCGAATGTGAGGAACAGCGTGAAAACGGTCAAGGCCAGCCGCCACGGAGTCACAGCGCCTGCTCTGCGGCGCGCCCAAAAAATGGACAAAAACACCGCAGCCACACAAGCTGCAATGCCCAAAAGCGCGGGAACCGGTCCGAAATCCATCGCTCAGCGTCCCGCGGTATCCCAGGATGCCGACGCGCGCAACAGGCGCTCCACATCGCGTTTGACTTTTTTGGCGTACTGCAGCTTGGCCTCCTGCGCGCTACCGGGCTCCAAACCAGGTGCAGGAAAGCGCATCATGTAATTACCCAAGGGGTCCACCAGATAAATGGCGCCGGCCAGCGGATCGGCGGCACTGTCGCCCAGCCATTGCGCGGCGGCCTGAGGGGGAACACGCAGCGTAGTGGATCCTTCCAGGCGGGGCAGCATGGCCGGGGGAACCGGAGCGTCATCGTCAATCAGCCAAACCCAATCCACGCGGTCTTTGTCTTTACCCAAACCGGCACGCAGTTGGCGCTGCAGGAACAAAGTGGCCTCGCAGGCCGCATCGCAGGCCGCGTGCGCTACGCTCACCAGCAGCCATTGGCCGCGCAAACTGTCCATCTGCACCAGCTTGCCATCTAAGGCTTGCGCGGCCAGCGCAGGCAACGGGCGCTGCGGCTCAACCAGCACCCCGAAATTGGTACGCCCTGCCGGACGGATCACGTAATAGGTGAAGTACGAGCCGATAACAGGCGCCGCACAGACCGCCAACACCAGCAGCATCTTGAGGCGGCCGCTGCGAACGCGCGCAGGCTGCTGCGCCCAATCCTGCGGTTGGGGCATGGAATGCACGGCGAAATCCACGGGCCGGTCGTCCATTCGGTCAGGTGCGGTCATCGGGAATGTGATCCTTTACAAGCCAGCGTGGGCGCAACCATTGAAACCAGAGATACAGGCCGGCGATGAGGGCCGCCAGACTGAACCATTGAAAAGCGTAACCGTAATGCCGCTCGACTCCGAGGTTCGGGGCGGGCCACGCACGCAACAGACCTTCGGCTGCGGGGCCCTGCTGGATCACCATGAAATCCCGCAGCGGCAAGCCGGTCTCCACACGGTAACTTGCGATATCCAGATTCTGGCGGATCTTGCCTGTTTCAGCCCCGTCAAATTGATAAAGCCTGGCGGGCGCCAGGGCAATC
>RFRO01000311.1 GCA_009924455.1 Betaproteobacteria bacterium
TGCGCCAGTGGAGGCCATGGCCAAAGGCCTGGTGATCGAAGCCAAGCTCGACAAGGGTCGCGGGCCTGTGGCCACGGTGTTGGTGCAATCCGGTACGCTGAAGGCGGGCGACGTGGTGCTGGCTGGCCAGACCTATGGCCGCGTGCGCGCCATGCTCGACGAAAACGGCAAGCCCGCCAAGACTGCTGGGCCTTCCATTCCCGTGGAAATCCAGGGTCTGACCGAAGTTCCGCAGGCGGGCGACGAGTTCATGGTGATGTCCGACGAGCGGCGCGCCCGCGAAATTGCGACCTACCGTGCTGGCAAGTTCCGCAATACCAAGTTGGCCAAGCAGCAAGCCGCCAAGCTGGATTCGGTGTTTGCCGATATGACCTCGGGCGACATCAAGATGCTGCCCATCATCGTCAAGGCCGATGTGCAGGGTTCGCAAGAAGCGCTGGCCGCTTCCCTGCTCAAACTCTCTACCGAGGAGGTCAAGGTACAGATGGTGTACTCGGCTGTGGGCGGTATCAGCGAGTCCGACATCAACCTGGCGATTGCGTCCAAGGCCATCGTCATCGCCCGAGAAGCGCGAAGAAGTCATCGGCATGGCCGAGATCCGCACCGTATTCGTCGCGTCCAAGATCGGTACCGTGGCGGGCTGTATGGTTACCGCCGGCTTTGTCACCCGCAGCGCGCATTTCCGCCTGCTGCGCGATAACGTGGTGATTTACACCGGCGAGCTCGAATCGCTCAAGCGCATGAAAGACGATGTGCGCGAAGTAAAAGAAGGCTTTGAGTGCGGTATCAAACTCAAGAACTACAACGACATCAACACCGGTGATTTCTTGGAGTTCTTCGAGATCAAGGAAATCGCGCGTACGCTGTAAGCACGCTGCTCTGATGCGCAAAAAATCCGCCACGCCTAACCGCAGCTTCAAGGTCGCCGACCAGATCCAGCGCGACCTGACAGAGCTGATCGCGCGCGAGTTGAAAGACCCGCGCGTGGGCATGGTCACGATCCAGTCGGTCGAAGTGACGCCCGATTACGCACACGCCAAGGTGTATTTCAGCCTGCTGCAGGGCGACCCGGTCGCCTGCGCCGCCGGTTTGAACCAGGCGGCTGGTTTTCTGCGCAACGGCTTGTTCAAACGTTTGCACATCCACACCGTGCCCACCTTGCATTTTTTGTTTGACCAGACGACCGAGCGCGCCGCCGACATGAATGCGTTGATTGCACGGGCGGTGGCT
>RFRO01000312.1 GCA_009924455.1 Betaproteobacteria bacterium
CGCTGCGCAAGGCGGCGGAACCCTGGAAGAGCTGCGCACGCAAATCATCGCGCTGGCGGTAGACCGGGCGTTTTTGCTCGACCCGCTGCCCACCGATGCGCTCGCCTTCAAACGCCGCCTGGAAGAAGGCCGGGGCCGCCTGACGCTGATTGCCAACGAGGTGGCGCGCATGGCCGGGGTCATCCTGCTCGAATACGCCGCTGCAGCGCGCAAAGTCAAAGAGAGCAAAAATGCAACGGATGCCTGTGCCGATGCGCAGCAGCAGTTGCAGCGGCTCATCCCCAAACAGTTCTTGATGGCCACGCCCTGGGAGCGGCTGCAGCACCTGGCACGCTATTGCAAGGCAGTCACCCTGCGGCTGGACAAATACCGCGCCGACCCGGCCCGCGACGCAGCACGCGCAACGGAGCTGCGTCCGTTGGAGCAGCGCTACTGGCGGCTGGTGGCGGAGCGCAAGGGCGCAGTGGATGAGCGCATGGCCGAATTCCGCTGGTTGTTGGAAGAATTGCGCGTGAGCTTCTTCGCGCAAGAGCTGCGCACGCCACAGCCAGTGAGTGTGAAGCGGCTGGAGAAGGCCTGGACGCAGCTGCAATAAGCGCGCTGCGTCCGGATACCCCGGATTGTTTTTAAATCGCCAGGTACTGCTGACGCAGTTCGGCGTTGTCGATAACCTCTTTGGCCGTGCCGTCGAACACGATTTCACCCATGTCCAGAATCAGGGCGCGGTCAGAGAGGTGCAGGGCGGCAATGGCGTTCTGCTCAACGATGATGGTGGTGAAGCCCAGCGTCTTGATCTCTTCCAGAATCTTCTCGATTTCACGGACGATGACCGGCGCCAGACCTTCATAGGGCTCGTCGAGCAGCAGCAGTTTGACATCGCGCGCCAGTGCGCGGGCCACGGCCAGCATTTGCTGCTCGCCGCCGGACATGGTGACCGCTTCTTGTTTGCGGCGCTCGGCCAAACGCGGAAAGTGGTCGTAAATACGTTCGATAGACCAGCCTATGGGCTGCTCAATCTGCGCGAGTTGCAGGTTTTCTTCCACCGTCAAGCTGGGGATGATGCGGCGGTCTTCCGGCACCAGCCCTACGCCCAGACGGGCGGCTTGGTAAGCGCTCATGGTGTGAAGCGGCTGGCCATCGAGCCAAACCTCACCCCGTTGCAGATGCGGTGCATCTAAGCGGGCAATGGAGCGCAGCGTGGAGGTTTTGCCCGCACCGTTGCGTCCCAGC
>RFRO01000313.1 GCA_009924455.1 Betaproteobacteria bacterium
TGCGCGCGCGCCGCTGTGCCAGAGCGGGTCACTTCCTGCAGCAGACTGGTCATCAAAAACGCGTTGCGCGCATCGATGGCCCGGTTTTCTTCGCTCAAGGGCACAGCGGGCGTGTCAACCAGCACCCGGCCGCGCTGCTCGGATACGCGGCTGATCAGCCAGGGGTTGACGCGGTAGCCGCCGTTGGCAAACACCGAGTACGCCGCACCCATTTGCATGGGCGTCACCGAGCCCGCTCCAAGCGCCATGGTCAGGTAGGCGGGGTGTTTATCCGCATCAAAGCCGAATCGGGTGATCCAGTCCTGCGCGTAGCGCGCGCCGATGGAGTTCAGGATCTGGATGGAAATCATGTTTTTGGATTTGGCCAGGCCCCGGCGCAGCGACATCGGGCCTTCAAAGGTGCCGTCGTAGTTCTTGGGCTCCCAGGGCTGCCCGCCGGTGACGCCCGCGTCAAAAAACAGCGGCGCATCGTTGATCACCGTCGAGGGGGTAAATCCTTTTTCCAGCGAGGCGGAGTAAATAAACGGTTTGAAGCTCGAGCCCGGCTGCCGCCAGGCCTGTGTCACGTGGTTGAACTTGTTCTTGGCAAAGTCAAAACCGCCTACCAGGGCTTTGATCGCCCCGTCACGCGGGTCCAGCGCCAAAAATGCACCCTCCACCTCGGGCAGTTGGGTCACCTCCCAGCTTCCTTTGTCGGTTTTAACCACGCGAATCAGCGCGCCGGGGCGGATCTTGATGTTGGGGGCCGCCTTGTCGGACAGAGCGGACTGCACCGGTTTGAGTCCTTCACCACTGACTTCGACGGCTTCGCCGCCCTGGCGTTGGGCCACAATTTTTTTGGCGCTGGCTTCAACTACCACGGCTGACAACACGTCGCCGTTGTCAGGGTGCTCGTCCAGCACCTCGAAAATAGCGTCTTCGCGCTCCTGCGCATCATCGGGCAGCGTGATGAACTTTTCTGGCCCCCGGTAGACCTGCCTGCGCTCAAAATCCATGATGCCGCGTCGCAGGGCGTGGTAGGCCGCGTCCTGGTCTGCGCTGCGGACAGTGGTGCGCACGTCCAAACCCCGGGTGTAGGTCTCTTCCCCGTACTGGGCGAACATCAGCTGGCGCACCATCTCGGTCACGTACTCCGCATGAACTTTCTGCCGCGATGCCATGGTTCGGATATGCAGCACTTCGGCTTTGGCGGCTTCCGCCTGCTCCGCGCTGAGGAAGCCGTTTTCCAG
>RFRO01000314.1 GCA_009924455.1 Betaproteobacteria bacterium
ACCGACACCTGGCTGTGGGATAAAAGCGGGCGTTTCCAGCTCGATACCCTGACCCAGGGACAGGACTAAGCCACTACGCCCCGTGGGTACCTCGTGGGTGAACCGGCGTTCAGCCCGCTGACTGCGCCGCCCGTGCCGCGAATTCGGCGCGCAAGGCCCGCAATTTTTCACGCGGGTCCTCTTTGACGGTGTTCTGATCCAAGGCCATTTCTGCAATAAATCGGCTGGGCTGGGCGGCAACCAGATCGCGCCCCTTTTTGCGGCGCTTGGTCCAACTGACCGACAAGGTGCGCTGGGCCCGGGTGATACCCACGTACATCAGGCGGCGCTCTTCCTGCAAGCGCTCGGCGGTTTCCAGGTTGGCGGCCTCATCGGCGCGCGTGCTGCCACCGGGTTTGTCGGCCCCATCGTCCATTTTGAAAGGCAGCATGCCCTCGGTCACGCCGACCAGCATCACGTGCGGCCACTCCAGGCCTTTAGCCGCGTGCAGGGTGGAGAGCGTGACCACGTTCTGGTCTTTTTCGCGCTCGTTCAAGGTGGACAGCAAGGCAATGGTTTGGGCGACTTCCAGCAGGTTTTTCGCAGCCGTTTGCATCACCAGAATGTCATCGTCGACCTGGCCACCGCAGCGCTGCGCCATCCATTCGCAGAACTCCATCACGTTGGCCCATTTGGCCGCAGCAATTTGCGGACTGTCCTCGCCGTCGTACAGATGCTTTTCGTAGGCAATGTCCTGCAACCAGGCATGCAAAAAAGCCAGCGCATCTTCAGCGCCCTGGGTCTGCCGGGCACGGAACTGCAGGTCGTTCACAAAGCGGCCGAACTCGTGCAGGCTGCCCACGGCGCGGGCAGGCAAAGCCGCACCCAGCGACGAGGCGAACAAGGCCTCGAACAAGCTGATCTTGTAGCGCGTGGCAAAGCTGCCCAGGCTGCCCAGGGTCTGGTGGCCAATGCCGCGTTTGGGACTGGTAATGGCGCGCAAGAAAGCAGGGTCATCGTCGTTATTGGCCCACAGGCGGAACCAGGCGCACAAATCGCGGATTTCAGCCCGGTCAAAAAAGCTCTGACCGCCCGAGACCTTGTAGGGAATAGCCGCTTTGCGCAAAGCCTTTTCCAGCGGTTTGGACAGGTGGTTGGCGCGGTAGAGCACGGCGAAATCGCGCAGCTCTTTGAACTGCGGGCCGGGCTGCGCCAGGCCATCGGCGCGCAGGCTTTGGATGCG
>RFRO01000315.1 GCA_009924455.1 Betaproteobacteria bacterium
TCCATCGGCGTGAACATCGCCTGGCTGCGGGTACTGGCCTACGCAATTTCATCCTTTCTGGGCGGCATTGCCGGGGCGAGCTTTGTGGCGATCTCGCAGTCGCTTTACCCGTCCTCGTTTCAAATCACCGATAGCGTGAACTTCATGCTCAACTGCTTTCTGGGTGGCCTAGGCTTTGTCTTTGGCCCCATGCTGGGCACGCTACTGCTGTACTTCGGCTGGGATCTGCTGTTTGCCACAGGCCGCTTCCAGCTGCTGATTTACTCCGGCCTGATGATCGCCCTGATGCTGTGGCTGCCCAACGGACTGCTCAGCCTGATGGACCGCAAAAAGGGCCGCACATGAGCGCCATTCTTGAAGTCAAAGGCGTGACCAAACGCTACGGCGGTCTGGTGGCCGTCAACCAGGTCAGCTTTGCGGTCAACCAGGGCGAAATCCTGTCGGTCATCGGCCCCAACGGCGCGGGCAAGTCCACGCTGTTCAAGCTGATCGCCTCGTTTGTGCCGACCAGTGCGGGCGAGGTCTTGTTCCGGGGCGAGCGCATCAGCGACCTTGCACCGCACGCCGTTGCGCGCAAAGGCGTGGTGCGCACCTTCCAGGAAACCACCATCTTCCGCTCCATGACGGTGCGCGAGAACATCATCGTGGCCCACCATTTGCGCTCGCGGGCATCGCTGCTGGGCTTCTTTTTGGGTACCCGCCTGGCGACCGCCGACGAGGCCTTGTTTGCGGAGTCGGCGGACGACATCATCGAATTCCTGGGTCTGCACAAAATCCGCGATGAGCTGGCCTCCAACCTCCCGCAAGGGCATTTGCGCGCGCTGGGCATGGCCATTGGCCTGGCCACGCAACCCACCGTGCTGCTGCTGGACGAACCTTTTGCGGGGATGAACCACGACGAGACCATGCACATGGTGCAGCTGGTGCGCAAGTTGCGCGAAGTGCGCGGCGTGACCGTGCTGCTGGTGGAGCACGATATGCCGGCCGTGATGAAAATTTCGGATCGCATTGTGGTGCTCAACTTCGGCGAAAAAATCGCCGAAGGCACACCCACCGAGATCCAGAACAACCCCAAAGTCATCGAAGCCTATCTCGGCTCCGAAGACGCAGCCATCGGGATGTAAGCCCATGACCGCGCTGCTCCGCTTCGACCACGTCGAGCTCTACTACGACCAGATTTATGCCCTCAAAGGCGTGTCCATCACGCTCGAAG
>RFRO01000316.1 GCA_009924455.1 Betaproteobacteria bacterium
GTGCACTTGTTCCAAGCGGTCCGCCACCTGCTTGAAGCTCTCGCCCAGGCGCGCCTGTAAGGTGGATTGCAGCTTTTCGTCCACGGTGACGCGCATTTCCTCCAGCTTGGCGGTGTTGCTGCTTTGCAACTGGGCCAGCTGCGCTTCCAGCGTGCTGCGCATTTCGCGCAAGCCTGCTGCGCTGCTTTCATTGAGTTCCAGCAGACGCCGGGCATTGGCCTCGCTCAAGGAACTGAGTTGCGCATTCAGGGTGTCGGCCAAGCCTTTTTGCATGGCCGCGAGCTGCGCGCCGAACGCGTCCATCCGGGCGTTTTGGGTACGCGTCGCTTCGGCGCTGTGCTGCACCACGGTTTGCTGGAAGGTGGCCATCGTGGACGCGGCCTCCTGGCGCGCCGCGCGGGAAGAATCCTGATGCTCCTGGCGGATTTCATGCGCCAGCTGCTGCCGGTTCGCCTCCAGCGCCTGGAGCAGCTGCTGCGTGCCGTCCGTGGCATCGGGCTTGCGCCACAGCAAGAAAAGAACCAGCAGCTGCAACAGCCCGCAGACCACCAAGGCCGCGAGCACGAGATCGTTCCAGGCCATGGCCTAGTGCGCAGGCGCGTTCAGCGGAGTCAGGGCCTTGCCGTGTACCAAAAAGCCGATCAGGTTGTCTGCGGCCAAATCGGCCATGGCCCGCCGGGTGGGGATGGTGGCGCTGGCAATATGCGGCGTCAGCACTACATTGGGCACCGTCAGCAGGTCGGGATGTACGGCGGGCTCGCCCTCAAACACGTCAAGTCCAGCCGCGGCAATGGTGCGATTGCGCAGCGCCGCAGCCAGGGCCGCGTCGTCCACAATGCCGCCGCGCGCGATGTTGATGAGTGTTGCGGTGGGCTTCATCAGGGCCAGTTCCGCAGCGCCAATGGTGTGGTGGGCCTCGGCACTGTAGGGCAGGACCAGCATCACATGGTCCGCTGTTTGCAGCAACTCGGTTTTACTGACGTGGCGGGCCTGGCAGGCGGCCTCGGTCGCCGCGTCCAGGGGCTTGCGGTTGCAGTACAGCACCTTCATGCCGAAGCCCAAAGCGCCCCGCCGGGCGATACCCTGCCCGATGCGGCCCATGCCGATGATGCCCAAAGTGCTGCCGTGTACTTCCGCACCGGCAAACATGTCAAAGCTCCAGCGCGTCCACAAGCCGGCACGCAAAAAATGCTCGCTCTCCGCCATGCGCCG
>RFRO01000317.1 GCA_009924455.1 Betaproteobacteria bacterium
TTTTATCAAGCTGCAAGTGCCAGCGGGTAAGGCCAACCCATCCCCCCCCATTGGCCCGGCTTTGGGTCAGCGCGGCCTGAACATCATGGAGTTCTGCAAGGCGTTCAACGCCCAGACCCAAGGTGTTGAGCCCGGACTGCCTTTGCCTGTGGTGATCACGGCATTTGCAGACAAGAGCTTTACTTTCATCATCAAGACGCCGCCTGCGACCGTTTTGATCAAGAAAGCCATCAAGTTGGACAAGGGCTCTGCCCGCCCACATAGCGACAAGGTCGGCAAGATCACCCGCGCGCAGCTCGAAGAGATCGCCAAGACCAAGATGAAGGACATGACGGCCGCCGACCTCGACGCCGCAGTTCGCACCATTGCCGGTTCAGCACGCTCGATCGGCGTTACCGTGGAGGGCGTGTGATATGGCCCACTTGACCAAAAAACAAAAGACCCAACAGGGCAAGATCGACTCCAACAAGCTGTATCCGCTGGCGGATGCACTGGTGTTGGTGAAAGAATTTGCCACCGCGAAATTCGACGAGTCCATTGACGTCGCCGTGCAACTCGGTATCGATGCCAAGAAATCGGACCAAGTGGTTCGTGGCGCTGTCGTGCTGCCTAACGGCACCGGCAAAGTCACCCGTGTGGCCGTGTTCGCGCAGGGCGCCAAGGCTGACGAGGCCCGTGCCGCAGGCGCTGACATCGTTGGTATGGACGACCTGGCTGCCCGTGTCAAAGCTGGCGATATGCCTTTTGACATCGTGATCGCTGCCCCCGACGCTATGCGTGTGGTGGGTACATTGGGTCAGATTCTGGGCCCGCGCGGCTTGATGCCCAACCCGAAAGTTGGCACCGTGACCGCCGATGTGGCGACTGCCGTGCGCAACGCCAAAGCGGGTCAGGTGCAATTCCGTGTCGACAAGGGCGGCATCGTGCACTCGACCATCGGTCGCCGCTCCTTTGAATCCAGCCAGCTCCAAGGCAACTTGGCTGCATTGGTTGAGGCGCTGAACAAAGCCAAGCCAGCCACCAGCAAAGGCGTTTACCTGCGCAAAGTGGCGGTTTCTTCCACCATGGGCGTGGGCGTGCGGGTGGATTTGCAAACGATTAGCGCTTAGGCGCTGAAGAATTTTGGTCATCCGCAAGGGTGACCAAAGGTGGTGGGTTGGTGTCGACTTCGCGGTCGGTGCCAGGCCATCCAAGACCGTTGGCGCGCAGCC
>RFRO01000318.1 GCA_009924455.1 Betaproteobacteria bacterium
GGCACCCATTTCATCTGGAGCGCCAGCATCGACGGGCATGTGGTGAAGGCCCGTCTGGCCGTGGGTGCTGGGCCTACGGCTTTGGGTGAGACGGTCTGGTTCAAAGTGCTGGGCGATAAAACCTGCATCTACCAGAACGAGGAGATCGTGGCATGAGCGACACCACCAAACCCGTCAACCAGAAAGCCTGGTTTTTGATTTTGCCGGTGCTCGTGTGCGTGGCGTTTTCGGCCATCTTGCCGCTCATGACCGTGGTCAATTACTCGGTGCAAGACATCATTTCACCGGAGCGGCGCATTTTTGTGGGCACCGAATGGTTCTCGGCCATCATGCGGGATGAGGAATTGCATGGCGCGCTGTGGCGGCAGATGCAGTTTTCGCTGGCGGTGCTGCTGATCGAGATTCCGCTGGGCATTCTGCTGGCGCTGTCCATGCCCGCCACCGGTTGGAAGTCGTCGGCCACGCTGGTGCTCGTGTCGCTCTCGCTGCTCATCCCCTGGAACGTGGTCGGCACCATCTGGCAGATTTTCGGACGCGCCGATATTGGCCTGATGGGTGCGGCCTTGCAAGGCATGGGCATTGAGTACAGCTATACGGGCGACGCCACGCACGCCTGGCTGACCGTGCTGCTCATGGATGTGTGGCATTGGACGCCGCTGGTGGGTTTGCTGGGCTATGCCGGGCTGCGGGCTATTCCCGACGCTTACTACCAGGCCGCGCGGATTGACGGGGCCAGCAAGTGGGCGGTGTTTTGGTATGTGCAACTGCCCAAGATGCGCGGCGTTTTGGTGATTGCCGTGCTGCTGCGCTTTATGGACAGCTTCATGATTTACACCGAGCCCTTTGTGCTCACAGGCGGTGGGCCCGGCAATTCGACCACCTTCCTCTCCCAGTTTCTGACGCAAAAAGCGGTGGGCCAGTTTGACCTGGGGCCGGCGGCGGCGTTTTCGCTGATTTATTTCCTGATTATTTTGCTGCTGTGCTTTGTGCTGTTCAACTGGATGCAGCGCGTGGGCACCCAGCCCAAGGAGGGCGGCAATGGCTGAAACCCGTTTCCAGAAGCGGTCCATCTTTTTGATCGCCTACATCATCTTTGCGCTGCTGCCGGTGTACTGGATGGTGAATATGTCGTTCAAGACCAATGGCGAAATTGTGGCCAGCTTCAGTCTGTTCCCACAGCATTTCACCTGGGAAAACTACCACACC
>RFRO01000319.1 GCA_009924455.1 Betaproteobacteria bacterium
CGCAGGATGCGCTGGTAGCGCGCAATCACATGCAGCACGTTGAGTAGCTGGCGCTTGTATTCGTGGATGCGCTTGACCTGTATATCAAACATGGCGTGCACCGGCACAGCCAGCCCCATATGCGTCTGTATCCAGTCCGCCAGGCGCTGCTTGTTGGCGCGTTTGGCATCTTGCAGCGCCTTGATCAAAGCGGGTTGATGTGCCAGGGGAGCCAAACCACCAAGCTGGGTAAGGTCACGCCGCCAACCGGTGCCGATGTATTTGTCGAGCACTCCCGCCAAGGCGGGGTTGGCCTGTGCCAGCCAGCGGCGCGGTGTGATGCCATTGGTTTTGTTGTTGAATCGCGCCGGCCACAGCTGGGCGAATTCGGCAAATATCGATTGCTGCATCAAGGCCGAATGCAGGGCCGAAACTCCGTTGACCGAGTGGCTAGCCACCACCGCCAGATAGGCCATGCGCACCCTGCGTTCGCCCTGTTCATCCACCAGCGAAACGCGCCGCAACAGGTCCGGCGCTGCACCCTGCGTGCTCAGATCACCCAGAAAACGGGCGTTGATGTCGAAGATGATTTGCAGGTGGCGCGGCAGGATGCGCCCCAACATGTCCACCGGCCAGGTCTCCAGCGCCTCGTGCATCAGCGTGTGGTTGGTGTAAGAGAAAACCCCTTGGCACAAAGCCCAGGCCTGGTCCCAGGGGAGCGCGTGTTCGTCTAACAGCAAGCGCATCAGCTCTGGGATAGCGAGCACCGGATGGGTGTCGTTGAGGTGGATGCTGACCTTGGCGGGCAGCTGGCTGAAATCGTCATGCGTCTGGTGGTAGCGGCGCAGCAAATCCTGCACGCTGGCGCTGACGAAGAAATATTCCTGGTGCAGCCGCAGCTCGCGCCCCGCAGGGGTGGAGTCGTCCGGGTAGAGCACACGGCTGACGTTTTCGGAGTGGTTTTTGCTCTCGACCGCAGCGAAATAATTACCCCGGTTGAACGCGCCGAGGTCCATTTCGTGGGTGGCCTTGGCCGACCACAGGCGCAGGGTGTTGGTGGCCTGCGTGTCATAGCCTGGAATGATGGTGTCGTAGGCCATGGCCTGCACCTCATGCGCGCTGACCCACTGGCACCTACCATCCTCCTCCACGACATGGCCGCCAAACTGGCTGCCGGTACGCTGCCAGCGGAAAAAGCCGCCATCGCCCCGCAGCTCGAGCGAGCGG
>RFRO01000320.1 GCA_009924455.1 Betaproteobacteria bacterium
GTACCGCAGCAACAAATGGAATGCCAGGCACCCGCAGAATCAGGTTGTAGCAAGCAAACGCACCAGCCGCCATGAAGCCCGCTGAGCCCAAGGACAGCTGACCGGCGTAACCCATGAGGATGTTCTGTCCCAGCGCGACCAAGGCTAAAACAAGCCACGGAATCAAAATAGCGCTAAGCCAGTAGTCGCTGGCCGCAAAAGGAATCCCCACCAAACCGATGGCCACAAGCACCACCATGCCGATGCGGTCCTGCCGCAGCTGCAGCAGCTGCCGGTCTTGCGCGTAGCTCGTGGAAAACTGGCCGGCTTCTCTGTAAAACATAGGAATATGTGCCCGGGTTGAGACGTCGTCAGACGCGCCGAATAATCTTCTCGCCGAAGAGACCCTCGGGTCGTACCAGCAGGAACAGCACGGCCAATACGTAGGGCAGCCATCCCTCAATGCCCCCGCCCACGAAAGGCCCTAAATAGACTTCAGCCATTTTCTCGGCAGCGCCCACAATGAGGCCGGCCACAATCACGCCCGGAACCGAGGTAAAGCCACCGATGATGAGCACCGGCATGGCTTTCAAAGCCACCCCAACCAGGGCGAATTGCACGCCGCTGCGGGCGCCCCACATCATCCCGGCCACCAAAGCCACCACGCCCGCAGTTGCCCACACCACCACCAGAATCTGTTTGAGCGGAATCCCGACCGACAGCGCTGCTGCATTGTCATCTGCCACCGCACGCAGGCCACGGCCCACTTTGGTCTTGGAAAAAATCAAGGCCAAGACCGCAACCATGATGCCGGCCACCAAACCCGCCGCCACATCCAACTGGCTCACCAAAATATCGACTTTGTCAGCAAGCCAGCCCATGGGCTCGTCCGGAATACCCAGATCGAGCCGACGAACTTTGACACCCCAGGCCAGTTGCGCAACGCCTTCGACGACAAAAGCCAAACCGATGGTTGCCATCAGCAAGGTGTCTTCGCTTTGACCCACCAGCGGTCGCAGCACCAAGCGCTCGGTCACTACGCCCACGACCACCATCAGGGCCACCGTCACCGGCAGCGCAGCCCAGAAATTCAGGCCCAACTCCATGAAGCCGACAAAGGACAGAACCGCAAAAAATACCATTGCGCCCTGGGCGAAGTTGAAAACGCCCGAGGCCTTGTAGATGAGCACGAAACCCAGCGCCACCAGCGAATACATCAC
>RFRO01000033.1 GCA_009924455.1 Betaproteobacteria bacterium
TTGATGACGAAAATCAGGTTGTCCAGTTTTTCGCGCGCCGCCAGACCGATGGCGCCCAGCGATTCGACCTCGTCCATCTCGCCGTCGCCGCAGAACACCCAGACCTTGCGGTTCTCGGTATTGGCAATGCCACGGGCGTGGAGGTACTTTAAGAAGCGCGCCTGGTAAATGGCCATCAGCGGCCCCAGACCCATCGAGACGGTGGGGAACTGCCAGAACTCGGGCATCAGCTTGGGGTGCGGATAGCTGGACAAGCCCTTACCATCAACCTCCTGGCGGAAATGCAGCAGTTGCTCCTCGCTGAGACGCCCCTCCAGGTACGCGCGGGCATACACGCCGGGCGCTACGTGGCCTTGGATGTAGAGGCAGTCGCCGCCGTGGTTCTCGCTCTCGGCATGCCAGAAATGGTTGAAGCCCGCGCCGAACAAACTGGCCAATGAGGCAAAGGAGCCGATGTGTCCGCCCAGATCGCCGCCGTCCGCAGGGTCATGCCGGTTGGCTTTGACCACCATGGCCATGGCATTCCAGCGCATGTAGGCGCGCAGACGCTCTTCCATCTCCAAGTTGCCGGGCGCGCGCTCCTCATGCTCAGGCTCGATGGTGTTGACGTAGCCCGTGGTGGCCGAGAACGGCATGTCAATGCTCTTTTGGCGGGCATGCTCCAGCAGCTGCTCCAACAGGTAATGGGCGCGCTCAGGGCCTTCCGCTTCGATGACTGCGGACAGAGCGTCCATCCACTCACGCGTCTCCTGCGCGTCGATGTCGGATCCAACTTGGAAGGGAACGTTTGGCGCAGTACCGGAATTCGTATCGGACATCTCAGTCTCCTCTGCAGATGGTCGTAGTGATGCTCCGAGTGTCGCACAAAAATACGGCGTTTCAAATAGTGCCATTCCATTCCATAATATAAAATTAAAGCCTCTTTGCCTGCCTCAACAGAGCGCCTCCCCTACACTCCGCCTCATGCACAGCCCCGCGGATCCGCCATGCAGACGTCGCTGAGATGGCCCATCGTCGGCGCGGTGCGGACGTGGTGGAGCGAACTCAACCCGAACCAGCAAGACCGGATGGCGATGCTGGCGCCATTGGCCTCGGTCTTGATCTTCTTTTTGGCCATCGTTACCGCACTCACGTATTTACGCGTCGAAGAAATCAACCGGGAACAAGAAGCCATCGAGCGGGACGTCGAGTTCGCACAGCAGAACCTGCGCCAGCGCCTGACCGAAAGGCAGGAACAACTCAGCCGCCTGGCCCGGGAAATCACCAACCGCGAAGCCAGCGCCGAAGAGGTGCGCATGCGGATCAACGTGGTGCTCAACCGGTACCCTGAAGTCCAGGGCCTGGCATGGGTGGACGAGAACCGCCGCGTTCGGGCGGCCGCGGGCTCCGCTTCCGTATGGAACGCCAAACCTCTGGCGGCAACACCGCTGAGCAACAACCCCGACCACGATGTGCTGTTCCTGCGGGCTCGGACCACGCGCAAACCCTTCTATTACCAGGCCTTACGCAAAGACAGCTATGCGCCCATGCTGCAGTTGGTGATTCCGCTGCACGAACCCGGCCGCTTCAGCGGCGCCCTGATGGCGGAGTACTCGGTCGATGGCTTGTACCGCTACGGCATACCCAGCGAAATATCGGCGCGCTACGCGGTATCCCTCACGGACGCCAATGACACCGTACTGGCCGGTGTGCGGCCGGATGCCAAGAAATTCAGCAACCGCCTGCCGGATTGGATCAGCTACCCCAACCACTTCGCGCTGCACGTCTCCCCGGTGGGGACCGACCTGACCCTTCGCGCGCAGGCCTACCGCGCCTCACTGGGCGTGGTCGGTAGCGGCCTGTTCTGGCTTGTCGGGGTCCTGAGCCTGCTGACCGGCTGGATGCTGGTCGCCAACTGGCGCCACACGCGCAGGCGCTTGCGCACGCAGCAAGCGCTGGTGGCGGAGACCAACTTCCGCCGCGCGATGGAGAACTCCATGCTCACCGGCATGCGCGCCATGGATCTGCAAGGCCGCATCACCTTTGTGAATGCGGCTTTCTGCCAGATGACGGGCTGGAGCGACACGGACTTGATCGGCAAACAAGCCCCGTTTCCGTATTGGCCCGACGAAGACCGTGCCGATTTGCAGGAGCTGCTGGCCAAAGAACTCACGGGTCAAACCCAAAGCGGCGGCGTACAAATCCGGGTCAAACGGCGGGATGGCAGTATTTTTGATGCCCGCCTGTATGTCGCTCCGCTGATTGACGCCTTTGGCACCCAGACGGGATGGGTCACCTCGATGACCGATATCACCGAGCCCAACCGTATTCGCGAAGAACTCTCGCGCGCCCACCGCCGCTTCACCACCGTGCTGGAGGCGCTGGAAGCCTCCATCTCGGTTGCACCTTTGGGCAGTGACGAGCTCTTGTTCGCCAACAAAACCTACCGCCAGTGGTTCCACGCCCATGCGGCGGGCCACGTGCAACTGGCAGCCGAGGCCGGCGTGCCCCCCGGGCGCAGCAACGACGAATCCGGCGACACCGTGGACTCGCTGGCCGGCTTCCCCGTCTCCACGGTGACCGAGCAGGAAGCCGAAAATGCCGAGATATTTGTACCGGCGCTGGACAAGTGGCTGGAAGTGCGTACCCGTTATTTAAGCTGGGTCGATGGTCGCCTGGCGCAGATGGTGATTGCCACCGACATCACCGCCCGCCGCATGGCCGAAGAGCAGGCGGCCCTGCAGGCAGAACGCGCCCAATCCGCGAGTCGCATGATCACCATGGGTGAAATGGCCTCCAGCGTGGCCCATGAATTGAACCAACCGCTGACCGCCATCAACAACTATTGCCTGGGCATGGTCTCGCGCATCAGAGCGCAGCAAATCAGCGAGGAAGAACTGTTGGGTGCGCTGGACAAGACCTCACGCCAGGCCCAGCGTGCCGGGCAAATCATCCAACGCATCCGTGAATTCGTTAAACGCAGCGAGCCCAATCTGGCTGCGTCGTCGGTGAACCAGATGGTGGATGAAACGCTGGAGTTGGCTGAAATAGAAACCCGGCGTTTCAACGTGCGCCTGAACCATTACCTGGCCCCCAACCTGCCCCCGCTGCGGGTCGACCCCATCCTGATCCAGCAGGTGCTGCTCAACCTGCTTCGCAACGCGGCAGAGTCGATCGAATCGGCCGCTCGTCCGCCGCACCAGCGCAATGTGGATTTGCGCGTGGGCCTTCAGAACATCGAAGGACAAACCGTTGTGCAGTTTGCGGTAAGCGACACCGGCGTCGGCATTGCGCCCGGCGTCATGGAGCGTTTGTACGAAGCCTTCTACACCACCAAATCGGACGGCATGGGCATGGGTTTGAGTTTGTGCCGCTCCATCATCGAATCGCACCGGGGACGCATTCAGGCGGAGAACATCTACAATGGTTCTGCTGTTCTGGGATGCCGGTTTGCTTTCTGGATTCCACTGGACATGACCCTACCCGGCGTCGAGCGCGTCCGATCCACTGTTTAACCCTGAGTTACACCGATGAGCCTGATTCCCAAAAAAGGAACCGTTTTTGTGGTGGATGACGACGAGGCCGTACGCGACTCGTTGCAGTGGCTGCTGGAGGGCAAAGACTATCGCGTTCGCTGCTTTGATTCCGCTGAATCGTTTCTGAGCCGTTACGACCCCCGCGAATTGGCCTGCTTGATTGTGGATATCCGCATGGACGGCATGAGCGGCATGGATCTGCAAAACCGCCTGGTCGACCTGCGCTCCCCCTTGCCCATCGTCTTTATCACCGGCCATGGCGATGTACCGATGGCGGTAGAGACTATGAAGAAGGGTGCCGTGGACTTTGTTCAAAAACCCTTTCGCGAAGAAGAGTTGGTGCGCCTGGTGGAACACATGCTGGCCACCGCGCGTGAGACCTTTGCCGAATACCAGACCACACTCAACCGCGAATCGCTGCTGGCCAAGCTCACCACCCGCGAAGCCCAGGTTCTGGAGCGCATCGTCGCGGGCCGTTTGAACAAACAAATTGCCGATGACCTGAACATCAGCATCAAAACGGTGGAGGCCCACCGGGCCAACATCATGGAAAAGCTCGGTGCCAAAACGGTTGCCGACCTCCTGCGCATTGCCCTGGCCCAAACCCCTGGCAAAAGCGCAGGCTCAAGCCCCAATTGAAATCCCTGTTACCAGACCGCGCACGTCGGCGCGGTCGTATTTTTCTGGAAAACCACCATGAGCACACACACTGCACACATCATTGACGGCAACGCCCTCTCCGCGCAACTGCGCACCGACGTGGCGCGCCGCGTCACTGCGCTCAAAGCCCGGGGCATCACGCCCGGTCTGGCGGTGATCCTGGTGGGCGAAAACGCGGCTTCGCAGGTCTATGTACGCAACAAGGTCAAGAGCTGCACCGAAGCCGGTATGCATTCGGTGTTGGAGCGCTACGACGCGTCCATGAGCGAGGCTGATCTGCTGGCCCGCATCGATGCGCTGAACCACGACGCCAGCATCCACGGCATCCTGGTGCAGCTGCCGCTGCCCGCGCACATCGATGCCAACAAAGTCATCGAATTCATCAGCCCGGCCAAAGACGTCGACGGATTCCACATCGCCAGCGCCGGCGCGCTCATGGTCGGCCAACCCGGCTTCTGGCCCTGCACGCCTTACGGCTGCATGAAGATGTTGGAGAGCATTGGGTATGACCTGCGCGGCAAACACGCGGTGGTGATCGGCCGCAGCAACATCGTGGGCAAACCCATGGCCATGATGCTGCTGCAACAAAGCGCCACGGTCACCATCTGCCACAGCGCCACCAAAGACCTCAAAGCCATGACGCTGCAGGCCGATGTGATCGTCGCGGCCGTGGGTAAGCGCAACGTACTCACGGCCGACATGGTCAAGCCCGGCGCAGTCGTGCTCGATGTGGGCATGAACCGCACCGACGAAGGCAAGCTCTGCGGCGACGTGGACTACGCAGGCGTATCGCAGGTTGCGGGCTACATCACACCGGTACCCGGCGGCGTAGGACTGACCGCCAGCGGCTTTCCCGCCAACTGGACCGGGATTGCGCGGGTGCTGGATGTGGCCGGCGAACGCCTAGGCTGCGCCTGGGGTGCCGTCAGCCATTTGAATGCGGTAGCTGACACGCCGGAACTGCGCGCTGCTTACAACGCGGCCTTGCCGCACGTCACCGAGTTCTGGACCCGCCTTGGCGCGGATGAAAAACTGTACGCCCAGTACAAAGCCATCGACCCGGCTGGCTTGAATCCCGAGCAGCAGCGCGCACGCACGCTGGCACTGCGCAACTTCGTGCTATCGGGCGCAGAGCTCACGGGCGCGGCCAAAGAACGCTTTGCCGCGATCCAGGAACGCCAAGCCGAGCTGAGCCAGAAATTCAGTGAAAACGTGTTGGACGCCACCGACCAGTGGTCGCTTTTGGTCAACGCCGAAGAGCTTGCAGGGGTTCCCCAGGACGTGCTGGATGCGACCCGCGCTGCCGCCCAAGCCGATGGCGCAGAGGGCCACAAACTGAGCCTGAAGATGCCCTGCTACCTGCCCGTCATGCAGTTTGCGCACAGCAGCGCGCTGCGCCAACAGGTTTACCGCGCCTATGTCACACGCGCCTCCGACCAGGCGGTCAACGCGTCCCAAGACAACAGCACCCTGGTGCAAGAGATTCTGGCGCTGCGCCAGGAAGAAGCCGCTTTGCTCGGCTACCCGCACTTCGCCGCCGTATCGCTGGCCACCAAGATGGCGCAGTCCAGCGAAGAGGTCACCGGCTTTCTGCGCGACCTGGCTGCCCGTGCCCGACCCTTTGCCGAAAAAGACGTGGCCGAAATGCGCGCCTTCGCCGCCGAGCATCTGAACCTGCCCGACCCGCAAGCCTGGGATTGGCCCTACATCGGCGAAAAACTCAAAGAAGCGCGCTACGCCTTCAGCGAGCAAGAAGTCAAAAACTACTTCCCCGCGCCGCAGGTACTGGCCGGCTTGTTCAAGATTGTGGAAACCCTGTTTGAGGTGAGCATCCGCCGCGACACCGCGCCGGTGTGGCACCCGGCGGTGGAGTTCTACCGCATCGAGCGCGCAGGTGTCTTGCTCGGTCAGTTCTATCTGGACCCCGGTGCCCGCGCCGGCAAGCGCGGCGGGGCCTGGATGGACGATGTGCGCACCCGCTGGCTGCGCCCCGACAGCGCTGCACTGCAAACGCCGGTGGCGCATCTGGTGTGCAACTTTGCCGAAGGCGTGGGCGGCATGCCGCCGCTGCTCACGCACGACGACGTGATCACGCTCTTTCATGAATGCGGCCACGGCCTCCACCATATGCTCACGCAGGTCAACGAGCGCGACATCGCCGGTATCAGCGGCGTGGAGTGGGACGCCGTGGAGCTGCCCAGCCAGTTCATGGAAAACTTTTGCTGGGAATGGAGCGTGCTGCGCCACATGACTGCGCACGTGGACACCGGCGAGCCCCTGCCGCGTGCCCTTTTTGACAAAATGCTGGCCGCCAAAAACTTCCAAAGCGGACTGCAAACCCTGCGCCAGATCGAGTTCGCGCTGTTTGACATGCGCCTGCACAGCGAACCCGCAGCGGGTGCCGACTTCATGCGTGTGCTCGCTGAGGTGCGCCAGGAGGTTGCCGTGCTCCAGCCCCCGGCCTGGAACCGCACCGCGCACAGCTTCAGCCACATCTTTGCGGGCGGCTACGCGGCCGGGTACTACAGCTACAAATGGGCCGAAGTACTGAGCGCCGACGCCTACGCCGCCTTTGAAGAAACCGCCCTGCCCGGTGGCGAGGCCAACCCAGAGACCGGGCGCCGCTACCGCGAAACGATTCTGGAGAAAGGCGGCAGCCGCCCGGCCATGGAGTCCTTCAAAGCCTTCCGGGGCCGCGCGCCGCGCCTGGACGCGCTGCTGCGCCACCAGGGCATGGAGGCCGTCTTATGAGCGCCCAAGATATGCATTTCGAAATCGAGAACCTGAAATGCGGTGGTTGCGGAAAGACCGTGGTCAAAGGACTCAGCGCTCTGGACGGAGTCACCGATGTATCGGTAGACCATGAAATGCACATGGTTAGCCTGAATGCCGAGCCGGCTATGCGCCAGGTGATTCTGGACAAACTTCATAGCATGGGTTTCCCCCAAAAAGGCAGCACCTAAAGCCTTGCGGTCAGCGTCTCATTTGCTCAGCGCAAGACCAAGACCGGCACCTTGCAGTGGTTCAGCACCTCTTGCGTCTCGCTGCCGTGCAGCAAACGGTCAAAGCCCCGGCGGCCATGCGAGGCCATCACGATCAAGTCCGCGTCTATCGTGTGCGCCGCAGTCACCAGGGCGTCGGCCACGTCATTCGCAGTTAAGACCTGTGTTTTGATGGGTACGCCCCTGGCGGCCGCACTGAAAGTGGCGGTGTCCAGCAGCTTCTGTGCCTTCTCGACCCAAAAGGATTCCACAGATTTCACGTCTTCCTTGCTCAAGGGATAAGCGCCTTCAAAATAGTCGTAGGTATAGGCTTGCACCACTGACACGGCAGTCACCTGCGCCTTGAACGCCGCAGCCAAATCCAGCGCCGAATCCACCGCCTTTTGCGACAAGGGCGAGCCGTCCGTCGCCACCATGATTCTTTGGTACATACATCATCCCTTCATTGGTTATTCCGAAAGTCCGGTTACCCAATGTAGGCCGCAGCGGTGCCAGGCGTTTTGACGTGCATCAAGCTTTACCCAGCCACCTCCAGGCTATCTATTGATGTATGTCAAGCCCATGTGCGCGACCTCGCCAATACCATTGGCGGGCATTTCGCCCGTTCACCCTTTTGCCAGCCCACAACCCATGCAAACCTCGTATTCCGGTCACGTTCTACTGAGCACGGCAGACCATCTATCCAAAAGCGAATTCGCGGGTATTTGTGGGTTAAGCGACGACGAATTTCAGGAATTGCTGGACTACGGCGTGCTCCCCGCCGACCCACTCGCAGACGCGCAAATATGCTTTTCACGCATCTACATTGAGCCCGTCCAAACGGCCTGCCGCAAAGCCAGGGACTTCGATTTGGACCTCTGCGCTGCGGCAATCTTCATGGAATATTTGATTGAAATCCACCACTTGCGCAGTGAAGTGGCAAGCCTTCACGCCCGGCTTGCTACACAATGAACGCCTTTAAGGCAGTCTCTTCATGGAACACAAAAACTGGTATGCGCGGGTAGCCAAAAAGACTGCGCACGTCTGCGGCAAATCGTTTGTTTTCTCGGGCGCGGTCGGCATCATCCTGGTCTGGCTGATCACCGGGCCATTCTTTGGCTTCAGCGACACGTGGCAGCTGGTCATCAACACCGGCACCACCATCATCACCTTTCTCATGGTGTTCCTGATCCAAAACACCCAGAACCGCGACACCGAAGCCATTCAACTCAAACTCGACGAACTTATCCGCGCCACCAACGGCGCGCACAACGCCCTGCTCGACCTGGAAGAACTGGAGCAGGAAAATCTGGAAGCCTTTAAACGCAAATACCAGGGCCTGGCAGAGCAAGCCCGCTTGCGGCTGCGCAGCGGGCAGATGGATACGGATACGCCGGAGGTCTAGGCGCCTCTAGCGCCCCGCCTCCACCAGCCGGACACCCCAAGGCTGCGCGGCACGGGTGTCCACGCTAACCTGCACCGCGCGCATGTCATTGGCACCGGGAACTTCCAGGCGGGTCAGGTTGGTGATGGGGGTTTTGTTCAGGCTGAAGGGCTGGTCAAAGCGGAACACATGGCTGTCGCCGTGGATCAGCAGCACGGGGATGCGGGCAGCGGCGGCCAGGGGCAGCAGGGTCTCGCCAATGCTGGTGCGAAAGCCCGAATGCGGGGGAAAGTCTTCCCACAACGATTTGGATTCGAACACATCGGCCTGCATGGCGAACACCAGCGCCTTGGCGCCGCTTTGTTGCGCGTGGGCGAAGGCGTCTTGAATCCAGGCCACGTTGGCGCGGTCGCGCTCCATGAACTCGGCCACAGCGCGGGCGTCGCGTACCTCGAAGTTGTTGTTGCTGCCCACGATATGCAGCGTAGCAAACAGTACACCCTGGTGCTGCCAGCGGAGGTTTTCAACAAACTTGGCGTGGGTGGGGTCCAGCGCGGCCTGGCTTTGCACCGCCAGCGGCGACTGGCCCAGCGACTGACCGGCGGGGAAGAACATGGTGCGCAATAGGGCGAGCCGCTCCACCGGGTCGTAGGCGCCGTTGTTGGCGCGGTGGCAGTCGGTCCATTCGTTGTCACCCGGCGTGTAGACCAGTGCCGACGCAAACAAAGCGAAGTGCTGCAGCTGGGTCTGGAACTCTTCGTTGCTGCAGCGGGTGGAGCCCGATTTGAAGTCTCCGATATGGATAGAAAAAGCCGGTTGCAGGCGGTTGATGCTGCCGATCAGCGCGCGGTATGGCGCACCAACCTTGGCGGGATCGCCGTAGGGCAAGTCGCCGAGGGCTGCGAACTGGAAAGTTTGGGCGTGGGCGGCAAGCGCGGCGGTGACCAGCGCGAGACCGACACAACGGCGCAAGTAAAGTGACAAACGAGGGGTTGGCGGATTCATAGTAAACCTCGAGGCGGGTGAAGGGGGCTTCACCATAACCGCGCTCTTTGACAGATGCTTCAGATAACTGCCCCTCGGTTTGCGGCACACTCGGCAGCTAGGATCCTCTGCACCACCTCATGTTCACCGCCAGCGTACTGCCCGCCAACCTCCAATGCGACATAGAAGACGGCATGACCTTGCTGCAAGCCTTCGAGGCGGGAGCCATCGAGATGCCGAGCTCCTGCCGCAACGGCACTTGTCGTACATGCGTGTGCCAACTTCTGCAGGGCAGCGTGCGCTATGAGGTGGAATGGCCGGGATTGAGTACGGAAGAAGTGGAAGAAGGCTATGTGCTGCCTTGCGTGGCCTTTGCGACCAGCGATGTGGTGTTGCAGCAGGAATCGGCGCGGGGGATTTAAGCGCTTGACGACCCCGCTGCAGGGGTCAACAAAGTTGGCCGGATAACTCCCGGATGGCGTTCTCCAGATCCAACTCGGCCACGTCGAGTTCATTGACCGCGCGGCGGATTTCCAGATTGGCGCCGACCTCTTCGGCAAAACACTGCAAATCCGCCTTGGCGTCCAAAATCGCGCTGATGGCGCGGTTGAGTTTCTGTTCAATTGACATGGTTCCGTCCCCTTCGGTTAATGCGGTCCTGTCGCCCGATGGGGGCGTGGCGGCCACAATCCGGCTACATTTTTTCTGTGGGGGGAGAAGGTGAACATCCCCCGCGCGGGGGAATTTCATGCTTTATCGCGGCGAATTGCACCCACTTGCCGTAGCCGGGTGCGTGTAGCGGCCACTGGTCCGCGCGCGTCAGCGTGCGCACACCATCCGCCAGCAAATGCGCGGCACGCGCAATGCCGGCATGGGTGATCCAAATCGTGTCCTGATGGCCTTGGGCTTCGTCCCACACCTGGGCCACGCGCGCCAGAACCGCATTGGAGCTTTCAGCACCGCCGAAAAGGTGGTTACCGAAATCATCGGTCCAGGCTTGCAGCGCTTGCTGCGGAATCGCATTCCACGCCACACCTTCCCAAACGCCAAAGTCCATCTCGCGCAGGCGCGGATCGGTGTGGGCACGCAGATCGGCGCGTACAGCGCACAAGGCCCGCGCCAACTGCTGGCAACGCGTGAGCGGCGAGACGCGCAGAGCCGCGCCCGTTGGCAAGGCAGCGGCCAATGCGCGCGCCGCCTGATCGGTCTCTGCGGCATCGGCCTGCACATCCATCACGCCATAGCAAATCCCTGCCGCGATCAGGGGCCGGGCGTGGCGCACGATCCACAAAGCCATATCCGCTTAGACGTGTGCAGCCGCGCGAAGGCCGAGGGCCAGACCAAGATAAAAAGCCAGTTCACACACCTGTTGCGTGGTACCCAGGCAGTCGCCGGTAAAACCTTGCAATCGGCGGGCAAATAAGGCGTGCGCGCGCCAGAACGCCAGCGCGGAGCCCAGCAATCCAGCGCCCCAGGCCAGCGCCAGGCGCGCGTCAGGCTGCAGCGCCGCTTGCACCTGCAAGGTCAGAACCAACGCGCCCCCACACCAGGCCAACGCCACCGCCAGGCTGGGCAGTGTGATTTGATCGGCCAGCGGCTTAGATTTCGAGCCATCCGCATCGCCCACGTGGGGCAGCAGGCGGATCAGCAAGAGCGGCCAGGTGCGCGAGACCACGTGCGCACCCATGATGGCCGCGCACATCCACACCGCGCCCACCGATCCGATCACGGCGAGGATTGCCACCTTGGCCAACAGGGCCAGCACCACGGCAATCGCCCCGAAGGCTCCGACGCGGGAATCTTTCATGACGGTGAGGGCCCGCTCGCGGTCGTAGCTACCGCCTAAGCCGTCGGCCACATCGGCCAGACCGTCTTCATGGAAAGCACCGGTCATCCAGACGCTCCACGCAGTGCCCATAACCGCCGCAACCATCGGCGCAAAAATGCCGGGCACAGCGTATAAAAGCGCGGCAGTCAACGACGCCACTAAAGCACCCACGATCACGCCGACAGCCGGAAAGTGCGCGGCGCTGGCACGCAGCATGGCCGGGCTGTAACCCACCCACTGCGCCAGGCGACCGTCCACCGGAATCCGCGTAAAGAACTGGATGGCCAGCAAAAAATGCCGGATAAACCGAAGCAGGTGGCTCATGGCAGAGGCGTAGCGCTCTTCTCGGATACACCGGCGTCGGCAAAGCTGGCCATTTCGCGCAGGATGGCGCAGGCCGACTGCAACAGCGGCCAGGCCAGCGCCGCGCCCGAGCCTTCGCCCAGACGCAAACCCAAATCTAGCAAAGGCTCCACGCCGAGGTGCTGCAACATGGCCGAATGGCCGCGCTCGCCGGAGCGGTGGGCGAACACGCAGCGCTGCAGAACCAGCGGCTCCAACCCCTGCGCCACCAGCACCGCCGCGCTGGCAATAAACCCATCGACCACGATCGCCCGCCGCTCAGACGCGGCCTGCAAGACCGCGCCAACCATGGTGGCAATCTCAAAACCGCCCAAAGCGGCCAGCGCCTCCATCGGCGCGCGCGCATCCGCATGGCGCTCGAGCACGCCCCGCAGCACACGGGTCTTGTGGACCACCGCGTCGGCATCCAGCCCGGTGCCTGCACCGGTGCATTGCGCAATATCCAAACCGGCCAGGCGCGCCAGCAGCAGCGCAGCAGCCGAGGTGTTGCCAATGCCCATTTCACCGAGCAGCAGCACATTGCCTGGCAAGCCTTGCACCAGCTCCACACCGTGGCGTACGGCCTGCGCGCACTGCGCAGCACTCATGGCGGGCTGCTGCGAAGAATCTGCCGTTCCCATATGCGCGCCATCGGCTTTGCGCACCTGCAGCCCAGAGCGTTGCGACCCTGCGGGCAGTCCTGCGAGAAAGTCGTGTTTCACACCGCAGTCCACCACGGTCAGTGCCAGCCCGTGTTGGCGCGCCAGCACGCTAACCGCTGCACCACCGGCCAGAAAGTTCTCCACCATCTGCCAGCTCACCTCGCTGGGAAAGGCAGAAACACCTTGCGCGGTGATGCCGTGGTCACCCGCAAAAACCACCATTTGCGGCTGGTCTAAGACGGGGTTGTGGCTGCCCACAATTTCACCCAGCTGCAAGGCCAGAGCCTCTAAGCGGCCCAGCGATCCCAGTGGTTTGGTTTTGTTGTCCAAGGCGGCGCGCAATGATTGGGTCAGCGCAGGGTCGCGCAGGTCGGTGATGGTGGGAAATACCTGGTGCATGGATGGGCTCACAGCGTGCTGGGCAGGGTGGACACGGGAATAGCCACCCACTGGTCTTGCACCGCGTGGATGCTGATGCGCTGGTCAAAAGCCTGTTCCAGCGCGCGGTGGCTCTGCGGATCTGTGCATGCGCCGTGGTGGGCGATTCGCCCCTGCGCCATCACCACCAGCGCATCAGCGTGCAGGGCCATGGAGATTTCGTGCAGCACGCTGACCACCGTGGTGCCCCGCGCCCGCAGGCCGCGCACGGTCTGCAGCCAGTCGGCCTGGTGCGGCGGGTCGAGGTTGGCCAGCGGCTCGTCCATGAGCACAATGTCGGCCTCGACGCTGAGCGCACGCGCCAGCAACACACGTTGCCGCTCGCCGCCGGACAGCGCGCCCACGCTGCGATGCCGCCAGTCCCAGGCTTGCGTGAGGCGGAGGTATTTCTCCACGACGGCCAGGTCGTGCGCATCCGGCTTGCCCAGCCAGGGCTGGTGCGGCAGGCGACCCAGCATCGCCAGATCCCAAACGCTCAAGTCATCCACAACTGACTCACCCTGCCCCAGCCACGCCACGGTGCGGGCCCGCTCGCGTGCAGGCCATTGCGACAACACCCGCCCGCCCAGCGACACACTACCCTGGTGCGGCAACAAGCCGGCCAATACTTTGAGCAAAGTGGACTTGCCCGCGCCGTTGGGGCCGACGATGCTGGTCCAGCGGCCCGGCTCCAGCTGCAGGTCCAGCGGATGCAAAACCTGCACGCCACCCAAACGGGCACTCACGCCCTGGGCGCGCAAGATGGGCGCGCTGCGGCTCACGGGGCGTCTCCGGCCAAGGCAGCGCTTTGCCGGTGCATCAGCCACAACAAATAGCCGCCACCCAGCACGGCGGTGAGTACGCCCACCGGCAGCTCCTGCGGCGCAATCAGCGCACGCGCCAGCAAGTCGGCCGCCATCAACAAAACACCACCCATCAAGCTGGACAACAGCAAAAGCCAAGCGTGTGCCGCGCGCACCAGACTGCGCACCACGTGCGGCGCCGCCAGCCCGACAAACGCGATCAGCCCGGTCTGCGCTACGGCGGTTCCGCTGGCCAGGGCCAAGACCAGAATCAGCCCCAGCCGCATGGGCGCCAGCGGCAGGCCCAGGCTCAGCGCAGTGGATTCCCCCAGGGCCAGGCCATCCAGCACCGGGCTGAACAACCAGGCCGCCAGCGTGCACACGCACCATACCGCCAACATGAGCAGGCACCCGCCCCAGCCGACAAAGGCCGTGCTACCCAGCAAAAAGCCTTGCATCGCCTGCAAGAGTTGCGGCTGCATCAGCAAAATCAGCGAGCTGGCCGCACCGAGCACCACACCCACCACGACCCCGGCCAGCAGCAGGCGCAGCGTGTGTTGCACGCCGCGCGCCAGCACCAGGGTCAAGAACACCGCGCCGGTCGCACCCACAAACGCAGCGCCCGTCAAACCAATCTGCGCCAGCCACTCCAGCGAGGCCGGAGACACGCCCAAAAGCGCCAGCGCCACGCACACGCCCAGCGACGCACCGGCGGCACTACCAAGCAAATACGGATCGGCCAACGGGTTGCGAAAAAGGCCCTGCGCCACCGCGCCGCACAGACCCAGCAGCGCACCCGCACCCCAGGCCCCTGCGCTGCGCGGCAGCCGGATGTCCCAGACGATTTGCCAGGCCACCGGGTCGCGGGTCATATCGCTCCAGGCGTGCCAGCCGGTGCTGCCAATACAAACCCCCAGCATCAAAAAAACCACAGCAAGGGCTGCCAAACCCACAGCGAGAACCAGCGGAGCGTGGCGTGCGGGTTCCGTCATGGCGTGGCCGGGTACAAGCGCTGCAGGCATTGGGCCACCCGCATCGCGCCCGTGGCCATGCGCGGTCCGGGACGCACCAGGGTGTCGGAGTCCTGCTTGTCAAACACACAGATGCGCTGCGCCCGTATGGCCGCCAACGTCGACCAGCCGGGGCGTTTGGACAGGTCGTCAACCTCGTTGTCGCCGACCAGAATCACATCGGGTTGGGCCCGCACCACCATCTCGGGGTTGATTTTGGGGAACGCGCCGAGGCTGGCGGGCACGATGTTTTTCAGGCCCAGCTGCGCCAAAGTCTCTCCGATAAATGACGACTCGCTGGCCGCATAGGGGCCGGGGTTCACTTCGAAGTACACGCTTCTGCCACGGGCCAGTGGGGGTACGGCCTGTCCGGCGGCCCGCATGTCACGCTCCATAGCCTGCACCACGCCCGGTGCGGTGTCTACCGCCAGCACCTGCGCCAGCAGACGCACCACGCGCGTAGCGTCAGCAAAATTGCGCGGCTCCAGCGCCAGCAACTTCAGCCCCAGGCCGCGCATGCGCTGCGCGCCCGGGGAGGAATTGGAGACCAGCACCAGGTCGGGCTTGAGGGCCACGATGGCCTCGATCTGCGGGTCCAGCCCGCCGCCTACCTGGGGCAATGCGCGAACGCTCTGCGGGAAATTGGAATACCGATCCACCCCCACCAATTTGGCGCATTGGCCCAAAGCGCACACGGTCTCGGTGAGCGAGGGCAAGAGGCTGACGATGCGCTGCGGCGCTGCGTCAAAGCGCACGGTCTGGCCGCTGTCGTCACGCAGTTCCCACGCGCTTGCGGCGCTGCCACCCAGGACCAGCAAGCCTAGGAGAAGCAGTCGACGCCCGTTCATGCGCGCACCCGGGCCGGCGCTATGGACCGCTCCATCCAACCTGCGCAAATGCGGTGCAAAGCCTTCAGCCCATCGGTCAGGGCTGCTGGGCCGGGTTGCAGAATCAGCGGCGATTTGATCTCATAGAGATCGCCGTTGCGTACAGCGGGCAGCGCATCCCACCCCGGCCGCGCCGCGACGTTTTCGGGGCGAAATTTCTTGCCGCACCAGGAGCCGATGATGATGTCGGGCGCGTGGCGCAGCACTGCGTCGCCGTCGGCCAGGATGCGGTTCTTGCCCAGCGACTCGAGGGCCAACTCGGGAAAAATATCGTCGCCCCCGGCAATACCCATGAGCTCGGATACCCAGCGGATGGCGCTGATCTGTGGCGTATCCCACTCCTCAAAGTACACGCGTGGCCGGCGCGCGCCCTGCGCTTGCAGGGCCTGCACACGGCTGCGCACCGCGTCCAGCTCGGCGCGCCATGCTGCAATGCGGCCCAGCCCCTGCTGTGCCTCGCCCACCATCGCCGCAACCTGGTACAGCATGGAAAAAATCTCGTCCACGCTGCGCTGGTTGAACACCATGACCTGCACCCCGTGGCGGATCAGCGCAGCGGCGATGTCGGCTTGCAAATCGGAAAAGCCAAACACGCAGTCGGGTTGGAGCGCCAGAATTTTGTCAATCTTCGCGCTCAAAAACGCGCTGACCTTGGGCTTGTCCCGGC
>RFRO01000321.1 GCA_009924455.1 Betaproteobacteria bacterium
CGAGGACATGGACCATTGGCTGCCCGTGGTGGACCGCTTTTTGCAGGACTTGGGTTTTGACCAGCCTGCGATTGCCACCGCGCCACCGCCAAGCGGCTTTGCCGATCTCGCAGACCAGAGCAGCGTACCCGCAGGGGCTGCGGGCAGGGCCGCATACGCCAAGTTTCTTGAGATGGCCGTCCCCCGCGCGTTCGCGGTCAGCACACGGGGTGGCTACGGTATTGCCCGGGGCGACTACGCAGTCGGGCGCGCCTTGGGCAACTGCCAGCGGTACGGTAACCCGTGCAAGCTGTATGCAGTCGACGCCGACGTAGTCTGGACGCCATGACGGGTTTGACCCGGGATGGCGCTATGTGTATAGTTTTGAAAATTCATACACATTAAGGGTGATTTATGCGAACCAATATTGATATCGACGACAAGTTGATGGAAGCCGCCATGGAGGCCGGCGGCTTCAAGACCAAGCGCGAGGCGGTGGAAGCGGGTTTGCGCCTGGTCGCGCGGCGCAAGGTATACGACGGTTTGCGCGCGTTGCGTGGCAAGTTGCACTGGGATGACTCCGACGAAAGCTGGGCCACGCTGCGCAAACAGCGTGTCCTGGCCGTGAATGAAGCAGCACCCGCGCCGTATGCCGTGAAGGCGGCCAAGCTGGCTCCCACCAAACGAGGTCGTACCAAATGATCCTGGTGGACTCCAGCGTATGGATTGACTTCTTCAACGGTGCATCGAACACGGCGGTGGATCGCTTGGACGCCTTGTTGAGCGATACCAGTTCACCGCTGGCCACGGCCGATTTGGTCGTGTATGAGGTGTTACGGGGTTTTCGTTCCAGTCGCCTTCTGGTGGACGCGCAGGAGCTACTGTCGGAGTTGACCCAGGTGGAGCTCGGTGGTTTGTCCCATGCAATCCAAGCCGCAGACCACTACCGCGCTCTGCGCGCCCTGGGCTATCCCATCCGCAGCCCGATTGATGTGCTCTTGGCCAGTTACTGCATCACGCATGGCCATTTGCTGCTGCACCGCGATGCAGATTTCGATGTCATCGCCGCGCTGCGCGGTTTGCAGGTAATGCCGCATTAACGAGGTTTATTCATGTTCACCACCATCCTCATCGCCAACCGTGGCGAAATCGCCTGCCGGGTCGCGGCCACGGCGCGGCGCATGGGTATCCGCACGGTGGCGGTGTATTC
>RFRO01000322.1 GCA_009924455.1 Betaproteobacteria bacterium
CCCCAAGCAGCCACGCAGGCGGCGACCACCATCGCGCCGCCGCCCAGCGCGTAAAGAAGTACCGCTTTAGCATTCGCACGCTGGCTGGCATTACCAAAATACAGAGAAATCAGACTGAGAAAAAACCCCAGCGGCACCACCCAAACGCTGCGCTGCGGCGAGTCAGGGAAATGCTGCAGACCGCCGGTAAAAAAGCCCAAACCGATGGACGACAAAATGCCAAATCCCAGCACATCGCCCCACGATACCGTCTCGCCAACCTGCGATCGGTTCTCGACATAGGCACCGATCAAAAAGAACAAAACGCCCATCCCGGCGGTGACGAGTGAACGCTGTTCGCTGAACATGCCATGGTTCACTGCACCGGCGATAAAGCCAATGCCGGCATATTTGCTGAGGGTGGCGAGATGTTGGGTTTGAAAATTCACTGGGGATTTTTACTGTATATAATTACAGTATCCGAGCCAGAAGCTGAAAGTTGTAAAGGCGATGGGCATTTTTAAGTCTACAAACAGGTGAACACCAATGAGCACAGTGACCAGAACTTTGGCATCCGTCCCTGACGCAACCGCGCAATGCTGGAGCGTTATGAAACCTACCCTGACCCATTGTACGCTACTGGTATGGCGCTGGTTGTAGCGGTCAGGAATGCCTGCGCGCAGGTCGTTTGAAGGGGCATCCCAATTCAAATCCCGGTGCGCCCGTAAAAGCCCAGGCGCTCCGCATCGAGAACGACGCAAGGCCATCCCCGCTACCTAAAATGCCAGCATCACATGTTTTAACGTGGATTTTTCATGCACACAGCCTCGCAACACCTTGATGCGCTTGAATGGGAAAGCTGGCCAGCCGATCAGATCGCTGCGCGCGGCAACGCGCAATGGAAAGAGCTGCTGGGCAGTGGCTCCGGCTGCCAAAACGACATGACCATGGGCGTGGTTCGCCTCAAGCAGGGCGAATCGCTCGAGCCGCATCGCCATGCGCAACCGGAAACCTATTTCACGCTATCAGGGCGCGGTACTGTCACCATTGACGACGTGTTACACCAGGTCGACCCGGGCCGGATGTTGTTTATTCCCGGCAATGCCCAACACCAAATCAACAACGCGAACGAAGAAGATTTGCTCATTCTTTACGCGTTTGCGATCAGCGATTTCAGCAAAATTCAGTACCACTTCTGAT
>RFRO01000323.1 GCA_009924455.1 Betaproteobacteria bacterium
GGCACGCAAACATCGACCGCGCTGGCCTTGCACGCGCTGCTGACTTTTGAGCCGGTACTCGAAGCTGCCTTGGTGATCGGCGCGCTCACGATTGATGCCGCGCGCGGCAGCGACGGCCCGTTTGATCCGCGCATCCACGCGCTGCGCGGGCAGCCCGGCCAGATCGATGTGGCCCAGTACTACCGCGCGCTACTGGCAGGCAGCGCCATCCGCGATTCGCACCTGAGCGGTGACGACCGGGTGCAAGACCCCTATTGCCTGCGCTGCCAACCGCAGGTAGTGGGCGCCTGCCTGGACCAGTTGCGCCACGCCGCGCGGGTGCTGCTGATCGAGGCCAATGCCGTGACCGACAACCCGCTGGTGTTCGCCGAAGACCGGGCCATGCTCTCGGGCGGTAACTTCCATGCCGAGCCGGTGGCGCTGGCCGCCGACGGCATGGCGCTGGCGATAGCCGAGGTAGGCGCCATTGCCGAACGGCGTATTGCCATGCTGATTGACAGCAGCGTTTCGCGCCTGCCGCCTTTTCTCACCGAGGACGCGGGGCTTAACAGCGGCTTCATGATTGCGCACGTCACCGCGGCCGCGCTGGCCTCCGAAAACAAGTCGCTGGCGCATCCGGCCAGCGTGGACAGCCTGCCCACCAGCGCCAACCAGGAGGACCATGTGTCCATGGCAACTTTTGCGGCGCGCCGCTTGCAAACCATGGTCGCCAACACGGCACATATTCTGGGTATTGAGTTGCTGGCTGCCGCACAGGGCATTGATTTTTTGCGTCCCTTGCACAGTTCCGCTGTTTTGGAGCAGGTGCACGCATTGCTGCGCCGCGATGTGCCCAAAATGATGCAGGATCGTTATCTTGCGCCCGATATCGCGCATGCAACCGCGCTGGTGCGTGACGGTTCGCTGGCCCGAATTGTGCAAACCCTCGCGGGTTTACCCCCGCTATGGACCCCCGGTTGAGGTCGCTTCACCCAGAAACCTAACCGTATACTTTGAAAGGACACGCCCCCGACCCATTCCGCCCATCACCACGGTCTGACCTTCCCCGATTCCGATTTCTTGTTTCACTTTTTGACTGGAGAACACCATGAGCAAACGGCTAGTAATGAAAACCCTTTTGGGCGTATCCCTGGCACTGGGTCTGGCGATCAGCGCACAGGCGCAAGACGCCTTG
>RFRO01000324.1 GCA_009924455.1 Betaproteobacteria bacterium
GCCTGTGCCTGCAAGGGCGCGGCGAAAAAAGAAGCGCCCAGCAGCAGCGCTGCGGCGGCAAAAAGAGTCCAACGGGGTAATGCTGTCAAAATGGTTCTTCTTCACTCAATTGACCGATTATGGACAAGTCCTCCGAATCCGCCGGCGACGCCAAAAAGGCATTACGCAAAGAGTTGCTGGCCTTGCGCAATGCGCTACCCGACCGGCAACATCGCAGTGAGTTGCTCCAGCAGGTGATGCGGATCTGGCTGCTGCGGCGCGAAGACACGGTGATCGGGGCGTACTGGCCCATCAAAGGCGAATTCGACCCCCTGCCCGCGCTGCACCGCTGGAAAGAAGACGGCGAGTTGTTGGACCAGCCGCAGCCCCGGCGGATTGCGCTACCGGTGATCAACAAAGCCCACAAAACCATGACCTTCCATATCTGGTACCCGGGCTGCGAGATGGAAGAAGACGCCTACGGCATTCCCAAGCCCAAAGACACCGAGATGGTCTCCCCTACGCTGCTGTTTGTGCCCTGCGTGGGCTATAGCGCGGGTGGCTACCGGCTGGGCTATGGCGGCGGTTTTTACGACCGCATGCTGGGCAGCCTGGAACCCCGCCCGTTTACCGTGGGACTGGGTTTTGGCGTGGGCTATGTGAGCGACTTTTCACCCGAGCCGCACGATGTGCCGCTGGACGCCATCCTCACCGACTTTGGCGAAGCCTGGCCCGTGGCCGACATCTCGCGCCCGCAGCGCTGAACCCCCGGCCCATGGCAGACAAGCGCTACGGCGTTTGCGCTGCCAGCTTTTGCAGATCCCGCGCGTAGGAGGCCAGTTTGTCGGCCATGTGGCGGCGCTGGCTTGTGCTGGCCGTCGCATGGAACTCGGCGAGGTGCGCGCAGTCTGCCGAAATAATGCGCTCCAGATAAACCCGGTACAGCGGGTCGGGCGACACCAGGCTGCGCTCCAACAGGGCCTCGATGGCGGGCTGGGCGCGTTCGGGCGGCTGCCCGCGCAGCGCCTCCATCGTCTCCACGATGTCGACATGGCGGCGTAGCAATTCCTTCCAGCCCACTGCCGTGTCATACGGGGTCGATTCCAACTGGCTGCGCAACAGCGAGGCCGAGATGTCGAGCGCGGTCATGGTGTGGATGGCGATGCGCCCGCCCGGCGACTTGCGCAGCGGT
>RFRO01000325.1 GCA_009924455.1 Betaproteobacteria bacterium
TGACTTCAACGCCGAACCCTCCATCGTCAAGCCCACCCCGCCGCGCGAAACCGTACAGGTCAAAGCCATGCGCCCCGAGCGCAACGCGCTGGAGATCCGCTTCCCCCGGGTGCAGGGCTACCGCGTGGTGCTGCCCGACGCACAGCTCGGTGCGGTGTTTAACGACGACTCCACCTACCGGCTCAGCCCCGAGGAAATCGGCCCCACCATCAACCGGCAAGAAGGCATCATCGGCGCGGGCGTGGACCTGACGCTGGCGCACACGCAGGACATGCGCCAAGCCACCCTGCTGATGCACCTCACCCGGCACCTGCTGTTCACCCGCTTTCGCGATCCCGGCGAGCCGCCCAAGCTGCACCTGTTCGGGCAGCTCAAACGCATCGTCAAGCAGTGGTTGGAGCAACACCTGGTCTGCGTGGGCGGCACCTACCCGGCGCAGCTGTGCTACCTGCAACTCGCCGACCGCGCCTGCGAGCGCATCCACCAGGCCATCAACCGCGCCGCTGTAACGCAGGGCCAAAGCCACATCCAGGCGCTGCTGGACCCGTACAACCCCACGGGCAGCACCGCCCACGTCAACTTCACCACCAGCAAAACCGAGCTTTGGGCGGCCAGCGCCAGCCACTGCCACCTGAACTGGCTCATCATGGACAGCGCCTGGGAGGCTGAGTTTTGCCGCGCCGCCGAGGCGCACCCGCAGGTGCGCGCCTACGTCAAAAACCACAACCTCGGCTTTGAGGTGCCCTATCTGCTGGGCGCTGAAGCGCGGCATTACCGGCCCGACTTCATCTTGCGTATTGACGATGGCCGCGCTGACGACGACCTGCTCAATCTGGTGGTGGAAGTCAAAGGCTACCGGGGTGAAGACGCCAAAGACAAACGCGCCGCCATGGAAACCCGCTGGCTCCCCGGCGTCAACTATTTGCGCCGCTATGGCCGCTGGGCCTTCGCCGAATTCACCGACGTGTTCGCTATGCAGCAAGACTTTGCCGACGCCGTGCAGGCGCAATTCAACACCGTGGTGAAAAACGCATGCCAACAAGGAACGGCATGAAACAAGCAGATGGTTTGCTAGACCATGTGCCTGCCGTCAGGAAAATGGTGGGCGTCACTTTGAGGGTAAGTCCGGAGGCCTCGGTAAATTTACCCTTGGCTATAATTTGCAGCACAT
>RFRO01000326.1 GCA_009924455.1 Betaproteobacteria bacterium
CCGGTCACCACCGCCGGCGTGATGCCCGCGCGCTGGAGCAACTTCAAACCGTGCCCATCGAGGGTGTTGAAGCGCTTGAGCGATTCACCATCGGCAGCAAAGTACAAGCCACCGTCGGTCAGCACCCCGTCCACGTCCAAGAACAACACCCGTACCCGGCTGGCCTTGGCCAATACGGCCGCATCAAACACGGGAGCCGCCTGCATCAAATGACCTTGGCCCGCATCAGGTCGTTGCTGGTCAGGGCACCACACAACACGCCCTGCGCATCCAGCACCAGCACGCTGGAAATCCGGCGCTCCTCCATCAGGCTGGCAGCTTCTGCAGCCAGCGCATGGGGGCTGACGGTCAATGGCTTGGGGTGCATGACGTCGGCGGCACGCAGACTGCGCAAGTCCACACCGGTTTCCACCAGACGGCGCAAGTCGCCATCGGTGAAGATGCCGCACAAAGCGCCATCCGCGCCGGTGACGGCCGAAGCGCCCATGCCTTTGGCACTCATCTCGCGCATAAGCTCGCTGAAGCTGGCATCGCTGCGTACCTGCGGCACATCGGCACCGCTGCGCATGATGTCGGCCACATGCGTCAGCAAACGGCGGCCCAGCGCTCCACCCGGATGGGAGCGGGCAAAGTCATCGGCCTTGAAGCCGCGCGCATCCAACAATGCCACCGCCAGCGCATCGCCCATAGCCAGTTGGGCCGTGGTGCTGGCTGTGGGAGCCAAATTCATGGGGCAGGCTTCTTGTTCTACGGCGGTGCTAATCCAGGCATCCGCGTGGGATGCCATGGTCGACGTCCCGTTGGCGGTGAAGGCGACAAGCGGCGCGCCCAAGCGCTTGAGCACGGGCAGCAAGGCATTGATTTCCTGCGACTCGCCGCTGTTGGAGACCATCAGCACCAAATCGGCCGGAGTAATCATGCCCAGGTCGCCATGACTGGCTTCGGCCGGGTGCACAAACAAGGACGGGGTTCCGGTGGAGGCCAGGGTGGCGGCAATCTTGCGTCCGATATGGCCGCTCTTGCCCATGCCCATCACCACAACGCGGCCACGGATGGCCAGCACCATCTCCACCACCCGCACAAAAGACGCGCCCACACTGGCTTTCAAACCACTGATGGCGGCGGCTTCGACATCAAAGGTCTCGCGCGCAAGGCGCAAGACC
>RFRO01000327.1 GCA_009924455.1 Betaproteobacteria bacterium
CCAACCGGGGGGCGCTGCAAAAGTTCCTCGCAGCCTGGCAACCCATCTTGCACGCCAGCCGCAAATTACCGGAATGCAAGGGCCTGATACGCTGGGCGATTGACGTCGACCCGGTGCTGGTCTGAAAAGCCCGGTGCGGCGCGCGTCAGCGGCCCACTAGGAGCGCAACCGCCGCGCTGAACGTGAAAAAAGCGCCCACTGTGGACACCAGAATGATGCGCGCGATGCGGCCGTTGTTGGCACCCAGGCGCTCGGCCAGCAGCGTCACATTGCCTGCGCTGGGAAGTGCAGCCACTAGCACCACCACCGTGATGGCAGCCGGTTCAAGCGGCAGGCCCAGCGCCCGCCCGCCATAGGCCAGGCCCAGCAACAGCGCGGGGTGCAGCAGCAACTTGGCCAGCGCGATGGGGACAAAGTCCTGCCAGGGCACGGCGTGGGCTGCATCCTGCGAGGCCAGCAGATGCGAGCGCGCCAGCACCGCCCCGAGGGTGAACAAGGCCACCGGCGAGGCGCTGTCGGCCAGCAGCCCCACGGTGGAGGCCAGCGGTGCGGGCAGGACCAGTCCGTTGGCCGAGGCCACTGCGCCCAGCAATATGGACCAGGGCATGGGGTTGGACGCCACACCGGTGAGCGCACTTTTGGCGGCCCCCACAGCATCACCGCCTCCCCGGTCCAGGCGCGACAAGGCGATGCACAGCGAAGACGTCAGCACGATGTCGATCACGATGCTCAGAATGGCCGGCCCGACAGACGCCGCCCCCAAAAACGCCACCAGCAAGGGCACGCCCATGAAGCCGGTGTTGGGAAAGGCACCCACCAGCGCGCCCATGGCGGCATCGTTCCAGCCGATATGCCCGCCGCGCTGCGCGTTGCGTGTGAGCAGTACTAGGAGCGCCACCATCATCAGCGCGCATGTGAGGTACACGACCGCCAGCGCGGGGTCCAGCAACGCCGCAATCGGCGTGCTGGAGCCGAAACGGAACAGCATGCAGGGCAGGGCGAAAAACAGCACAAAGGTGTTCAGGCCCGGTATAGCCTCCAGCGGCAGCAGGCCTTTGCGGGTCGCAAAAAATCCGCAGAAAACCAGAGCAAAAAACGGGAACGTGACGCTGAGAATGGCAACCATCGCCCGATTGTGATGCCTGCACCACCCGCGCTG
>RFRO01000328.1 GCA_009924455.1 Betaproteobacteria bacterium
CCACGCTATCAAAGTGCTGGGTAAAAAATATGCGGGTCAGCGAATACCGTATGCCATGGGGTACATAAGGACTTGGCTTAACCCGCCAAGCTTCGATCTTGAGCCAGTAGCCGTCCTCCTGATCAATGATCTGATCATGCAAGTCCAGTAGCGAAAGTATCCCCCGATCTTCCATCTCCTCAGTATATTGTTGGTGCTATGTCGAAAAGCCCCCTCACGCATCAATCACCCTGCGCGTGAACTGTTCCAAATAGTCCATTAGCTGGCTCGCACCAGCGGCGGCCTGGGCTTCGTTGCCGGAGGAAATGGCCTGGGCCAGGACCATGTGGCGGCGGGCGCCTTCGGTGATTTCGCCGGCGTTCTGGTAGCGGTACCAGAAGCGGCGGCACTGCACCACCAGCGGGACCACGGCCTTGACGGCGGCAAAGTTGCCGCAGGCGGCGTGGTTGACATGGTCCAGCGCCTGGTCTGCGGCCATGTATTCGTCCAGATTGCCGCCCCGGCTGGCGGTGATCATTTTTTCTGCGCACAAGACCAGATCGGCGCGCTGCGCCGGGCTGGCGCGGCGGGCCGAGCAGGTGGCGATGAGTTGCTCAATAACCCGGCGGGTTTCGATGACGTCCAGATGGTCTACCACGTCGATGGTGGACACCGTCAGCCCCCGGCGCGGTTGTTGCACGATCAGGCCGATTGCCACCATGCGCATCAAGGCCTCGCGTACCGGGGTGCGGCCGAGCTGGGTCATTTCGGCGAGTTCGGCCTCGACCACCGTCGAACCGGGCGCAATCTCCAGCTTGGAAATCATGGCCTCAATGCGGTCATACGCCAGGTCTGCTGCGCGGCGCTTGGGCTCTAGGGGCTTTCTGGCCTTGGGGGGCGTGCGGGTGCTCATGGGCAGGGCGGGTCGATAGATGGCGGAATGGTAAGCGATGGGTTTTCATCGGCCATCAGGCTGAGCGTGCCCACGCGAGCAGGCACCAGAGGCGGTCGCGGGGAGGGCGTTTGCCAGCCCCACAGGTGCTGCGCGGCGGCCCCGCAAACCCGGCCCTGGCAGGCACCCATGCCGCAGCGGGTGGCCAGTTTGGCTTCCGTCCAGCCGCTGCAAGCGGCCACGTCGGCAAAGACTACGTCCTCGCAACGG
>RFRO01000329.1 GCA_009924455.1 Betaproteobacteria bacterium
TGCCCCTGACCCCTCCGAAAAAGTCCGCCCCCGTGCCTACCAGGGCAGCCGTGAAGCCGGTAGCTAAGCCCGCAACCAAGCCGGCGGCCAAAGCCGCCGCACCAGCTCCCAAGACGCCCGCGGCAAAAACGCCTGCCGCCAAAGTACCGGCCGTAAAAGCTCCCACGTCCAAGCACAAGGCCGCGGCCAAAGGCAAGGACAAAGCCAAACCCGGCTTGGGTTTGGATGATTTGATTGATATCGAGGACGAACTCGAGGGCGAGCCGGTCGCGGTCGCGCCGGGCGAGAAGGTCAAGCCACTGCGCATGAAGATCAGCAAGGCCAAGGAACGGGCTTTGATGAAAGAGTTCGGATTGGATGAAACCATCCTGTCTGAAGAAGACCTGGCCAAACGCCGCCAGCGTCTGAAGGCACTTATCAAGCTGGGCAAGACCCGCGGCTATCTGACGCATGTCGAAATCTCCGACCACCTGCCCGACAAGCTGGTCGACGCCGAAACCATGGAAGCGGTAATCACCACCCTGAACGACTTGGGCGTGGCCGTCTATGAAACGACGCCGGACGCTGAAGCGCTGATCATCACTGACAACGCGCCGACAGGTGCGAGCGAAGAAGAGGCCGAAGAAGCCGCTGAGGCTGCCCTGTCCACGGTGGACAGCGAGTTCGGCCGCACCACCGACCCGGTTCGCATGTACATGCGCGAAATGGGCACGGTCGAGTTGCTGACCCGCGAAGGCGAGATCGAAATCGCCAAGCGCATTGAAGGCGGTTTGATGGCCATGATGGAAGCCATCTCGGCTTCACCGGCCACGATCGCCAAGATTTTGGAGCTGGGCGAAGAGATCCGCGAAGGCAAGACGGTGATCAGCCAAATCGTCGATGGTTTCTCCAACCCTGACGAGGCCGACGACTATGTGGCCGAAGAAGACTTCGATGAATTTGACGCCGCCGACGATGACGACGGCAAAGGCGGCTCCAAGGCACTGACGAAAAAGCTCGAAGAGCTCAAAGCCGAGGCGCTGCGCCGTTTTGACTTGCTGCGCACCCAGTTTGAAAAAGTGCACAAGGTCTACGATAAGGAAGGCTACGGAACGCCGAACTTTGTGAAAGCCCAGCGTGCGCTCAGCGAACACCTTATGA
>RFRO01000330.1 GCA_009924455.1 Betaproteobacteria bacterium
GCCTCCTGCCGAGCTTCGGTGTGCGCTCGCGCATCCAGGTAGCGGACGAGGCAGGCGTTGCTGTCATGCGCGCCTACATGTACTTGGCAGGCTGCGGGGAGTCCCCATTTTTTGCCGCGTTCCGGGCCCAGGGTTCCCAGAACTTCCCATGCGCGGCGCATCGGCGCGAACAGCTTTGCCCAGCCTTTTTGCAGCGCCAGTGTGGAAAAGTCGGCGGCTGCCGGGTTCCACAGATGCGTGTGGCATCCCAATGAGGACACCTCGCTGCAGGCCACACCGCTCAGCAGCCAGGCCCAGTACTGGGGATAGGGCAGCAGTGTGTGTGTACGGCTCCAATGGGTCGGGTGCGCACTCTGCATCCAATGAAGCTGGCGGGCTGCATTGAGGCCGACCGGCAGTTCGGGCGATAGCGTGTTGCGGAAGTCGATCCGGGCGGCCTGGAAATCGGCGTCGTTTGCGCTGCGGACGCTCACATCCGCAAACTCGTAATCAAGAGGCTCCCAGGCCAGCCCACCGTCACCGAGCGCGACAAACGCCGCACCGTGTGTGACGCAGATCGCGCGGGCGCACCGCCGTGCCTGGCGTGATTCGCGCAAGCTGGATTGCATCCAGTTTTGCAGCCCATGCACATCCAGCGCCGGGTAATCCAAGGCGCTTGTTACGCTGGCGTTGGGTCGGTTGTGGCGCTCCACCACAGTTCCGGCTTCATCCAATAGGAACATCCGGGCGTTGCTCTTGCCGATGTCGATGACCAGCGTCAGGTCGAGTCCGGCATCCGTCACGGCGCACTAATCCAGCTGGAACAGGCAGGGCAGGGGCTCCACGACCGGCGAGCCGTCTGCATTGCAGCGCATGATGTCGCCCATATAAGCCCACCACTTTTGCATCACCGGGTGCTGGGGCAGCCTGTCCATGCCGTGATTTGCTGTACGGCGCAGGGTGGCGAAGAGTACGTTGTGCTCCGGGTCCAGGTAGATGCGGTAGTCGCTGATGCCGGCGTCATATAACAGGGTGCGCAGTTCTGGCCAGATTGCGTCGTGGCGGCGCTGGTATTCGGCCTGCTGACCGGGGTTGAGAAACATGCGGAAAGCAATGGTTTCAGCCTTCACGCCAAGGCTCCTCGGCGTTTGATCAGGCGCG
>RFRO01000034.1 GCA_009924455.1 Betaproteobacteria bacterium
CGCGCGAAATTGGATGCGTTCTTGGACTGGCTGCAGGCGGACGGCGCGGTGCGCGACGTTCACCGTGCCTGGAACGGGTTTTGCGAGCCCGCAGATGTTGCGCATTGGAATGCAACACTGGCCGACACGCAGGGGCGCTGGGCCCGGCAGGTGGCCGAAGCCCGCCATCGCCTGCTTCAACAGGACGACCTGCCAACGCGGCTGCTGAAGCTGGTCAACGAAAAAAGCTAAAATTGCGGGCTTTCTCCCAGGCACCTGGACTTACCCGGTGTCGCCCTTCTCGCCGCAGACTGCGGCCTATTTGCACCAACGCTCTCAAGCTTCAGACACCATGAAAATCGCCCAAGAAATTCGCGCCGGTAACGTCATCATGCACGGTAAAGACCCGATGGTCGTGCTCAAAACCGAATACAGCCGCGGCGGCCGCAACTCCGCCACAGTGCGCATGAAGCTCAAAAGCCTGATTGCCAATTTCGGCACCGAGGTCGTGTTCAAGGCCGACGACAAGATGGACCAGATCATTCTCGACAAGAAGGAATGCACCTATTCCTACTTCGCCGATCCGATGTACGTCTGCATGGACGCGGAATACAACCAGTACGAAGTCGAAGCCGAGAACATGGGCGACTCGCTCAACTACCTGGAAGACGGCATGGCGGTTGAAGTGGTTTTCTACGAAGGCAAAGCCATCTCGGTGGAATTGCCCACCAGCGTGGTCCGCGAAATCACCTGGACCGAGCCCGCCGTCAAAGGCGACACCTCAGGCAAGGTGCTCAAGCCCGCGAAGATCGCCACAGGATTTGAAATCGGCGTGCCGATTTTTGTGGCTCAGGGTGACAAAGTCGAGATCGACACCCGCACTGGCGAATACCGCAAGCGCGTCTAACAGGCCTTTATATGCGCAGCCGCCAGGCTGCGCGCGACCCCAGGCCCACGGCGCTGCCGACAAACCAAAACAAAACCGAAACGCCCAGAACCGCCCCCACGCTGCCGAAAATCAGGGGCATGAGCACACTGGACGTGTTGATCGCCATCAGGCGCAGGGCCAGCGCCTGGCTGCGCTGCGGCTCGGGCGTGATGTGGTGCAAGGTGCTCATGATCATGGGCTGCACCGATCCCAAAGCAAAGCCCAGGAACACCGAGCAAATCGCCATGCCCCAGGCGCCGTGCATGAGCGGGTAGATACCAAAAAGCAGCGCGGTGCCGAGCATGGCTGCGGTGGTTACGTGCCACTCGCGGGCCTGCGCCGCTACCATAGGAATCAGCAGGCGCACCATGGCCGCAGCCACCGCAAAGCCACCCAAAATGCCGCCGATCACCGAGGCGCTGAGCTGCCGTTCATGGCCCAGCACCGGCACCACAAAGGCATGAACATCCCAGCAGGACGAAAGTAACCAGTTCACCAGCAACAAGGCCCGCATGCGGGAGGCGCGCAGCAAATCCCAAGCGGAAGCCAGCGGCTGCGCGCCGGCACCGTTGACGGGCGGGTGCAGCGTTTGTGCGCTGGCAGCCGAACGCACCAAAAGCCAACTGATCACGGGCAGCAGCACCAGGCAGGCGAAAGCGGCCCTGAAGCCGACAAGATCACCGCCCCCGGGAAGCAGGCCTACGAAATGGTCGATGCACAAACCGGCCAAGACCGGCCCCACAAAATTGGATGCCGCCGGCCCGAGCGAGAGCCAGCTGAACATGCGCTTGAGTTCGGTGCCGTCGCGCGCCGCCCGGCCCACATAGCGCTGCAAGGCAATCATGCACATGCCGGTGGCACCGCCCATCAACAAAGCGGCCCCACACAGCACCTCAAAGCGCGGGAACGCAGCGCACAGCCAGGCGCCCGAGCCGGCGGCCAAAGCCCCCCAGCCCAAGGGACGGCGCAGGCCGTGGCGCTCCACAAAGCGTCCAACCGGCAAGGCGATGAAGACCTGGGTCAGGGAATACAGCGACAGCAACACGCCGACATACACCGTACCCAAGCCCAGATGCAAGGCCAACAAGGGCGCAGCCAAGCGCATGCCCGACATGCTCGCGTGCACCAGCGTATGTCCGACCACCAGGCGCGCAAAGCCGCTGGCGCCCACCGGCGCGGCGGATGGTTCGGGGTTTAGATCACCCACGCGCCGCGTCGTCCGCAGCAGCGGGCGCGGCCTCTGGCTCGCTCTCGGAATCGATGGCCAAAAGCGCCTTTGACGCGTCGTCTGGCAAGGCCTGAACCGTTTTCAAGGCCCGCTGCATCGCACGGCTGCGGGTGTCGGCGCTGTCCAGGGTGTTGAGGACGGTCTGGGTCTGCGATTTGACTTTGGCCAGCACATCACCAAACTTGCCGAACTCGGTTTTGACCGCGCCCAGTACCTGCCAGACTTCGCTGGAGCGCTTCTCCAACGCCAGGGTACGAAAGCCCATTTGCAAGGAGCTGAGCATGGCCAGCAGCGTGGTGGGACCGGCCAGCGTCACCCGGTAATCGCGCTGCAAAGCCTCCATCAAGCCGGGGCGGCGCAAGACCTCGGCGTACAAGCCCTCGGTGGGCAAAAACAAAATCGCGAAGTCGGTGGTGTACGGCGGCTCCACGTATTTTTCAGTGATGGACTTAGCCTCCAGGCGGATGCGCTGCTCCAGGGCTTTCGCGGCCGCATCGGCATCGAACGGGTCGGCGCGGCCCTGGGCGTCGAGCAAGCGGGCGTAATCTTCATTGGGGAATTTGGCATCGATGGGCAACCACAACGGCGCGCCGTCGGCCGCCTTTCCCGGCAGCTTGATGGCAAAGTCCACCACGTTTTTGCTGCCCGGGCGGGTCGCCACCTGCGCCGCATACTGGTCGGGCACAAACACCTGTTCCAGCAAGGCCGCAAGCTGTGCCTCACCAAAAATGCCCCGCGTCTTCACGTTCGTCAGCAGGTGCTTGAGGTCACCCACACCCTGGGCCAGGGTTTGCATTTCACCCAGGCCTTTGTGGACCTGCTCGAGCCGGTCGGCCACCTGTTTGAAGCTCTCACCCAGGCGCGCTTGCAAGGTGGACTGTAGCTTCTCATCCACGGTCACGCGCATCTCTTCCAGCTTGGTGGCATTGTTGCTTTGCAATTGAGCCAGCTGCGTCTCCAAGGTGCCGCGCATCTCCTGTAAACGGCGGGCGTTGGCCTCACTCAGCGAGCCCAGTTGCGAGCTCAAGGTATCGGCCAAACCTTTTTGCATGGCGGCAAGCTGGGTACCAAAGGCATCCAGGCGCGCATTCTGCGTGCGGGTAGCTTCGGCGCTGTGCTGCACCAGCGTTTGCTGGAAGGTTGCCATATTGGCGGACGCCTCCTGGCGGGCAGCACGGGATGCTTCCTGCACGTCTTGGCGCAGCTCCCGCGCCATGTCCCGGCGGTTGGCGTCCAACGCCTGCAGCAATGTGTCGGCGGTGGCGGTGGATGTATCCGGTTTACGCCACATCAGCACCAGAACGAGCAGCTGGAGCGCCCCGCAGACCAGCAGGGCCACCCAAACCGCGTCGTTCCAGGCCATGGCCTAGTGCGCCGGGGCGTTCAGGGGTGTCAGGGCCTTGCCGTGGATCAGAAAACCGATCAGGTTGTCTGCGGCCAGATCGGCCATGGCCAAGCGCGTGGGAATGGTGGCGCTGGCGATGTGCGGCGTCAACACCACATTGGGCACGGTTAGCAAATCCGGATGCACCGAGGGCTCACCCTCGAATACGTCAATACCCGCCGCCGCAATCGTGCGGTTGCGCAGCGCTGCGGCCAGCGCGGCGTCATCGACGATGCCGCCACGGGCAATGTTGACCAGGGTCGCGGTGGGCTTCATCATCGCCAGTTCAGCTGCACCAATGGTGTGGTGGGCTTCGGCGCTGTAGGGCAAAACCAGCATGACGTGGTCCGCCGTTTGCAGCAGCTCGGTTTTGCTCACGTAGCGCGCCTGGCATGCTGCTTCGGTCGCGGCGTCCAGCGGCTTGCGGTTGGAATAAATCACCTTCATACCAAAGCCCAAAGCGCCCCGGCGGGCTATGCCCTGGCCGATACGGCCCATGCCGATGATGCCCAAGGTGCTGCCGTGTACTTCGGCACCGGCAAACATGTCGTAACTCCAACGCGTCCAAAGGCCGGCGCGCAGGAAATGCTCGCTCTCCGCCATGCGCCGCGCGGTGGCCATGAGCAGCGCAAAGCCGAAATCGGCCGTGGTTTCGGTCAGCACATCGGGCGTGTTGGTGGCCACAATGCCAGCCGCCGTCATGGCCGGTAAATCGAAATTGTTGTACCCCACCGCCATGTTGGCGCAGATGCGCAAATCCGGACACTGTGCCAACAGCGCGGCGCTGATGCGCTCGCTGCCCGTGGTGAACACGCCGACCTTGCCTCGCAGGCGCTGCGCCAGTTCCTCGGTGGTGTAGAGAATGTCGTCCTGATTCGACTCGACATCAAAGTGTTGCGCCAGCCGCTGCAACACTTCGGGAAAGACGGCGCGGGCAACGAGGATTGCGGGTTTGGTGCTCATTTTTTACTCCAGCCACAGGGTGAATTCGGAAACCGGCACACGGGGCGTACGGTAGGTATTGACGATTTCGGAGTCGTCGGCATAGCCCAGGGCCATGCCGCATACCAGCATTTCGTTCTCGCCGGCACGCACGTGGGGAAGGATGATTTTGGCGAAACCGTTCCAGGCGGCTTGCGGGCAGGTATGCAAGCCGCGCCCGCGCGCCGCGACCATGATGTTTTGCAAGAAAGCGCCGTAGTCCAGCAAAGAGCCCCTGCCCATGACCCGGTCCAAGGTGAACATCAACCCCACTGGCGCATCAAAAAAGCGGTAATTGCGCTGGTGCTGCGCATGCATGCGGTCCTTGTCTGCGCGTGTGATCCCCAGCAAGCCGTATAAGCCCCAGCCGTTCTCCCGGCGCCGGTCGATGTAGGGGCTGACCCAATCGGTGGGGTAATAGTCATATTCCTCCTTGTACTCACCCGCCAGAGAGGGGTCGGACCGCAACGCGTCGTGGGCGGCGCAAACCTTGTCCACCAGGGCCTGGCGGCTACTCCCTTGCAGGACATAAACCCGCCACGGTTGCGTGTTCGTTCCGGAAGGCGCGCGACTGGCAAGCTGCAAAATCGCCTCCAAATCCGCGCGCTCGACAGGCTGCTGGGTGAAGGCGCGCACCGACATCCGCGAATCAATCGCCGCGTCCACGGGGCTGGTGGGGGAATGGGTCACAACAAATTCTCCAAGGGGTTGTCCCGGCCAGACAGTCGCCTCGCAGCGGGCCGGTTTTGCACCGTGCGCCAGCCTACGCGGCGGCTTGGGCGCTGGGAAAAGTGATTGTGCCACCTGCGAACCCGTGCACATACCCAGGCAGACCCGGCCCCCTGCACATGCCCAAGGCGACAATTGTTGGTTTTTTGCTGCACTGCAACAAAAAAGCTTGATCTGGCCGTTTTTATCCCTATAATTCGTTTCATGCTGCACTGCAACATGAGCCAGTAAGAAAGTTCAGAGCGGCATTTATTCCTGTAACTTTACTTTTGGAGAATTTTTATGTTGACCGCTGAACAAATCACCGCATCGCACAAAGCCAACCTGGAAACCCTGTTTGGCCTGACCAGCAAAGCCTTCGAAGGCGTGGAAAAAATTGTCGAGCTGAACCTGGCCGCGTCCAAAGCAGTCTTGGCTGACGCATCCGCCAACACCCACGCCCTGCTGACCGTCAAAGACGCACAAGAACTGATGGCCCTGCAAGCCGGCATGCTCCAACCCGTGGCCGAGAAAGCTGCTGCTTACAGCCGCCACCTGTACGACATCGCCACCAGCACTGGTACCGAGTTCACCAAAGTTGCCGAAGCCAAAGCTGCAGAAGCCCAAGCCACGGTAGGCGCCTTGGTGGATAGCGTTTCCAAGAACGCGCCCGCAGGTTCCGACTCGGTCGTGTCCATCATGAAGGGCGCTGTGACCGCCGCCAACAGCGCGCTGGAAAGCGTGCAAAAAGCGGTTAAACAAGCTACCGAAATGGCCGAAGCCAACTTCCACGCTATTTCCGCTACCGCTGCGACCGCTACCAAGCAAGCCAGCGCGACCGGTAAAAAGCGTTAATCACTGAACTACGGGAAAACCCTGACATAATCGTTCCAAGGGTTTACCCATACCGTTGTCTCCTCGGATTCTTTCGTAACCACAGGGTTCAGGAATCCCTTAAGGCCCCGTTGCAAAACGGGGCCTTTTTTTTAGCCGGGCCTCAGCGGGTTTTCGCCAGCATCGCCGCACGCAACTGCGGCAGCAGATCGAGCATAGCCCGCCGCCCCGCCTCGATCGCTTTTTTACGGGACGAGAAATCGGCGCTGGACACCGCCCGCAAATCGGGCCGGACCACCACATCGGCTTCTTTGAGTTCAAAGACATTGATGCTCTTTCCCATGATGCTGGCGGTTTGCAGCAAAACCGCAACCGTTCCATCGTTGCCGCTGGATTCGGGGGGACTGGAGATATCAATCGCCAAAACGACCTCTGCGCCCATGCGCCGCGCCGCGCGCACCGGCACGGGCGATACCAAGCCCCCATCTACATAGGAGCGGCCGGAGATCTTGACGGGCTGAAAAATCGCAGGCACTGCACTGGAGGCGCGCACGGCCATGCCCGTATCACCTCTCTGGAACACCATCATCTCGCCGGAATACAGGTCGGTCGCCACAATGCCCAGGGGAACGGCCATGTTCTCAATCGACCGGCCGCCAACCTGCTGGTTCACATATTTGGCGAGCGCATCGCCGCGCAGAATGCCCGAGTTAAAAACCGGCAAGGTCCAATCGGTGATGGTCGCCTCCTCCATGGACTCACCGATCTGCTGCAGTTGCGCGCCGGTTTTTCCGCTGGCATACAAGGCAGCTACCACGCTACCGGCAGAGGTTCCGGCCACAAAGTCCGGACGCAAACCCGCCTCTTCGAGAACCTGAATCACCCCGATGTGGGCAAAGCCCCGGGCGGCACCACCTCCCAATGCCAGCCCCAGTTTAGGAGGCACCCGAACCGCCGGGGGCGCTTCAACTGCAACGGCTTTAGGGGGTGCCGTGGGCGCTTGTGGCGTCTCGGGCGCGGGGACGACAACCCCATCGGCGCTGCGGACGGGCGCCTGTGGAGCGCCGCCTGCACAAGCGGCTAGCAGCGTCACCAAGAGGGATGTCAGCAGGCAAGAAATGAAACGTGGCATGGGGTCACAATACTCCCTTCCCTTTCCCCGCAGGACGCCATGGCAAAGAAAAGTGTTTGGGCTCACAAAGTGTGCGCCCTGGTCCGCAGCGGCAACACCGACGCTGCGCTTGCGCAGATGCGGGTAGCGCCCGACCCGCAAGACTTAAAACGCTTACGGGTGCTGCTCCAACAATCCAGCCTGTTGTCCCGTCACCCGGCCCTGGCCTTGGCGCTGGACGACCATCTCGCCCTGCTGTCCTCACCGCGCCTGCACCGCGCGCCCTGAGCAGGCGCAGGCCGCTGGTTACATGCTGGCGGATTTTTTGGCTTTGTGTTTGGCCTTGTGGTGCTTTTTGGCAGCGACCTTGTGCAGGTGCTTGGCGTGGGCTTTTCCGTGTGATTTTTTGGCCACCGCAGCGGTGCGCGCAGGCTCCATTCCCTGGGGCTCCGATTGGGCCTGCGCCATCAGCGCAAAGGCAGAAATCAAGGCACCGAAAACGATGGAATACAGTTTCATAAAGACCTCTAAAAAGTACACGAATTGGCCCTTGGCATCGTAGCACGGGGCCTGTAAAGCAAGATCAGTTGGGGTCGGCTACAGCAGGCTATCCAAAGCGTGCATATAAGTCGGTTGCACCATCAAATCATCCCAAGGCAGCGGCGCAGATGCGGGCAACAAAGCCAAGCGCCGGGCCTCGGCACTGTCGCTGGCCTGCCAATCCCCCTTCAAGAGGGCTTCGGTCAGGCGCTCCAACAGCCGGTCAATCGCCACGCCATCGTCCACAACCGATTGGTTACACAAAAGGGTCACATCACAGCCTGCTTGCAAGGCCGCGAGCGTGGCATCCACGTCACTCAATTCCACCCCATCCACACGGCGTGCCGCAGCCATAGACAGGTCGTCACTGAAAACAGCACCCGTAAAGCCCAGACGTTCACGCAAAACAGTTTGTAACCACACCGGCGAAAAACCAGCCGGCCGATGGTCCACCTTTGGATACACCACATGCGCAGGCATGACGGCGGACAGGCTGTTGCTCAACCAGCGGTAGGGCGCAGCATCGTCAGCGAGGATGGCGGCCAGGCTGCGCCGGTCCACAGCAGTCGCCACATGCGAGTCGGCGGTTGCAAATCCGTGGCCGGGGAAATGTTTGCCGCAGTGCGCCATGCCGCTTTGCAACATGCCGTGCATCACGCTTTTGGCCAGCAGTGCCACAACGCCCGGGTCGCGTCCAAAGGAGCGATCCCCGATCACGCCGCTGCGACCATGATCGAGGTCGAGGACCGGCGCGAAGCTCAGGTCCACGCCGCAGGCACGCAATTCACTGCCCAACACATAACCGCAGGCGCTGGCGGCATTGGCGGCGTCCAGCGGGCCGCAACGCTTGTTCGAGCCGCTTTTGGCAGCGTGTGTCGGGCTTTGCAGCCACATGTCGCCGAGTGCCCGCATGGGCGGCAGGTGGGTAAAACCATCGGTCTTGAAACGCTGCACCCGACCGCCTTCGTGGTCAACGGCAATCAGCAAATCGGCGCGCAGCGCTTTGATGCTTTTGCACAGCGCAGTGAGTTGCGCGCGGTTTTCCCAGTTGCGTGAGAACAAAATCAATCCGCCCACCAGGGGGTTGCGCAGCCGTTGACGGTCCGACTTAGTCAGTGCGGTACCGGCAATGTCAATGATCAAGGGCGCGTGCACATCTATCTCCTACAAAACAGGGGGCGCAGCCAGCGGATGGACTTCGGCCACGCAAAAACTGGTGGCGTAATCACTCTCGTCGCTCACCGTCACGTGGAAGTGCAGTTGATGCCCAGCGCACCAGGCGCGCAAGTCGCCGTACAGCTGCACATACGGCGCACCGCTGGGCAGATTCAGGATTTCACAATGCCGCCAGGTCATAGGCATGCGCATACCCAAACCGATCGCCTTGCTGAAGGCCTCTTTGGCACTGAATCGCGTTGCCAAATAGCGGTTGGCCCGGTCCGGCCAGCGATGTCCGCGCGCACGCCAGACTTGCAGCTCTGCGGGGCCGAGCACGCGCTGGGCAAAGCGGTCACCGTGGCGCAACTGCGCAGCTGCAATACGGCGCACATCGCAGATATCGGTACCGATGCCGAAAATCATGCCGCCCTCAAGCCAGGCACGCGCGGTAGGCACGCACCGTATCGGCGTATCCGATCTCCAACGCATCGGCAATCAGCGCGTGGCCAATCGACACCTCGCGCAGCCCGGGCACACGCTGCGCGAAAGCGGCCAGGTTGTCCCGGTTCAAGTCATGGCCGGCGTTCACGCCAAGGCCTGCATCCAAGGCCGCTTGGGCCGCTGCGGCGAAGCGCTGCAATTGGTTTTCCTGATCTGCAGTGCCCCAGGCGGCGGCATAGGGCTCCGTGTACAACTCCACCCGGTCCGCGCCGACCGCTTTGGCCGCAGCCATCGCGGATGCATCCGCATCCATGAAGAGGCTGACACGCGCGCCCAACGCCTGGGCTTGCGCAATCAAAGGTCGCAGGGTCGCCTCGTCGGCCGGAAAATTCCATCCATGGTCGCTGGTGAACTGCCCCTCGCCGTCGGGCACAAAGGTCAGCTGGTGCACCGGCAGACCGCGCGCACGGATGTCGCGGGCGCATTCCAGCAGGTTGTGCAGCGGGTTGCCTTCGATGTTGAACTCGCGGTCAGGCCAATCGCGCATCAGCGCGGCCAAGTCCACGACGTCGTGGGCGCGGATATGGCGCTCGTCCGGACGCGGATGCACCGTGATGCCGGCAGCGCCCGCCTCCAGGCACACAGTCGCTGCGCGGGTCAGGCTCGGTATACCCAGATGCCGGGTGTTGCGCACGAGCGCGACTTTGTTGAGGTTGACGGACAGGGCGATGCGGTTGGAGCTCATAGGGCTTTGAGGGGATAAGGCTTTTATAACGCCTGGATATCGAACATCATTTGGCGGGTACGCAGGGTCTTCACGCCGCAATGGTAGTGCAGCAACTGGCGCAGCTGCGGCTTGAGCCCGGCCATGTGGTCTGCGCAGGCGCGCAGGGTGGCCGCAAACGGAGCGCTGTCCTGCAAGGCAGCCTGCACTTCGGTCCATTGCGCACCGCTCAGGCTGGCGCGGTCATCCGCATGGGCGGCACGCAAACCGCCCTCGGGTACCAGCACATACTGCGCATCGGCTTGCAGTGGCACCAGGGTCAGCGTTTGCATATCGAGCTGGGGCAGCAAACCGACCTCGCGCAAGAGCAAAATTTCGTAGGTGCGCAGCGCTGCCTGCAATAGCGCGTCCTGCCCGCCGGCAATCACTTCCACCACCTGCGCATACACATCGAACAAGCCCGGATGCGGGTCGTCGCGCGCCAGCAAAGCCAGCAAGAGCTCGTTGAGGTAGTAGCCCGACAACAGCGCATCCCCCTTGGTCATCACGTGGCCACCTTGCCACTCGGCACTTTTAAGGGTGCGGATTTCGCCGTCTCCGCCAAACGCGATATGCAGTGGTTGCATGGGTAACAAAATCGGCCGGAAGCTGGAACTCGGTCGCTTGGCCCCTTTGGCCACCAGCGCAATGCGGCCATGGTGGCGGGTGAAGACCTCGAGGATCAGGCTGGATTCGCTCCAGTCATAACGGTGCAGCACGTAGGCCGGCTCATCGCTGAAGCGCTGCGCAGGGCGACGCGTTGCCATTGTGGCCCGATTGCCTTATTCGTACCCGAACGCGCGCACGCGGGCCTCGTCGTCGGCCCACGATCGGTCAGCTCATCCGGCGCGTACCACCACGGCTGCTCGGGCAGGAACTTCTCGCAAATATCGAGCATGCGCGCGATGTCTTTGGCGTTTTTGGCTGAAATCGGTACGAACTCGGCGAAGGCATGGCGCTGCTGCATCTCTTGCAGCCACGGCGCCAAATCCGAGCGGCGCTCCACCTGGTCGAGCTTGTTGGCTACCAGCAGCGTCGGCACCTCTTTGCTGAGCAAGGCCAGCACTTTGGCGTCAGCCTGGTTGAACATACCGGCTTCGACCACAAAAAGAATGAGGTCCACATCGCCGACCGCACCGACAACGGTTTTGTTGAGCGACCGGTTCAGCGCGTTGTTGTGGCGGGTCTGGAAGCCGGGCGTGTCGACAAACACAAACTGCGTCGCACCGCGGGTGTGCATGCCAGTGATGCGGTGGCGGGTGGTCTGCGCTTTGCGGGACGTGATGCTGATCTTCTGCCCAACCAGCGCATTCATCAGCGTGGATTTGCCCACATTGGGTTTGCCCACAATGGCCACCAAGCCGCAGCGCTGACCGTCTTGTGCCGCTGCGGGGTTTGCGCCTTTCAACCCGGTTTTGAGCAAGCCTTGCAGCATGGCGTCGAGCTCCTGCGTGTCCTGGGGCGCGGCTTCGGGGACGGGCGGCGGGTTTTTCTTGGTGCTCATGGAATGGCCCTCTTTTTTATGGTTTGCAACATGGCTGCCGCTGCTGCCTGCTCACCCGCGCGACGCGAGGCGCCGACACCACGCTCACGCAAATCCAGGGGCTCGATGGCACATTCCACGTCAAAACTTTGTTGGTGCGCGGCGCCCAATATCGTGACCACACGGTACACCGCCAACGGCCGCTTGCGCGCTTGCAGCCACTCCTGCAATTCGGTCTTGGGGTCTTTGCCCACCGCCTGCATCGCCGGGTGGATATCCACCTGGGCAAATAGGCGCTGTACGACCGCCTGCGCGGCGGCAAAACCCGCATCCAGGTAAACCGCGCCGAGTACCGACTCCAGCGCATCCGCCAATATCGACGGACGCTTGGGGCCACCCGAGCGCATTTCACCCTCACCCAGGCGCAGCAGCTCGGACAAACCCAAGTCCAGGGCGAGCTTGTGCAAGGTCTCCTGGCGGACGAGGTTGGCACGGACACGCGACAAGTCGCCCTCGGCCAGACTGCCAAGCTGTGCGTACAACATATCGGAGACGGCCAAACCCAATACCGAGTCGCCCAGAAACTCCAGGCGCTCGTAATGGTCGGCAGAGAAGCTGCGGTGCGTCAGCGCGCGACGCAGCAAGTCGGGGTTTTGAAATCGGTACTGCAAACGCAGCTGCAGCTGCTCCAGCCCCTGGGTCATTGCGGACGTTGGCGTACCGCCATCAGTTGAAGCCGCCGATGCGCTTGAGGCTGCTGAAATTCATCCAGACAAAAAAGGCCCTGCCCACAATATTGGCATCCGGCACGAAACCCCAATAGCGCGAATCCAGCGAGTTGTCGCGGTTGTCGCCCATCATGAAATAGTGGCCATCCGGAACCTTGCAGGTCACGCCTTCCACCGTGTAGTTGCAGCCTTCTGCACCAAAAAAGTTGGGCTGCACCTGCACGAAGGCGGGACGGTTCTCATCGTTCAACAAGCGGTGCGGTTTGTCGCCCAGTTTTTCTTCGAACTGCTTGAAGTAGCGCATGGAGTCTTCATCCAGAAAGTCAGGGAGCGCAGTCGTCTCCACCACCTGGCCATTCACTGTCAGACGCTTATTGAGATAGGCCACGGTATCGCCGGGCACGCCCACCACGCGCTTGATGTAGTCCAAGCTGGGCTGGGGCGGGTAGCGAAACACCATCACATCACCACGCTGCGGCTTGTTGCCTTCGGTGATCTTGGTGTTGATCACCGGCAGGCGCAAGCCGTAGTGGTATTTGTTAACCAGGATCAAATCACCCACCAAAAGCGTGGGGATCATGGAGCCGGAGGGAATTTTGAAAGGCTCGAACAAAAACGAGCGCAGCAGAAATACGGTAATGATGACGGGAAACAAACCGGCGGTCCATTCCAACCACCAAGGCTGGGCCAGCAGCGCCGCCTTTGCCTGCGCGACATCACCGTCCACTTGCTTGATACCCTGCTGGGACAGTGCGCGGCGGCGCTGCGCGTCGTCCGACTCCAGCTGCCCTGCGGCGCGTTCGCGGGCCGGCGCAAAAATAAATTGCTCGCCCAACCAATAGAGACCGGTGACCGCCGAAGCCAGGAACAGCAACAAGGCGAAATTGGCTTCGACCATTCCGGCAAACCAGGCGCCGGCAAACGCCACAAACGCGGCCAGCACCACAGATGTCAATGCTTGCATCAATCTTCCACTTGCAAAATAGCCAAGAATGCCTCTTGGGGGACTTCCACGGAGCCGATTTGCTTCATGCGTTTTTTACCGGCTTTTTGTTTCTCGAGGAGCTTGCGCTTGCGTGAAATATCGCCGCCGTAGCACTTGGCCAGCACATTCTTGCGCAGCGCTTTGATTGTCTCACGCGCAATGATGTTGGCCCCGATGGCAGCCTGAATGGCCACGTCGTACATCTGACGCGAAATGATCTCGCGCATTTTCGTCACCACGGCCCGGCCGCGGTAGGTGGCTTGGCTGCGGTGCACGATGATGGACAGCGCGTCGACCTTCTCGCCATTGAGCAGGATATCGACCTTGACCACATCCGAGGCGCGGTATTCCTTGAATTCGTAATCCATGGACGCGTAACCGCGGCTCACCGATTTGAGCTTGTCAAAGAAGTCCAGCACGATCTCGCCCAGCGGCATCTCATAGGTCAGCATCACCTGGCGGCCGTGGTAAGCCATGTTCATCTGTACGCCACGCTTCTGGTTGGCCAGCGTCATCACGGAGCCGACGTATTCCTGCGGCATGTACAGGTGCACGGTGACAATGGGTTCGCGGATTTCGTCCAGACGGCCCTGGTCTGGCATCTTGGATGGGTTTTCCACCATGCGCACTTCTCCGTCCACACCAACCACCTCATAGACCACGCTGGGCGCGGTGGTGATCAGGTCCTGGTCAAACTCGCGCTCCAAGCGCTCCTGCACGATTTCCATGTGCAAAAGACCGAGGAAACCACAGCGGAAACCAAAGCCCAAGGCTTGTGACACCTCCGGCTCGTAGTGCAGCGATGAATCGTTGAGCTTCAACTTCTCCAGGCTATCGCGCAGGCCTTCATACTGGTTGGCCTCGGTCGGGTACAGCCCGGCGAACACCTGGGGCTGAATTTCCTTGAACCCCGGCAGCGCTTCGGTGGCCGTCGCAGCGGCACCGCCCGTCCCCGGCTTGATCAAGGTGATGGTGTCACCCACTTTGGCCGCCTGCAACTCGCGGATGCCGGCGATGATGTAACCCACTTCGCCCGCCTCAAGCGAGCTGCGGGGCTCATTGGCCGGCGTGAACACGCCCAGGTTGTCGGCGTTGTACATGGCGCCGGTGGCCATCATCTTGAAGCGCTCACCCTTGCCAAGCCGGCCATCGACCACACGCACCAGCATGACCACGCCGACATAGGTGTCGAACCAGCTGTCCACGATCATGGCGCGCAGCGCGCCGTCCGGATTGCCTTTGGGCGCGGGAATGCGCGCGACGATGGCCTCCAGAATGTCTTCAACACCCATGCCCGACTTGGCCGAGCACGGAATCGCGTCGGTGGCATCGATGCCAATGACGTCTTCAATTTCGGCGCGCGCGTTGTCCGGATCCGCGTTGGGCAGGTCCATTTTGTTGAGCACCGGCACCACTTCCACACCCAGGTCCAGCGCGGTGTAGCAATTGGCCACGGTCTGCGCCTCTACGCCCTGGCTGGCATCGACGACCAGCAAAGCGCCTTCACAGGCGGACAACGAGCGGCTGACTTCGTAGGAAAAATCGACGTGGCCGGGCGTATCAATCAGATTGAGGTTGTAGATCTCGCCATCTTTGGCACGGTATTGCAGGGCCGCCGTTTGCGCCTTGATGGTGATACCCCGCTCTTTCTCGATGTCCATCGAATCCAGCACCTGGTCCTGCATCTCCCGCGCCTCCAGGCCACCGCAATGCTGGATCAAGCGGTCAGCCAGCGTCGACTTGCCGTGGTCGATATGGGCAATAATGGAGAAATTACGTATGTGCTGCATCCAGAAGACTTCAGGCTAGGCGGATCAAAAAATGCCGGGTGGGCAGGCAAAGAGACAAAGAAAAGGGCGCATCGGTCAATGACGCGCCCTCAGCCTTTACGCCCGGGGCTGGCGCCTTGCGCGCGGCCCGGCCCATTCTAACGAACCGGTCGCTCTACTTACCCACACGCATGAGCGTGTACTGGGTCCAGTCGCCGCGGCGGTACAGCACCACCAGGGGTTTGGCTTTGTCATGCTTGGCCAGAATGGTTTCCACGTCTTTGACGCTGGCCACCTCCATGCTGTCGAGCTGCAAAATCACATCGCCCTCCGCCAGACCGGCCTTGGCGGCGGCCTCCGTAACCGCGTCAACGGCCACCCCCGCCTTGATTTTCAGCTCCCTGCGCTGGTTATCGGTCAGTTCGCTGACCGTCAACCCGTAGGCTTGGGCAACGCTGCTGGATTTGGCCTTGGGTGCGGGGGCAACCGCTTTCGCCTCCGTTTTTTCAGGCTCGATTTCACCGATCGTGACTTGCAGCTCTTTGGCCGCGCCTTTACGGAAAACCGTCAGGGCGCTGCGCGTGCCAGGCTTGGTGGCACCCACAAAGCGCGGCAGGTCCATCGATTTTTCGATCACCCGACCATCGAATTTGATAATCACGTCGCCCGGCTCAACGCCGGCCTTATCCGCCGGCGAGCCGGCCTCAACCGCCTTGACCAGCGCCCCGGTGCTCTTTCCCAGACCCAAGGACTCGGCAACTTCTTTGGACACCTGGTCAATCGTCACCCCGATGCGGCCACGCGAGACACGGCCTTGGTTGCGCAGCTGGTCGCTGACGCGGATGGCCTCGTCAATGGGAATAGAGAACGAAATCCCCATAAAGCCCCCCGAGCGCGACATGATCTGGCTGTTGATACCCACGACCTCGCCCCGCATATTGATCAAGGGACCGCCGGAATTGCCCGGATT
>RFRO01000331.1 GCA_009924455.1 Betaproteobacteria bacterium
CCGCTGATTGAAAACCACGATAAGAGCCGCTTTGAGGTTTTCATCTACAGCCAGAACGACGCCGAGCTCCCCTATGACGCACAGTCCGAGGCCTTCAAAGCCGCCGCAGACTACTTTTTTGACGTGGCCTTGCTCAGTGACGCTGAGTTGGAAGACTTCATGTTGTCGCATCAGCTCGACGTTTTGGTGGAACTGAGCGGCCATACCGCCGGCAACCGCCTGCCCATGCTGAGGCGCCGCCTAGCCCCCGTGCAGCTCACCGGTCTGGCCTACCCACCCACCACCGGCTTGCGCAATGTGGACGGCAAGTTTATGGACCCGCATATCCACACGCCGCAAGCACCGGCCTATTACGCAGAAAATCCGCTGGTCCTGCCACACGCGCTGTGGTGCTTTGACCCCATGACCGAGGTGCCTGACGTGGGGCCGCCACCGTTGGAGAAAAACGGCTACATCACCTTTGCGTGCATGGGCAACCTGGCCAAGGTGACGCCTCAAATCGTGGACTGCTGGTCGCAGATCTTGCGCGCCTTGCCCAGCGCCCGCTTGCTCATCCAGTCCAGCAGCTTTGCCGACGTGGCGATTGCCCGGGCGTTTGAGGCGCGTCTGAACGCGGCGCACATCGATTTCCGCCAAATCACCCTGAGCCCCGCGCAGCCCACCAAAGACTTCTGGACCCGTTACCAGGAGATCGACCTGATTTTGGACACTTACCCCTTCAACGGCGGGACCACCTCTTGCTATTCCGCCTACGCCGGCGTGCCGTTGTTGACACTGTCGGGCCAGTCGCTCATCAGCCGCGTGGGCCGCTCCATTGTGTGCAACTTGGGCTTTCCGGCGCTGGCGGTGGACAGTTACGCCGCGTATGTAGAGCGCGCCCTCGAGCTGGCGCGTGCCCCCGCTCTGCTGGCGACGTTCCGCCGTGAGGCGCGCGTGCGTTTTCAACGCAGCAGCATGGGTAATGGCAAGAAGTTCGCCAGTGAATTCGAGGCTGCAGCCCAGGCTTTGCTGCAGCAAGCGCAGGCCGGCACGCTGGTCAATCGCTCTGCTGTCGCCCCGTTGCCGCAGCCGCTTTTGTTGCAGCGCGCCGAACTGGTCTGGTACCACGGCCATGTGGAGGGATCGCGCCGAATTTTGGA
>RFRO01000332.1 GCA_009924455.1 Betaproteobacteria bacterium
CGCCGCACCATTTTGTGGGTGATTTTTGGTTTCTCGCTGTTGTTGTTGTGGGACCAGTGGCAGGTAGCCCACGGCCATAAGCCTTTGCTGGGTGCGCCGCCCCCTGCTACCGTCGCGACGCCACCCGTGGCAGCACCCGCTGGACCGCGCGCCGAGGGCACCGCCCTGCCCGGCGCAGCGGTTCCGGCACTGGCAACCGCTCCGGCTGTGGCCTCCGCCACCCGCGCGCCGGGTGCCGAGCGCTTTGAAGTCAGCACCGATGTGCTGAAGCTGACGTTTGACACCGAGGGCGGTAGCGTGGTGGGTGCGCAGTTTTTGCGCTACGGCGACACGATGGATGCCAACAAACCCATGGTTTTGCTGGACGACAGCGCGTCGCGGGTTTATGTGGCGCAGTCCGGTCTTGTGGCGGGTGCGACACCCGGCGAATTCCCGACCCATAAAACGGTGATGAAGGCCAGCGGCGACTACACGCTTAAGGATGGGCAGGATACCTTGACGCTGACCTTTACCTCCGAACCAGTGGGCGGCGTGCAGCTGACCAAGACCTACACCATTGCCCGAGGCAGCTACGCCTTACAGGTTCAGCACACGCTGACCAACACATCGGCTGCACCGGTGTCCGCGCAGTTGTATTTGCAGCTGGTGCGCGATGGCAACAAGCTGCCCGGCGAGTCCTCGTTTTATTCGACTTTCACCGGCCCCGCCGTGTACACCGACGCAAAGAAATACCAGAAAGTGGAATTCAGCGCGATCAAGAAAAAGGGTGCGGACTATGAAAAGGAATCGCAAAACGGCTACATCGCGATGGTGCAGCATTACTTTGCCAGTGCCTGGGTGCTGCCGGCTGGCATGCAGCGCAGTATTTCTTTAGATGGCGTGGATATTGGCTCCGCATTGGCCGATTGCTGCTACCGCGCCGCCATGGTCGCGCCTTTGGAGGCACTTGCACCCGGAGCCAGTAAGACCGTCACCACGACTTTGTTCATCGGACCCCAGGAAGAAAAAATGCTCGAAGCCCTGACCCCGGGGCTGGAGCTGGTGAAAGACTACGGTTGGCTGACGATTTTGGCCAAACCCTTGTATTGGCTGCTCGACGCGCTGCACCGCGTGCTGCAAAACTGGGGTTGGGC
>RFRO01000333.1 GCA_009924455.1 Betaproteobacteria bacterium
AGCGGTTTCAATGGGGGGCGCAGCTGCATGAGGTTGGCCCGTACTCAGGCGTCACAGGTCCGGGCGATCAGAGCCTTGATGGCGGCCACGTCGGCGTCCATGGTGAGCACGCGCTTGGGCAGGGCTTCAATGCCTGCAAAACGGGCTGGCCGCTCCGGCTCACGGCCCAGGGCCTCCACAATCGTGGCCGCGAACTTGATGGGCAAAGCGGTTTCAAGCACCAGCATGGGAACCCCGGCCACGCGCTGCTCCTGCGCCACTTTGAGGCCGTCAGCCGTGTGCGTGTCAATCACCACGCCGTAGCGGGCCGCGCAGTCGCGGATGGTGGCCAAGCGCTGGGCGTGCGTGCTCTTGCCGCTGGAAAAACCGAAATGCGTGGCCGCGCGGGGAAATGCCGGATCCGCGCCCAGGTCAAAGCGCCCGGCTTTAGCGATGGCATCGCCAAACAAGGCCTTGGTACGCGCGCCGTCCCGCCCAAGCAGGTCGAAGACAAAGCGCTCGAAGTTGCTGGCTTTGGAAATATCCATGGACGGGCTGGACGTCTCATGGGTGTCGGCGGTGCCGCGCACGCGGTAGGTACCGGTGCGGAAAAACTCATCGAGCACGTCGTTTTCGTTGGTGGCCACAATGAGTTTGTCGATAGGCAGCCCCATCATGCGGGCCACGTGGCCGGCGCACACATTGCCGAAATTGCCGCTGGGCACACAAAAGCTCACACGCTGGCCGTTGTCGGTGGTGGCCTGCAAGTAGCCGGCAAAGTAATACACGACCTGCGCCATCAGGCGCGCCCAGTTGATGGAGTTGACCGTACCGATGCGGTAGCGTCGCTTGAAGTCCAGATCGCCAGAGACGCTTTTGACCAGATCCTGGCAATCGTCAAACACGCCTTTGACGGCAATGTTGATGATGTTGTCGTCCATAAGGCTGAACATCTGCGCCTGCTGGAAGGGGCTCATGCGGCCTTGCGGACTGGTCATGAAAACGCGCACACCTTGTTTGCCGCGCATGGCGTACTCGGCTGCGCTGCCGGTGTCCCCGCTGGTGGCACCAAAAATATTCAATTCCTCGCCTTGGCGTGCCAGGTGGTATTCGAACAAATTGCCCAGCAATTGCATGGCCATGTCTTT
>RFRO01000334.1 GCA_009924455.1 Betaproteobacteria bacterium
GTGAATGAGATGGCCAACGTCTCGACGATTGGCTTCAAGCGCAGCTTTGAGGTTGCAACCCGCGCGGTGAAAGTGGATGGCGACGGTTTCAAAACACGTTTCCAACCGCAGTCGTTCTCAGAGGACTACATCAGCCTGCGGCCCGGACCGCTCATCGCGACGGGTAATGATTTGGACGTTGCGATGTCCGGGTCTACGGTGCTGGGTGTGTCGGCGGCCGATGGCACTTTGGCGTTCACCCGCCGGGGGGATTTGCGCATCAACGCGCAAGGAACGCTTGAAAACGGACAGGGACATTTGATCCGCAGCGAAGGCGGCGGGCCGCTGACCTTGCCCCCGGGTTTGAAAATTGAAATCCGCTCGGACGGAACCGTCATGGGTACCGACATGGCCCAAGTGGGTGTGAAAGTACCCGTGGCACTGGGTAAGCTGATGTTGCGCGATGCCAGCACCACCCCGCTGCTGCGCCGAGAGGACGGGCTTTTTAAAAACAGCGCGGGCGATGGCCAGGACATCACCCCGGGGCCCGAAAAAGCGGGGCTCACCCCCGGCGCATTGGAGGGCAGCTCGGTCAATGCCATGAACATCATGGTCAAGCTGATCGACCAGAGCCGTGCTTTTGAGCAGCAGATCAACATGATCAAAGAGGCCAAGACCACCGACGAGGCGGGCGCCTCCATGCTCAAAGCCAGCTGAACCTGCGGGTGAAGGGGTGACGCCAACTGCGGATGGCAGATAGGGCGCAGCCAGCTCCGACCCACCTTCGGGATGGCCGGAAAACCGGCAATTTCGGATGGCATGTCTTTTGCATCATTCCAGGTATTGAATTCACCTAGGAGCAAAAGATGGACGCATCAATGTGGGTCGCCAAGACGGGCCTGGACGCGCAGCAGACACGTATGAACGTGATCTCGAACAACCTTGCCAACGTCAACACCACCGGCTTCAAGCGTGACCGCGCAGTCTTTGAAGACCTGCTGTACCAGAACATCCGCCAGGCGGGTGGTCAGACGTCGGCCGCCACCCAGGCCCCAACGGGTTTGATGCTGGGTACCGGTGTGCGCGTGATGGCCACGGAAAAGCTCAACGCCCAGGGCAACATGATCAACACCCAGAACCC
>RFRO01000335.1 GCA_009924455.1 Betaproteobacteria bacterium
GTAGTGCACGGTCAAGGGCTGCTCCGGGTCGGTGTCCACCTTCCAACTGGCTTTATCGATCTGGGTCAGGCTGCAATTGCGCCCCGCTTGGGTACAGACAATGTCTTGCAGATGGCGGGAAAACTCCCGCACCATATAACTGCCCGGAATCCACACCGGCAGCTGCAGCCCTTGGCGCGCAGCGGGTCGCGGCACCGTCATCTCCACATGCCAGTGGTGGGCGCTGGTGTCGGCCGGGCTGATGCGGTAGTGCACCGCTGCGGGCGGGGATTTCTCGGCGGCCTTGCGTGGCTTGGGCATGGGGTCTAGAGCTTCGCGGTGTCAGCCAGTGCCTGCTCCACGCGGGCGTTGTCCACAGCGCCGGGGATGCGCAGGCCATTGACAAACAGCAAGGTGGGGGTGCCGGTGATTTTGTACTTGCGGCCCAACTCCACATTGCGCGCGACCGCAGCGGTGTCGCACATGGCGCTGGCGGGCGCTGCGGGTTGATCGCGCAGCATCCAGTCCTGCCAGGCCACCGCGCGGTCCTTGGCGCACCAGATGTCGTGTGATTTTTTCAAGGAGTCGGGCCCCAGCACCGGGTACAAAAACAGGTACACCGTCACGTTATCGACCTTTTGCAAATCCCGCTCGAAGCGTTTGCAGTAGCCGCAGTTGGGGTCTTCAAACACCGCCATCTTGCGCTGCCCATTGCCGCGCACCAGGGTGAACGCGTCTTTGATGGGCAGGCTGTCAAAGGGTATGGCGGTCAATTTGGCGATGCGCTCCTCGGTGAGGTTGCGCCGGGTTTTGGTGTCGATGATCTGGCCGTCGATCAAAAAATCGCCCTTGGCATCGGTGTAGTAAATCTCGCTGCCATTGACACGCACCTCGAACAAACCGCCCACGCCAGACGGCTTGATCTCGTCTATCACTTTAAGCTGCGGCAGGCGTTGGCCCAGGGCTTGGCGAATGGCGGCCTCTTGCGCGCCTGCCACTGCGGCCAGACACATCAAAGCCAGCGCGCTGGCGCAGCGCATCAATCGGTTCATGGGCATAGTGATAAACAGAGAAAAGAGGAGATTCAGGAAAGCCCCATCGCCTGGCGCGTGACCCAGTGCTTGAGGCCGAC
>RFRO01000336.1 GCA_009924455.1 Betaproteobacteria bacterium
GCGTTGAACACCCAGGGCCACACGGTTCCATCGGCGCCGTCGGTACGGCCATAGCCATACTGGGCCAACACGACGTTATCTGGCTCCATACGGTTGATCACCGCATAAGCGCCCGGCGTTCCCAAGGTATCAAAAACGACCATGCGCTGATTGCCTTTGGTCAATAGGCGCTGGTAACACTCCACCGTACGCGAGGCGTTGTACTCGGTCTCACACTCTTCAAAGGTCAGCTTGACGCCGTTGACGCCGCCAAACTTCATGTTCACGTAGTTCAAATAATCAATGATTCCGCCGTAATAGCCGGTACCCATGGCAGAGTAGGGGCCGACGCGGCTGCTGGGAATACCGAAATACTGCTCCTGGGCTTGGGCCATCACGACCGACGGCAAGGCTGAACCAAGGGCAAAACCAGCGGCCAGCAGGCCTCGCAAAATCACGCTACGAATCGAGTGGTATCGCATGTCCATGTCTCCTGGTGGTTGGTGTTGGGATGCTCAGTATTTGAAGGGCCACAGGCGCAGCCGCTCCTTGGTGATTTGCCAAAGGCGCGCCAGTCCAAGGGGTTCGAAAATCAGAAAAACAATAATCAACACGCCGAATATCACCTGCTCCAGCGCAGAAGTAATAGTGGCATCCACCGCACGGCCGAAGACCGCGTGGAAAAAAATATTCAAAAAAATCGGGAGCAACAAGATAAATGCAGAACCCAGAAAAGCACCCAATATCGTGCCCAGCCCTCCGATGATGACCATAAAGAGAATGCGGAAGGACAACTCGATATTGAAGCCAGTGGGCTCCGCCGTCTGTAGATACGCGAACAGGTACAGCGCACCGCCTACGCCGCAGTAAAAGGAACTGATCGCAAAAGCCTGCAGTTTGGTTCGCAGCAGCGACAGGCCCATCGCCTCGGCTGCAACGTCCATGTCACGCACCGCCATCCAACCGCGTCCTACGCTGCCACCGGCCATATTGGCCGCAAGCAAGGCCAGCGCGGCTACGATGACGAACACCACCAAATACTTCTCGGCCGGCGTGCCCATGGTGTGGCCAAAGACCACAATAGCCTGCGCATTGATAATGCCTGAACTGTCGTAGTTCTTGAACCAGCCGA
>RFRO01000337.1 GCA_009924455.1 Betaproteobacteria bacterium
CCATCTCCCACCCGGCACTCGTCTCCCACCAGACGGAGGCCTACGTCGCCCTCACACGCGCCATGTGTGAACTTGACCGCTTCACGATGCCGGATGACGTTCATGCGACGCCCGATTCACTGCGCCTTGCATCCGAGGTCAATCGATGGAACACGTGGGCGTTCGAGGCGTTCCCGTACTACGTCACTCCACTCCATGATCCGGCCCACCTTCGTGCCCAGGCCTCAGAGATGCGGACCAGACTTGGATACCTGCATGACCGGTTCAGCGACGCCCTCTCCGGGTTCAACGGTGGCCTGGTGGACAGAAAGTCCGGCCAGAACCGGCTTTGGATCGGTACGGGAGCGGGCGACATCGACGAGATCATTCCCCTTGCCGCCTGGCCCGACCCCGCCGGTGCGTTCACAGACATCCAAACCACAGGAGAAGGCCAGTGGTACTGAACACCTTGCCCCAATGGAGTTACAGCGAAGCGGCCGTGCAGGCCTTGGCGCTGGAAATGCAGGCCGACCCCCGTGTGGTGGTGGTCGGAGAAGACGTCGGTCGCGGCGGCATTTTTGGCCAATACAAAGGCTTGCAAGCCCAATTTGGCACGCAGCGGGTGATCGACACCCCCATCAGCGAAGCGGCCATCATGGGCGGCGGCGTGGGCATGGCGATGAAGCGGCTGTGCGGCACCAGGATGCCCGCCAGATCGCCCATGAAGGCGTGGCGCTCCGATGCATGCTCGAGCAACCACACCACGTGATGCCGCGCATGCCCCGGCGTGTGCAATGCACGCAGCACGCGACCACTCAACGACAGCGTGGCACCGTCCTGCACCGGATGCAGATGCGCCGCATCCACGGCAAGCAGGTCGCCATAGAAGGGTTCATACGCCTCACCATGCACGCGCCTGGTGCTCGCCAGCAGCTTGTCGGGGCTTGCCAGATGCGGTGCCCCGAACGGATGCACATGCACATGCGCACCCACCTGCGCCAGGTGTCCAGCCGCACCTGCATGATCGAGATGGATGTGCGTGAGCAGCAGATGGCGGATGTCCTGCAATGCCACCCCCACCTTGCGCAGGCCATCGATCAGCGTGCTGCGCGTGGCGGCGGGCCCGCACTCC
>RFRO01000338.1 GCA_009924455.1 Betaproteobacteria bacterium
TAATTTAAAAGTTGTTGTATCTGTTGTGCCTATTCCTACATTACCTAAAATAGCTGTTTGTTGATTGCCTGCAACATATAAATTTGATGTTTGATTGTTTGTTGTTCCAATTCCTAATTTACCAGTTAAATTACCTCCTGATAATTGTAAATATTGATTTAAATCATTTTTAGTAACTAAATCATTAAATGTTCCGGTTATATTCGATAAATTCGTAATTACAGATTGCGAAGAAGTATCAACTGTAAAATTCATATATCTATTATTAATAATTTAGAATAATAAATCTTCTATAATAACGTTAATAGATGTTCCATTTGTAGTAGATGTAACTGAAAGATAATTAAAATCAGTTGTTCTCAGCAAACTTATATTTGTTGTTAATATTGCATTTAAATTATAATTTTGAGGTCTGCCTAAAGCACAAACATTTATTCCATCATTTTCATTAGGCCCTCCTCCTGTTGTAGTTGGATTAGACATAAAAACCTTATACTCTAATATATTTGGTATTGTTGAAAATGCTTCAAAATAAGCAGTTGAAGCAAATATTGTTATATTAAAAATTCGATATTGCGTACCAGCAGCCGAAGTTTTCAATTTAGTATAATTCCTTAAATCAATATCATATTTATAATAATAATTAGTATCTGGTAATTGAATTTGTGTAGAGCATATACCATTAAAACCAAATTTTTTAAGTACATTAGGTGTATCATATAAAATTAGATTTTTACAAACATTTGAAGTTGTATAAGGTAATAAAATAGAATCTAATGAATTTCCAGCAATATTTAAAGAAGTTGAATTAATGCTTCCTCCAACATTTAATTTATAAGTAGTTGTATCTGTTGTACCAATGCCTACATTTCCATTTAAATAACTAGTTCCAGTAACAGCTAAATTAGATGTAAAATCAGTTCCACCAATACCAACCTTACCTAAAAATATATTAGATTGGCTTGAATTATTTTGATTAATAAGACCTGTAATAAGAACATTACCACCTAAAGTTGTATTACCTAAAACATTTAATTTATAAGAAGTTGTATCAGTTGTTCCTATTCCTATATTATCTTGAAAATAACTTTTACCAGTAACTGCTAAATT
>RFRO01000339.1 GCA_009924455.1 Betaproteobacteria bacterium
CCAGGGCGTGCGCTCCTTGGTGCCCGGCTCTTTCACCAGCACATGCTCGTGGTACAGATTGACTTTGGACGAGCCCATCAATTCAGCTGCCAGCGCGCTGGCGTTGGAATGAAAAAAGAAATCCCGGTAGGGTTCGATGCGCTCCCAATTGCAGTAGTCACCAAAAAACATGCCCGGGTTGCCCGCCGGGGTGTAGTGCTTGGCGTAGGGACCGGGCTCGCGCAGGTTTTGTTCGACGCCCTCGCGCAGCCGGTCAATCCACTGCGGGCTGATGGCGTTGCGCAGCACGACCGCGCCGTCCTGTTGGTAAGCTGTGAGGGTCTGCTGATCAAGCATGGTGTGCGAACTCCGTGTTGGCTGTGGTGCTCAGGGTTTCCCCGCTGTGGCGCAAGTTGTCTAGACAACTATACTGGATAGCAGACGTTTTGCCGCCATTGTGAAGCAGCCCCGGCATCGGGGTTTACCCCTGTTTGATTGGAACCCGCCCCATGTTTTTGCGCAACACCTGGTACATCGCGGCCTGGGACCGCGAACTCGCAGACAAGCCCCTGGCCGTTCGCGTACTCGGCGAGGACATCGTGCTCTACCGCCAGTCCAATGGCCGCGCGGCAGCCCTCGAAGACGCCTGCCCGCACCGCAAATTGCCGCTGTCGCTGGGGCGTATCCAGGGCGACCATTTGGAATGCGGCTACCACGGCCTGACCTTTGATTGCAGCGGTGCTTGTGTCAAGGTGCCGGGCATGGACCGCACACCGCCCGGTGCGCGGGTGCGCTCCTACCCTTTGCACGAACGCTATGGCCTGCTGTGGATTTGGATGGGCGAACCCGAGCGCGCCGACCCGACCACCATCCACCAGATTCCCCATTGGGACGACCCGAGCTGGGGCTGCAACCAGGGCGAAGCCATCGACATGGCCTGCAACTACCTGCACATCACCGACAACCTGCTCGATCCCTCGCATGTCTCGTGGGTGCACCAGAGCTCGTTCGGCAACGCCGCCTGCGAAGACACACCGCTGGAGACCACAGTGGCCGACAACGGCGTGACCGTATCGCGCTGGATGCGCAATGTGGAACCTGCGCCTTTTTATGTACCCTTCCTCAAGTTCA
>RFRO01000340.1 GCA_009924455.1 Betaproteobacteria bacterium
GCAAAAACAGCTGGATCAAAAAAGGCGTACCGCGGATGATTTCCACATACGCATAGAGCAGCCAGCGCAGCAAAGCGGGGCCGAAGCGCAATCCCAATGCCACCAAAAATCCCAGCACCACGGCGCCCGCCGTTCCCACCAGCCAAATCGCCAGCGTCACCCCCATGGAGCGCACCAAATCCGGCAGCTGTTCGATGATGTGGGTGAAATCAATAATCATCGAATACCCCAGCTGAAGGAGCGCTCCAACCTGCGCCCCAACTGCGACAGCACCCAATTGGTCACAAAGTACAGAAAACCGGCTGCAGCAAATAACTCCAGGGGTCGGAAAGTGCTGGCTGCCAGGTCTTGGGCCATGCGGGTCAACTCAATCACGCCGACCACCGACACCAGGGACGAGGCTTTGACAATCATGATCGCCTCACTCACCAGCGCGGGCAATGTCAGGCGCAAAGCGATAGGCACCTTGATGCGCCAAAACTGCTGCGCCGGGCTCAGGCCGAGCATGTCGGCCGCTTCCAACAAACCACGCGGAATACTGGTCAAACCCCCCCGCATGTTTTCGGCCTGGTAGGCCGCATCGCATAACGACAATCCAACAATGGCCGCCACCAGACTGGGCACGTTCAGCCCCAGAACGGGCAGCAGGTTGTAGATCAGAAGCAGCTGCACCAAGAGCGGCGAGCCACGGAAAAAACTCACAAAAGTCCGTCCGCACCAGGAGACGTAGGGGTTGCGCGACAGCATCGCGCCAGAGACCAGGGTGCCGATCACCAAACCGAGCACGATAGACACCGCGCTGATGGCAATGGTCAGGCCGCAGGCCTTCACCAACAGGGCAAAGAGTTTCCAGGACACGGGGGGTTCAGTGAAGCGGTGAATCAAAGAGAAACCGCGCCTTGCGGGCGCGGTTTCTGTGCAGCATCAATCCAATTACAGAGCCGGGTTGGGCACGGAATCCGGCGTGTCAAAGGAATCGCCGAACCACTTCTTCTGGATTTTGGCCAGACGTCCGTCGGCTTTGATCTTGAGCATGGCGGCGGTAATGGCTTCCATCAACTTGGCAGAGTCATCATCCTTGCGCGCGACATAGCCAAAGTAGGTCTTCAA
>RFRO01000035.1 GCA_009924455.1 Betaproteobacteria bacterium
GCAGTGGTGTACAGCCTTGGTACCGGCGCTACGAGTTGGATATCCGTCCCGGACTGGTCGTGGGCATCACGATTCCGCTGGTGCTGGCGATCACCTTTTTGGGTATGTATTACTGCGGCATCGGCTTGCACAAAATTTCTTTGGGCGCATTGATCATCGCGCTGGGCTTGTTGGTCGACGATGCCATCATCGCTGTGGAGATGATGGTGCGCAAAATGGAAGAGGGCTATGACAAGGTGCGCGCTGCCACCTTCGCCTACGAGGTGACGGCCATGCCCATGCTGACGGGCACCTTGATCACGGCGGCGGGCTTCTTGCCCATCGGCATTGCCAAGTCAGTGACGGGCGAATACACCTTTGCCATTTTCGCGGTGACGGTAATGGCCTTGGTGTTGAGTTGGTTCGCGTCCGTCTACTTCGTTCCCTACTTGGGCGTTCTTTTGCTGAAAATGCCCAAGCATCACGCCGAAGGGGGCCACGCTGAAACATTTGATTCCCCCTTCTATGCCGCCTTTCGCGCCACCGTGAACTGGTGCGTGCGCTTCCGGTGGATCACCATTGGCTTGACCATAGCCGCGCTTGCTCTGGGAATTTTTGGAATGGGTAAGGTGCAGCAGCAGTTTTTCCCGGATTCCAGCCGGCCTGAATTGTTGGTGGACATGTGGTTCCCCGAAGGTACCGCCATCGCCAAGAACGAAGCCGTGGTCCAGCGCCTGGAGGCGCGCATCATGGAAGACCCTGCAGTCGAGACGGTGGCAACCTGGGTGGGCTCCGGTGTCCCGCGCTTCTACCTTCCCCTGGACGCCATATTTCCGCAGACCAATGTGTCGCAGATGATTGTGGTGCCCAAAGGCTTGGCCGAACGCGATGCCTTGCGTCCCAAAATTGCACAGCTGATTGCGCAAGAGTTTCCGGAGGTCCGGGTCCGCGTCAAAAATCTCCCCAACGGCCCGCCGGTTGCTTACCCGGTTCAGTTCCGGGTGATCGGAGATGACCCCGGTGTGCTTCGGGCGAGGGCCGATGAGGTGAAGGACATCATGCGTCAGAACCCCAACGCGCGCGGGGTTAACGACAACTGGAATGAGTCCGTCAAAGTCTTGCGTCTGGAAGTGGACCAGGACAAGGCCCGCGCCTTGGGCGTAACCAGCAAGAGCATTGCGCAGGCCTCGCAACTTCTTTACAGCGGACGCGTATCCGCCCAGTTTCGGGAGGGCGACAAGCTGATCGACATCGTCTTGCGCCAGCCTTTAGACGAGCGCGACGCGCTCAGTGATTTGGGCAATACCTACGTCGCGACGTCAACAGGCAAGTCGATTCCGCTGAACCAAATCGCCAAAATCCATTTGGCCTGGGAGCCGGGCGTGTTGTGGCGTGACCGGCGCAACTACGCCATTACGACCCAGTGCGATATCGCCGAGGGCTTGCAGGGGGCAACCGTTACCCAGCAGATGTTGCCGGCCTTGCGTGCGCTTGAGGAGCGATGGAAATCGGCGGGCGGTGGCACCTACCGGATTGAAGTGGCCGGAGCCGTCGAAGAGAGCGGCCGCGGCTCGTCCTCGATTGTGGTGGGCATACCGGTGATGTTGTTTGTCACATTCACCTTGCTCATGCTGCAACTGCAAAGTTTCAGCCGTGCCGTTCTGGTCTTCCTCACCGGACCTATGGGCATTGTGGGTGTTGCCATCGCCTTGCTCGGCTTCAACCGGCCTTTTGGTTTTGTGGCCATGCTGGGCGTTATTGCCCTGATGGGCATGATCCAGCGCAATTCGGTGATCTTGATTGACCAGATCGAGCAGGAGCGTGCCCGGGGTGTGGCGGCCTGGGACGCGATCATCGAATCTGCCGTGGGGCGACTGCGTCCTATTGTCCTGACCGCTGCCGCGGCGGTATTGGCCATGATTCCGCTGACGCGCTCAGTCTTTTGGGGCCCCATGGCGGTTGCCATCATGGGGGGCCTGATTGTCGCGACGGTCCTGACCTTGCTGGCTTTGCCGGCCATGTATGCGGCCCGGTTTCGTGTGCAGCGCTAGGGCCCGCGCCTGAGGCGTTCGTTGTGGCCGGGAGGTTAAACTCTCCGGCTGACCTGAAATGCCCGCGCGGGTGGCGAAATTGGTAGACGCACCAGGTTTAGGTCCTGACGGTAGCAATACTGTGGGGGTTCGAGTCCCCCCCCGCGCACCAGCCTGATGCCGATGGCGTAAGCCCGATGTTGTGGGGCAATCCAGTGCCGCAGTAGCGGTATTGATTGCCCCGATTTTTTTCCTTTGAGGAGTAGAGCGATGACCGTGGTGGTGGAAAATTTGGAAAAACTGGAACGCAAAATCACACTCACGATGCCCGTGGCAGCGATTCAGGGCGAGGTGGATGTGCGTTTGCGTAAGCTGGCCCGCACGGTCAAGATGGACGGATTCCGCCCCGGCAAGGTTCCCATGAATGTGGTAGCCCAGCGTTACGGTTATTCGGTGCAATATGAAGTGGTCAACGACAAGGTGGGTCAGGCTTTCAGCGCTGCGGCCAATGAAGCCAAACTGCGCGTAGCCGGCCAGCCCAGCATCACCCAGGCCACCGCGCCGTCAGACGATGAAATGGCCTTTGACGCGGTGTTCGAAGTATTTCCCGAAGTCAAGATTGCAGACCTGTCGGACGCCGTGGTCGAAAAAGTGCATGCCGAGGTGAGCGAGGCGGCGATCGACAAGACCATTGACATTTTGCGCAAGCAGCGCCGCACCTTTGCGCAGCGCGCCTTGGACAGTGTGGCGCAGGAGACCGATCGCGTGACGGTGGACTTCGAAGGAAAAATTGACGGTGAGTTGTTTGACGGCGGCAAGGCGGCTGATTTCCAGTTCATTTTGGGCGACGGCCAGATGCTCAAGGAGTTCGAAGCCGCCACACTCGGCATGAAAATCGGCGAAAGCAAGACCTTTCCTTTGGTTTTCCCAGAGGATTACCAAGGCAAAGACGTGGCCGGCAAGACTGCAGACTTCATGGTTACCGTCAAGAAGCTGGAGGCAGCCCACCTGCCGCAGGTGGACGACGCCATGGCCAAGTCCCTGGGTATCCCGGATGGCACCGTGGAGGCGATGCGCGCAGATATCCGCAAAAATCTGCAGCGCGAAGTCAAGTTCCGCCTGCTGAGCCGCAACAAGCAAGCGGCGATGGACGCGCTGGTGTCCCGCGTAGACTTTGACTTGCCGCGCTCCAGCGTGATGTCAGAGGTTGACCGGATGGTTGCCAGCGCCCGTGAAGAGCTCAAGCAGCGTGGCGTGAAAGACGCCGACAAGGCGCCGATTCCCCAGGATATGTTCCGGGCCCAGGCCGAGCGGCGGGTCCGTTTGGGCCTCACGGTGGCCGAGTTGGTCCGCGCGCACAGCCTGGAAGCCAAGCCCGAGCAGATCAAGCAACATGTGGACGAACTGGCGTCCAGCTACGAAAAACCCGCTGAAGTGGTGCGCTGGTACTACAGCGACCGCCAACGTATGGCGGAAGTCGAGTCGGTGGTCATTGAAAACAACGTAACTGACTACATCTTGTCTCAGGTGAAGGTGGAAGAGAAGAGCATTGACTTTGACGAGTTGATGGGACAGGTTTGATCAGCAATACCCGGAGAACAGTCGCATGAACATCCAATATGGCGGGCGTGAGCCCCAAGAAACCCAGGCGCTGGGCATGATCCCCATGGTCATCGAGCAGTCCGGGCGGGGCGAGCGCTCGTACGACATCTATTCGCGGCTGCTCAAGGAGCGGGTGATTTTTTTGGTGGGGCCGGTGAACGACCATGTCGCCAACCTGGTTGTGGCGCAGTTGCTGTTCCTGGAAAGTGAAAATCCCGATAAGGACATATCGTTTTACATCAACTCCCCGGGCGGCTCTGTCAGTGCCGGCATGGCGATTTTTGACACCATGAACTTCATCAAGCCCCAGGTTTCGACGCTGTGCATCGGTATGGCCGCGAGCATGGGTGCGTTTTTGCTGGCCGCAGGCGCCAAGGGCAAGCGTTTTTCGCTGCCCAATTCCAAAGTGATGATCCACCAGCCCCTCGGCGGAACGCAGGGTCAGGCGACGGAAATTGAGATCCACGCCCGGGAAATTCTCAAAACCCGCGAGCAATTGAACAAAATACTCGCAGACCGCACCGGGCAACCGCTGGAAAAAATCCAGAGCGATACCGAACGCGATTATTATTTGTCAGCGCAGGAATCCAAAGAATATGGTTTGGTCGACGAAGTGATTGAAAAGCGCCCCTGAAACGGAACCCGATAAACGAAACACCTTCATATGGCTGAAAAAAAAGGCTCCTCTAGCGAGAAGAATCTCTTTTGCTCCTTCTGTGGCAAAAGCCAGCATGAAGTGAAGAAGCTGATCGCGGGGCCCTCGGTTTTCGTGTGCGATGAATGTATCGACCTGTGCAATGAAATCATCCGGGATGATTCTGCGGGTGTAACCGATGCCAAGGAGGCGCGCGGCGATTTGCCCACGCCGGCGACCATCAAAGCCAACCTGGATAACTATGTCATCGGACAGGAGCCCGCCAAGCGCACCTTAGCCGTTGCGGTGTACAACCATTACAAGCGCTTGCGCCACAAAGACAAGTCCAAAAAGGACGAGGTCGAGTTAGCCAAAAGTAATATTTTGCTGATCGGTCCCACCGGCTCCGGTAAGACCTTGTTGGCACAAACCTTGGCGCGCATGCTCGACGTGCCCTTTGTGATGGCAGACGCCACGACCCTCACCGAAGCGGGTTATGTGGGCGAAGATGTCGAAAACATCGTCTTGAAACTGCTGCAAACCTGCAATTACGATGTTGAACGCGCCCAGCGCGGCATCGTGTATATCGACGAAATTGACAAAATTTCCCGCAAATCAGACAACCCTTCCATCACCCGTGATGTGTCGGGTGAGGGCGTGCAGCAAGCCTTGCTGAAGCTGATCGAAGGCACCATGGCCAGCGTTCCACCGCAGGGCGGCCGCAAGCACCCCAACCAGGACTTTGTGCAGATTGACACGACGAATATTCTGTTCATTTGCGGCGGTGCTTTTTCAGGTTTGGAAAAAGTGATTGATAACCGGACGCAGTCGTCGGGAATCGGTTTCTCGGCTACGGTGAAGAGCCAGGCGCAGCGCAGTCTGTCGGATGTCTTCAAGGAAGTTGAGCCCGAAGATTTGATCAAGTTCGGTTTGATTCCCGAGTTGGTCGGGCGCATGCCGGTGGTTGCCACCCTTGCCGAATTGACCGAGGACGCGTTGGTGCAAATTTTGACCGAGCCTAAGAATGCTCTGGTCAAGCAGTACGCCAAGCTGTTGGCCATGGAAGGCGTCGAGCTGGAGATACTGCCGGATGCGCTGCGTGCGATTGCCAAGCGTGCGCTGGCACGAAAGACTGGCGCGCGGGGATTGCGCTCGATCGTGGAGCAGTCATTGATTGACACCATGTACGAGTTACCGGATTCGCCGAATGTGGAGCGTGTGGTCGTGGATGAGAAAACCATCGAAGACAACAAGCCGCCTCTTCTGGCTTACCGTGAAATTGCCAAGCAGGCGTGAATCCCGCCCCTTGCGACTGATGAACGCGGGTCTGAGCCCCGCGTACGCCTCTTGAACGAAAGATTGATATGTCCGGCCATACCCCTTTGCCCCCCACCCCGATTGAGTTGCCCATGTTGCCGCTGCGCGACGTGGTGGTGTTTCCGCACATGGTGATTCCCCTGTTTGTCGGGCGTTCCAAAAGCATCAAGGCGCTGGAGTCGGCTATGGAGTCGGAGCGGCGCATCATGTTGGTGGCCCAAAAGACCGCATCCAAAGACGAGCCCTCCGTGGGCGATATGTTCGACGTGGGTTGCGTATCGACGATTTTGCAGATGCTCAAGCTGCCCGATGGCACCGTGAAAGTGTTGGTGGAAGGGCATCAGCGCGCACATGTCAACAAAATCAGCGACTTGGAAACGCACTTCGTGGCGCAGCTCACGCCGGTGGAGGCGATCGAGCCCCAACCGGCGGGTGAAGGCTCCAGTGAGCTCGAAGCCCTGCGCCGCGCGGTGATGCAGCAGTTTGACCAATACGTCAAACTGAACAAGAAGATACCGCCCGAAATTTTGACGTCTATCGTCAGCATTGACGATACCGGTCGTTTGGCCGACACCATCGCCGCGCACCTGCCGCTCAAACTGGAAAACAAGCAGGCGGTGTTGGCGCTGTCCGATGTGCAGCAACGGCTCGAAAACCTGTTCGAGCAAATTGAGCGTGAGGTTGACATCCTCAACGTGGATAAAAAAATCCGTGGCCGCGTCAAGCGGCAGATGGAGAAGAACCAGCGCGATTTCTATTTGAATGAACAGGTCAAAGCCATCCAGAAGGAGCTGGGCGACGGCGATGACGGTGCAGACATCGAAGAGATCGAAAAGAAAATCAAGTCGGCCAAAATGCCCGCTGAGGCCTTGAAGAAGGCCGAGGGCGAACTCAAAAAACTGCGTTTGATGTCGCCCATGTCGGCCGAGGCCACGGTGGTGCGCAACTACATCGACGTGTTGGTCGGTCTGCCTTGGCGCACCAAAACCAAAATCAAACATGATCTGGGAAATGCAGAGGCCGTTTTGAACCAAGACCACTACGGCTTGGACAAAGTCAAAGACCGGATTCTGGAATACCTTGCGGTGCAGCAGCGGGTGGACAAGGTGAAGGCGCCCATCTTGTGCCTCGTCGGCCCACCGGGCGTGGGCAAAACGTCGCTGGGCCAGTCCATCGCCAAGGCAACCGGCCGTAAATACGTGCGCATGGCGCTGGGCGGCATGCGTGACGAAGCTGAAATCCGGGGCCACCGCCGCACCTACATCGGCGCCATGCCCGGTAAGGTGCTGCAGAGCCTGACCAAAGTGGGCACCCGCAATCCATTGTTTTTGCTGGACGAAATCGACAAACTTGGCACGGATTTCCGCGGCGACCCCAGCAGCGCATTGCTCGAAGTCCTCGACCCCGAGCAAAACCACAAGTTCGGCGACCATTATGTGGAAGTCGATTACGACCTGAGCGATGTGATGTTCGTCGCTACATCCAACTCCATGAAAATCCCGCCGGCCTTGTTGGACCGGATGGAAGTGATTCGCCTCTCGGGCTACACCGAGGACGAAAAGACCAACATCGCTATTACGTATTTGCTGCCCAAGCAGATGAAAAATAACGGTGTGAAGGCCGAGGAGTTGCACATTGAAGAGTCTGCGGTTCGCGACATCGTGCGCTACTACACCCGCGAAGCAGGCGTGCGCTCGCTGGAGCGGGAGCTCTCCAAAATTTGCCGCAAGGTGGTGAAAGGGCTGTTGCTGAAAAAGATGAGCGGGAAAATCGTGGTCACGGCTGACGGGCTCAATGATTTCCTGGGCGTTCGCAAGTACACCTACGGGCGCGCTGAAGACCAGAACCAGGTTGGTCAGGTCTGCGGTCTTGCCTGGACCGAGGTGGGTGGTGATCTACTGACCATTGAGGCTGCAATCACCCCGGGCAAGGGCACGATCACGCGCACCGGTTCCTTGGGCGATGTGATGAAGGAATCGGTCGAGGCGGCTCGCACCGTGGTGCGCAGCCGTTCCAAGGTGTTGGGCATCAAAGACGAGGTCTTCGACAAAAAAGACATCCACATCCATGTGCCGGATGGCGCTACGCCGAAGGACGGTCCCAGCGCGGGCGCGGCTATGGCAACTGCGCTGGTGTCGGCCATCACCGGTATCGCTGTGCACGGCGATGTGGCGATGACGGGTGAGATCACCCTGCGCGGTGAGATCACGGAAATCGGTGGTCTGAAAGAAAAATTGCTGGCGGCCTTGCGTGGCGGCATTCGCACCGTGTTGATCCCGGAGTCGAACGCCAAAGACTTGCAGGAGATCCCGGACAACGTCAAAGCCGGGCTGAAAATCATCCCGGTGCGGTGGATCGACCAGGTCTTGGAGCATGCGCTTGTGCACCAGCCGATACCTCTGGCAGATGAAGTGCCCGTGGTGCCGGAGGTTCTTGCCGCTGCGGTGGGCGACAAACCTGCGACACCCGTCACGCATTAACGCTGTTCGCAGTCGAGGCCGCGTTCGGTGGGCGGGGCGATTTTGTCGCTTATACTCTGCGGCTCGATTGCGGGAATAGCTCAGTTGGTAGAGCGCAACCTTGCCAAGGTTGAGGTCGAGAGTTCGAGACTCTTTTCCCGCTGTGTGCGGGAATAGCTCAGTTGGTAGAGCGCAACCTTGCCAAGGTTGAGGTCGAGAGTTCGAGACTCTTTTCCCGCTCCAAAAATGAAAAAAGGGAAGCAGCAGCTTCCCTTTTTCTTGAGAAATGACGGCGCGGTAGCAAAGCGGTTATGCCCCGGATTGCAAATCCGGTTAGTCCGGTTCGACTCCGGACCGCGCCTCCAAAAATGCCCCAAGCATCGAACTTCATTTCGTACGCACTATCGATGCGTGCCCTGCATACTTCCGGGCAGGGGGCTACTCTTGGGCCCGCCGGCGGCCTTGTGCCTGGTGTGGGGGTGTAAGATTCTCCGAGTGAGCCCGAGTGGTGAAATAGGTAGACACATCGGACTTAAAATCCGCCGCTTCCAGAAATGGGGCGTACCAGTTCGATTCTGGTCTCGGGCACCAATATTCGCGTCAATCACAGAACGGTTTGCAGAAGACAGCCTTTCTGAGTGTGCTTAAAAACGCGTTGCGCAGACTCCCCCATCAATTTGCTTCGCGATATCGTCGACGGCATTTTTAATACCCAATATGAGCGCTCTGACCGCCGAAGAACTCCACCAAATGGCCTGCCAACAGGGCAGTGACACGTATGTAGATCCAGTATCGGGATATCAAGTTCTTACAAAAGACGCCCACGTAAGACGCGGATCGTGTTGCGGCAACTCCTGCCGACACTGTCCTTATGGGCATGTCAACGTCAAGGCTGCACACCGAGAAGAAGAACCACCTCAGGCGCCGGTATTGATGAATTGGTCTAATTCTGATGGTGAGTTGGATGTATTGTTCTGGTCCGGTGGGAAGGACAGTCTGCTTACGCTTTTTCAACTGAAAGAAGAAAAAAGAAATATTGTTTTGTTGACCAGTTACGGTGCGCACACGAACCGGGTATCGATCCAAAACATTGATATCAAGAATATTGCCAAGCAATCTGAATTTCTGGGCGTTCCTCTGTGCGTGGTCCCGCTGTATCCAAACACAGACTACCAAAAGAGTGTTCAGCAAGCGCTTGACCTGATAGCCCATCAAACGGGGCATCGCATAAGCCGCTTGGTCTTTGGAGATTTGCATCTACAAGATATACGCCAGTGGCGGGTCGATACCTGGTCCGGGTATGAGGTCTATACCCCGCTATTTAATGTCCCTTATGTTGAACTCTTGGATAAGCTGTGGGGTATTCAAGCCACGTTGAATCTTGAAATTACCCTGTCAACCGAGCTTGCGTTGGGCGATGAAATTGTGAAAGAAGGGACGCCGTACAACCGCGATCTCGTCTCGAAATTGATGCAAAAAGGGTTGGACGCCATGTTGGAAAATGGCGAAGGCCATACCATGGTGATGCAGCGGCAGGCTTAATCGAATCCCCGGTTCTAGCGCGGGGGAGTCGCTGACACCCGCATCAGGCGCCGCGCGACACCGAAGCGCGTTTCAATCGGCGCTGATTTGAATCATCACGTAGGACTGATTCTTGATACCCAAAGCTGCGCTCCGCTCCGCAGTAGCGGCCAGGTATGCATCTCTGCCGGGCTTGTCAAATATCTCAGCCGCAACCATGGCCGTGTGGTCGTCAATTTTCCCAATTGTTACGCCGCGCATGAACAACTTGTGCGCGTCCGCTTCCGCGTCAAAATCCGCGCGCCACTGGTCGTATCGATAGTCATCGTTCTTCAGTTGAACGATCAGGAATAGATTTTTCATGGCTGCTGGGGGAGTTGTTGCAACGACTGTAGCACGCCACCATCCATTCACCGCATCCAATAAAAATTGGCTGTTTTGCTTCTGATTGGCTTTCAAAGTCCTGGTACGCCACGTGTGTTGCCGGTGCGACAATCCAATGATGGAAATTTCTCAAGACTGCGTGGTCGCACTGACCTGGGTGCTCACCGACACACTGGGCGAACAATTGGATGTGCTGGATGAGCCCTTGGAGTTCTTTTTGGGCGGGGGCGATTTGTTGCCGGCGATTGAAGCCGTCTTGCAAGACCACCGTGCCGGAGACGCGCTGCAGATTCAGTTAGAGCCCGATCAGGCGTTCGGCGACTTTGACGACAAGCTGCTATTTTTGGAGCCGCGCGGCTTGTTCCCGGCGGAGCTGGAAGTCGGGTCCTTGATCGAGGGTTCTGCGCTCCCCCTAGGTTGCAACCCCAATGTGCCGCCGCACGCGCTGTTCACGGTGACCGATATTTACCCGGAGCATGTGGTGCTCGACGGCAACCATCCGCTGGCCGGGATTGCCATCCGCTTGCACATGCAGATTGAGGATGTGCGGGCCGCGACGGCCGATGAGCTGGCTCGCCGCAGCACGGGTTCGCACTTTTTCCGGATTGAGCCGCCCCATGTGCAAGGCGACGGCGGATCCCTGCTGCACTGAGCAGCGGCCCAGATCTCAGGCTTTGCCGGTTGAGCCGTAACCGCCTTCGCCGCGCGCGCTGGCAGGAAACTCGGTTACCACGCGAAACTGCGCTTGCACTACGGGCACGATCACAAGTTGCGCGATGCGCTCCATAGGCGCAATCGTGAAGGCTGTTGCGCTGCGGTTCCAGGCGCTGACCATCAGCTGCCCCTGGTAGTCACTGTCGATCAAGCCCACCAAATTACCCAAGACGATGCCGTGTTTGTGCCCCAGTCCCGAGCGCGGCAGGATCAGCGCGGCATAGGCCGGGTCATTGAGGAACAAGGCCATGCCGGTTGGCACCAATTGCCAGGCGTTCGGCTCCAACGTGAGCGGCGCGTCCAGACAGGCGCGCAGGTCCAGGCCGGCACTCCCGGGGGTCGCGTAGGCCGGCATGGCTTCATGCAGCCGGGCGTCGAGGATTTTGATGTCAACTTGCATGGGTCAGTGTGTTTCTTGAATAGTGTGGGCGCTGTACTGTCCGATGCGCGCGATGAGTTGGCGCGCCAGCGCGATTTTGGAATTCCGGGGTAACTCGGTCACGCCCTGCGCGTCAATCAGCAGCAGCGCGTTGTCGTCCTGCCCGAAGGTTTGCGGGCCGATGTTGCCCACCATCAGCGGCACGCCTTTGCGCACGCGCTTGGCGCTGGCCAGTTCCAGCAAGTTCTGGCTCTCCGCCGCAAAGCCCACGCAAAAAAGGGCGCCGCTGCGACCGCGGGGCGATGCTGCCAAAGTAGCCAGGATGTCGGGGTTTTCTACTAACTGCAGAGCCGGCGGCAGACCGGAGCCGTCCTTTTTGATTTTGTGTTCGGCGGCATCCGCGCTTCGCCAATCGGCTACCGCTGCCGTGGCAATCAGGATGTCGCTGGTGTCGGCCTGCGCTTGGCAGGCCTGCAGCATGTCGTGCGCCGAGCGGACGTCGATACGTTGTACCCCGCGCGGCGAGGCCAAGGCTACCGGTCCGGCGACCAGCGTGACCTGCGCGCCCGCCTCATGCGCAGCGCGGGCGATGGCAAAGCCCATCTTGCCGCTGGAAAGATTGCTGATCCCGCGTACCGGATCGAGTGCCTCAAACGTCGGCCCCGCAGTGACCAGAACCCGCCGGCCTTGCAGCACTTTGGGCTGGAAGTGGGCAATCAGGTCTTCCAGAATTTCTTGCGGCTCCAGCATGCGCCCGTCGCCTTGCTCGCCACAGGCCTGGTCGCCCGCGCCCACGTCCAGCACAAAACTGCCATCGGTGCGCAGCTGTGCGACGTTGCGCTGGGTGGCGGGGTGCGACCACATTTCGCGGTTCATGGCGGGCGCGATCAAGAGCGGTACGCTGGCAATCGGGCGGGCCAGGCACAAGAGGCTGAGCAAATCATCGGCACGCCCGTGCAGCAGCTTGGCCATGAAATCGGCGCTGGCCGGGGCGACCAGCACCGCGTCGGCTTCCCGGGACAAATTGATGTGCGCCATGTTGTTGTCGGGCCGGCGGTCCCATTGCGAATCAAAAACCGGCCGCCCGCTCAAAGCTTGCATGGTCACCGGGGTGATGAACTGCGCGGCCGCCTCGGTCATCACAACCTGTACGGTGGCGCCTTCCTTGACCATGGCACGGCACAAGTCGGCCGCCTTGTAGCAGGCGACACCGCCGCTGGGGCAAGGGAATCGCCTCAGCCTCCCTCGCTGCGATTTTGGAGTCGCGAGGCCTCAAAGTCACCTTAATTAAGCTGGATCCCTACCTCAACGTCGATCCGGGCACCATGTCGCCGCTCCAACACGGCGAAGTTTTCGTGACCGACGATGGTGCGGAAACCGATTTGGATCTGGGCCATTACGAGCGTTTTGTTGAGACGCGCATGCGCAAGTCCAACAACTTCACCACCGGACAAATTTACCAAAGCGTCCTCGATAAAGAGCGCCGCGGCGATTACCTGGGCAAAACCGTGCAGGTGATTCCGCATGTCACCAATGAGATCCAGGAATTCGTCAAACGTGGCGCACGCTATGGCGAACCTGACGCGGTGGACGTGGCTATCGTGGAAATCGGCGGCACCGTGGGCGACATCGAATCCCTGCCTTTTTTGGAGGCGGTGCGTCAGCTCAGCCTGCAGCTCGGCGCCAACAACAGCGCTTTTGTACACCTGAGTTATGTCCCTTGGATTGCCGCGGCCGGAGAGCTCAAGACCAAGCCCACCCAGCACACTGCCAAACAGTTGCGGGAGATCGGCATCCAGGCCGACGCGCTGGTTTGCCGCGCGGACCGTCCCATCCCCGACGAAGAGCGCAACAAAATTTCGCTGTTCTCCAATGTTCCCTTGTGGGGCGTAATTTCCATGTGGGACGTGGACACGATTTACAAAGTCCCGCGCATGCTGCACGAGCAAGGCTTGGATGGCCTGATTTGCGACAAGCTGCGCCTGAGTACGCCACCGGCCAATTTGAAACGCTGGGACGATTTGGTCTATGAGACCGAGCACCCGCGGGGCGAAGTCCAAATCGCTATGGTCGGCAAGTACGTGGATTTGTCCGACAGCTACAAATCGCTCAACGAGGCGCTGCGCCACGCGGGCATGAAAAACCACGTCAAAGTCCGGATTGCGTATATCTATTCGGAGACGCTGGACGCCGACTCGGTGCAGCAACTTGCCAAATACGACGCGGTACTGGTGCCCGGCGGCTTCGGCAAGCGGGGCATCGAGGGCAAGATCAAAGCGGCGCGCTTTGCTCGGGAAAACCGGGTGCCGTATCTGGGCATTTGTTTGGGCATGCAAGTGGCCACCATCGAATTCGCCCGCCATGTGGCCGGCCTGACCGATGCCAACAGCACCGAGTTCGAACCTGACAGCCCCAACCCGGTGATTGCGCTGATCACCGAATGGAAAGACGCCGACGGCACCATCAAGACCCGCGACCAGAATTCCAACCTCGGCGGCACCATGCGCCTGGGCGCGCAGAGCTCGGACGTAGCGAAAGACACCATCGCCCACCAGATCTACGGCAGCGTGGTCACCGAGCGCCACCGCCATCGCTACGAGGCCAATGTCAATTACCTGGCGGCGCTGCGCCAGGCTGGCCTGGTGATTTCTGCTCTCACCCAGCGCGAGCAACTGACCGAGATGATTGAGTTGCCGCGCAGTGTGCACCCGTGGTTTGTGGGGGTGCAATTCCACCCTGAATTCAAGTCCACGCCGTGGGATGGGCACCCCTTGTTCAACGCATTCATCAGCGCCGCCTTGGAGCACCAAGGCTCTGGACGCCCCCTGAAAGTCGCCGCATGAAATTGTGTGGTTTTGAGGTCGGACTGCATCGGCCGCTATTTTTGATTGCCGGTCCTTGTGTGATCGAGTCCGAGCAATTGCAGATGGATACGGCCGGCACGCTGAAGGAAATCACCGCCGCGTTAGGCATTCCCTTTATTTTCAAAAGCAGCTTCGATAAAGCCAACCGCTCCAGCGGAACCACCTTCCGCGGCCCCGGGGTCGAGCGGGGCCTGGAGATTCTGGCCAAGGTCAAACGCGAGTTGCAGGTGCCGGTGCTCACCGACATCCACAGCGAGGACCAGATCGCTCAGGTCAGCGCGGTGGTTGATGTGTTGCAGACCCCCGCGTTCCTGTGCCGCCAGACCGACTTCATCCGTGCCGTCGCGCAGTCCGGCAAGCCGGTGAATATCAAAAAGGGCCAGTTCCTGGCGCCGGGCGACATGAAAAACGTCATCGACAAAGCGCGCGCAGCAGCGCGCGAGGCGGGCCTGCCCGAAGACAACTTCATGGCCTGCGAGCGCGGAGCGAGTTTTGGCTACAACAACCTGGTTTCCGATATGCGGTCCTTGGCCATCATGCGCGACACGGGCGCGCCGGTGGTGTTTGACGCGACCCACTCGGTGCAATTGCCCGGCGGCCAGGGAACCAGCTCGGGCGGTCAGCGCGAAATGGTGCCGGTGCTGGCGCGCGCTGCGGTGGCGGTGGGCGTTGCCGGTTTGTTCATGGAAACCCATCCCGATCCGTCCAAAGCGCTGAGCGATGGGCCGAACGCGGTCCCGCTGCACCACATGAAGGCCTTGCTGGAGACGCTGGTGGCATTGGACTTGGTAACCAAAAAGAATCCGTTTTTGGAAAATAGTTTCTCGTAATTCGCGTACAACCGGGCTTGGCTATGCAGCTGCAAACCGACCTAACCATTTGAAAGAACTTTGATGAGTGCAATCGTTGACATCGTAGGACGCGAGATTTTGGACAGCCGGGGCAACCCCACGGTGGAATGTGATGTGTTGTTGGAGTCCGGCACCATGGGCCGCGCGGCCGTGCCCTCCGGCGCGTCCACCGGCAGCCGCGAGGCGATTGAACTGCGCGACGGCGACAAGAGCCGCTACGGCGGCAAGGGTGTGTTGCGCGCGGTCGAGCACATCAACACCGAAATATCCGAGGCCGTGCTGGGCTTGGACGCGTCTGAGCAGGCCTTCCTGGATAAAACGCTCATTGATCTGGACGGCACCGACAACAAGTCGCGCCTCGGTGCCAACGCCATGCTGGCTGTTTCGATGGCGGTGGCGCGTGCTGCGGCCGAAGAGGCGGGGTTGCCGCTGTACCGCTACTTTGGCGGCATGGGCGCGGTGCAAATGCCGGTGCCCATGATGAACGTCATCAATGGCGGCGAGCACGCCAACAACAACCTCGATTTGCAAGAGCTGATGATCATCCCCTTGGGTGCGCCCAGCTTTCGCGAAGCGCTGCGCTATGGCGCGGAAGTCTTCCATGCGCTGAAGAAAATTTTGCATGACAAAGGCATCAGCACGGCCGTGGGCGACGAGGGCGGCTTTGCGCCCAATGTGCCCAACCATGAGGCCGCGATCCAGATGATTCTGGAAGCCATTGACAAAGCCGGTTTTGTGGCCGGCGAACAAATCGCCCTGGGCTTGGATTGCGCTGCCTCCGAGTTTTACAAGGACGGCAAGTACGAACTGGCGGGTGAAAGCCTGAGCCTGAGCGCACAGGAGTGGACCGATATGTTGGCCACCTGGGTCGACAAATACCCCATCATCAGCATCGAAGACGGCATGGCCGAGGGCGACTGGGACGGCTGGAAAATCCTGACCGATCGCCTGGGCAAGAAGGTACAAATCGTGGGCGACGACCTGTTTGTGACCAACACCAAAATCCTGAAAGAAGGCATCGACAAAGGCATTGCCAA
>RFRO01000341.1 GCA_009924455.1 Betaproteobacteria bacterium
ACCAGCGCGGATGACGCACGCCTTGCCTGCCCGCGTTGCCGGAGGGCCGGATGCTCACTGACATCCTGCCGCCCTCGCTGAAGATCACCAGCCCCGGTTTGGGCGTCAATGGCGCGGCCATGAACGTGCCCTGGATATGGATTTTTTCCGAGCCCATTGTGCTGGGGACGGGGAATTTCCAGGTGCGCGACAGCGCGGGCAATCTGGTTTCCACGATTTCGGTCACTGACGCGTCCAAGGTCACGGTTAGCAGCACGCAAATTGCCATCAACCAGATTGCTGGGTTGAAGTTCGGCACCGGCTACACGGTGAGTGCAGACTCTGGGGTCGTCCGCGACAGTGCCGGAAACCCCTGGGCGGGAGGCTCTAATATTTTGTCCTTCACCTACGGGTCTGCGGGTGGCAGTTTGCAAGGGGGGCTGGGCAACGACACGCTGATCGGCGGCGTGGGTAACGACACCCTGGATGGCGGCGCTGGCAACAACCTCTTGACTGGCGGTTTGGGCAACGACACCTTTGTTTTCAGGCCGGGCCACTTCAAGGCCGACGGCTTTGACACCAACAGGTATACCTATACCTACACGGATTCCGGCGGCACAAAAAATGACTTTGACGTCATCACCGACTTCAACACCCGGGCCAATGAGCAGGACATTTTCACGGTGCTGTCGGGCGGCCGGGTGGAAATTGTGTTGGCCCGTAACTGGATTGCGGCCAGCGGTAACAGCAATGCTGGCTGGGTCAGCCTGATCAGCAACGGCTACGCGGTGGACTTGCGCGCGGTCAAGAGCCCCGATACCGGCAGCAGCGGCATGTACCGCATCGAAAGCGTGGAGGTGGCCACAACGCTGATCGGGTCCAAGTTCTCCGACGTACTCATCAGCGGCGCAGGCCTTGACACCCTGCAAGGTGGCGTGGGTGATGACACCTATGTGGTCAATTCACTTAACGACGTGGTGTTCGAAGAGGCTGGCCAGGGCACCGACACGATTCGAACCGCCTTGAATTACAGCCTGGCTAATTTGATCAATGTGGAGAACCTGACCCTGACGGGTAACGCGGCAGTCAACGCCACCGGCAATTCACTGGGCAACACCTTGACGGGTAAC
>RFRO01000342.1 GCA_009924455.1 Betaproteobacteria bacterium
ACCGTCACCGGCGACCCCGAGCAGGCGCAGCAATTCATTAAAGCCTACGACCCGCTCTTGCATCTACTTTCGCTGGGCCGCAGCATCGACTTGTACAAAGACGTTGGCATGCCCGCTGCCGTAGCGCAGCGCTATGACTTCGCGCACATGACCGGCTCGCATGTGGTGGGCCACACCCGCATGGCCACGGAGTCGGCGGTGACGCCGGATCGCGCGCACCCGTTTACTGCGGGCCAAGATTTCTGCATGGTGCACAACGGCTCGCTGTCCAACCCCTACCAGATCCGGCGCATGCTGGAGCCGCGCGGCATCAAGTTCGACACCGACAACGACACCGAGAGCGCCTGCCGCTTTATTGAATGGCGTATGCGCGAAGGCGACGACCTGAAAACCGCGCTGGAAACCGGCTTTGACGAGCTGGACGGTTTTTACACGCTGCTGATGGGAACCCAGGACCAGCTCGCGCTGATCCGCGACCCCTTTGCCTGCAAACCGGCGGTCGTGGCAGAGACCGACGACTACGTGGCCATCGCCTCGGAGTTCCGCTCACTGGCGCACCTCCCTGATATTGACCACGCCTATGTGTTTGAACCCGCACCCCAGGAGATGTACATATGGAAGGCATGAACTTCGATTTGCGCCAGCAGACGGTGCGTGAACTCAACGGCTTTCTGCACAGCGCAGAAGGCAAGGCCAAGCGCGGCACCATCTCCGTACACCACCCCGACGGCGCACACAACATTGCCGCCGGCCTGAATGCACCGGTCAAAGTCGTGGTGCACGGCCACGCCGGCTACTACGCCGCTGGCATGAATATGCATGCCGACATCACCATCGAAGGCAGTGCCGGCACCGGCGTGGCCGAGAACATGATGAGCGGTCGCGTCCATGTCAAAGGCTTTGCCAGCAACAGCGCGGGTGCTTCGGCGCACGGCGGCTTGCTGGTGATAGACGGCAACGCGGCCTTGCGCTGCGGCATCTCGCTCAAAGGCGGCGACATCGTGGTGGGCGGCTCGGTGGGCAGCTTTTCGGCCTTTATGGCGCAAGCCGGGCGCATGGTGGTCTGCGGCGACGCGGGCGACGGGCTGGGAGACTCGCTCTATGAGGCG
>RFRO01000343.1 GCA_009924455.1 Betaproteobacteria bacterium
TGTGCGGATTTGTGTATGACGAAGCCGCTGGTCGTCCCGAAGACGGCATCGCGCCAGGCACGCTCTGGGCCGATGTGCCTGAGAGCTGGGCCTGCCCCGATTGCGGTGTCGCCAAAGCCGACTTTGAACTGGTCCCAGTGTGAGCGAGCTGCCCGTGTCCCTGTCCGCCACTGGCACCGGGTCGGATGCTTCGCAGGCTTTGCCCCTGGTCATCGTGGGCGCAGGCCTGGCTGCTTGGACCACGGTGCGTGAAGTGCGCAAACTGGACGCGACGCGCCCTATCGTCGTTATCAGCAGTGATGGTGCCGACTTTTATGCCAAACCTACGTTGTCCAACGCGCTAGCGCAAAAGCGCTCGGCTGACCAATTGGTAACCACGCCCGCGGGCAAGATGGCAGAGACCTTGCAAGTGCAACTGCACGCCCATAGCCATGTGCGCCGTGTGGATGTGGCGGCAAAGTCGCTGCGTTATGAGGACGCCAATGCGCAATCGCACACGCTTGGCTATGGCGATTTGGTGCTGGCGACGGGTGCTGACCCGGTCCGCCTGCCGCTGGCCGGCAGCGCAGCGTCGCGGGTGCAATCCATTAACCATTTACAGGACCTGTCGAGTTTCCACGCGGCATTGGGTGCGGCGCCAAAAACAGTTTTGGTCATTGGTGCCGGGCTTATCGGTTGCGAGTTTGCGAATGACTTGTTGATCGGGGGCCATGACGTGCATGTGGTGGACCCAGCGCCCCGGCCTTTGGCTTTGCTTTTGCCTGCAGCGGCCGGTGAGCAGTTGCAAGTGGCTTTGCAGGCGCAGGGCGCGACATGGCATTTGGGTACCACCGTGCAGAGCTTGGACGCCGATACACCCGCAGGGCGTATGCAGGCGACTTTGGCAGACGCAACCCGTGTGCAGGTGGACGCTGTGCTCAGCGCAGTCGGCTTGCGGGCGAGCTCCGCCTTGGCCAGTGCTGCGGCCATCGCTTGCGAGCGCGGCATCTTGGTGGACGGGTATTTGCGAACCAGTGCACCCCATGTGTACGCGCTCGGTGATTGCGCCCAATACGCAAGCGCCGGCTCGCGCGTGCTGCCCTACGTCATGCCCATCATGAACGCCGC
>RFRO01000344.1 GCA_009924455.1 Betaproteobacteria bacterium
ACGCGGCCCTGGCCTCTATCGTGGCCGGTGACGATGCCGCAACCGTCGTGGCCAAAGGCAAACTGCCGCGCGATGAGACCACGCTGTCCATGATCGCCGATCTGGTGGACAGCAACATCAAGATGGAGACCGACCACGAAGTCACCGCGCTCTTGCGCGCCCTGGAAGGCCGCTTCATCGCACCTGCTCCGGGTGGCGACATCCTGCAAACCCGCGACGTGCTGCCCACCGGGCGCAATGTGCACGGCTTTGACCCCTTTAAGATTCCCAGCGCCTACGCGTTGAGCGACGGCACCCGCCAGGCCCAGCGCCTGATCGACCGCTACGTGGCCGATGGCAACCCGCTGCCCGAGTCGATCGCTATGGTGCTGTGGGGGTCGGACAACCTGAAAAATGAGGGCTCGCCCATCTGCCAGGTGCTGGCGCTGATGGGCGCGCGCCCGCGCTTTGACAGCTACGGCCGCATTGCCGGTGCCACGCTGATTCCGCTGGAAGAATTGGGCCGTCCGCGCATTGACGTGATCGTCACGCTCTCGGGCATCTTCCGCGACCTGCTGCCGCTGCAAATCAAACTGCTGGCGGACGCTGCGTACATGGCCGCCTGCGCGGATGAGCCGCTAGAGATGAACTGGATCCGCAAGCATTCGCTGGCCTACCAGCAGGAACACGGCTGCACTCTGGAGACGGCCGCTCTGCGCGTCTATGGCAACGCTGAAGGCGCCTACGGCGCCAACGTGAACAACCTGATCGAGAGCAGCCGCTGGGACAACGACAGCGAAATCACCGAGACCTACACCCGCCGCAAAGGCTTTGCCTTCGGGCGCAACGGCGTGGCCCAACAACAAACCGCCTTGCTGCAAACCGCGCTGGCCGATGTGCAGCTCACCTACCAGAACCTCGACTCCCTGGAGCTCGGCGTCACCACAGTCGATAACTATTTCGACACGCTGGGCGGCATCACCCAGGCTGTGCGCTCGGTCCAAGGCGGTAAAACGCCACCGGTCTACATCGGCGACCAAACCAAGAGCGCGGGCACCGTGCGTTCGCTGCAAGAACAAGTGGCGCTGGAGACCCGCACCCGCATGCTCAACCCCAAATGGCTGGA
>RFRO01000345.1 GCA_009924455.1 Betaproteobacteria bacterium
TCGTCGGGCAAGAAGTTGTGCTCCTTAGCCAGTCCCAGAATTTTGTCGTACACCGCCGTCCGCTCCTGCGGCGGGATAAAACCTTTGGCCACCGCGCGGTCCAAGGTTTTCTGCAACACCGGGTTCGGCGCCGCGCCGCTAGCAGTGGCAAGCTCAGCGGGAATCAACTTTCCGTTGGGCGCAACCGCGTTGTTGCTGGTCACATGGGGAAATCGTGGCAAGGTGCGACGCGCTACGACGTCCGCACTGGCTGGGGACTGAACCGCCACGGATTGCAGGCGCGCGGGCCGCTGCGCCGGCAGATTAGCGACCTCGACCGGCTTGATCTGATTGGTCGGGTTGATCGGTGCGGCGGCACCAGCCAGGGCAATCTGCTCGCTCAGCTTGCGCATGTCCAGTTGCTGTCCAACAAAAATCCGGTCGGGATTGTCAATACGGTTGGCCTTGGCCAGTTGCTGGGCCAACTTGTAGGCCTGGGCACCTTCGAGCTTGACGCCCATGGCGCCCGCCTGCTCCTGCACAATGCCGGAAAGGGTGTCACCCGCAGCGATGGTGCGGCTAAGGGCCGCACCGACGGCCGGTGATGAACCCGCGGTTTGGGCGGTTTGCAAAACCTGGGCAAATGCGCCACCAGGCTGGCCGGCCAAATCCAGCGCGAGATCGCCGGCGGGGCGCGCATACCGCGCGGGTCCTCCCAGCGAGTTCAGACTGCTTGTAGATTTGGACTGGACATTGGAGGCTTGCATGGCGATGGGTCAGCGGGCGGAATAATCTTTTGGGGTAACGTCAAATGACTACATTGGCATTTTTCTTGCATCAAGCTGGGCAGATGTCAGGGTACCGACATATTTCCTTATCTCTTACCAACTATGCAAATGCTGTGCCACAAACTCCCGCCGCTCGCTGCCCTGCAACGGGTCTGGCTGGTGGTCACGCAAGCGGCGGTGCTGTGTTTGGCGCTGGCGCTGGGCGGCACCCAGGCCGTCGCGCAAACGGCGGGCGAAGCGCCCCTCAGTCAGGAGAGCCTATTCAAGGAGGTCGGTAATTGGATGCAACAAAACCAGCAGTTGAGCGCCGGCCAGTTCGACTTCGTTCCGCTGGACA
>RFRO01000346.1 GCA_009924455.1 Betaproteobacteria bacterium
CGGCGCACCCGCTGAATGAGCGCCAGCATGCGGGGCTCAGGCCAGGGTGAGGCGCACGAATTTGCGCTTGCCGACCTGCACCACGTAAGTGCCCGCGCCGAGTTTCAGCCCCTTGTCGCTGACCACCTGGCTATCCACGCGCACGCCGCCACCGTCGATCAGGCGGTTGCCCTCCCCCGTGCTGGCCGCAAGCCCCGTGGATTTGAGCAGCGCGCCAATGGTTTGCGCCGCGCCGTCCGCGCCCAGCGGCAGGCTGATCTCGGCGATCGCATCCGGAATCCCGCCCTTGCTGCGGTTGACAAAATCCTGCTCGGCCGCGTCAGCCGCAGCGGCGCTGTGGAAGCGCGCCGTGATTTCTTTGGCCAGCGCCACTTTGGCGTCGCGCGGGTTGCGCCCGCCGTCCACTTCCGCTTTGAGCGCGGCGATCTGGGCCTCGCTGTGAAAGCTCAGCAGCGTGTACCAGCGCCACATGAGCACGTCGGAGATGCCCATGACCTTGGCGAACATGGTGTTGGGCTCCTCGGAGATGCCGATGTAGTTGTTTTTGCTCTTGGACATTTTGTCCACGCCGTCGGTGCCCTCCAACAGCGGCATGGTCAGGATGCACTGAGGCTCCTGTCCGTACTCTCCCTGCAGGTGGCGGCCCATCAAGAGGTTGAATTTCTGGTCGGTGCCGCCCAGCTCGAGGTCGCTCTTGAGCGCCACACTGTCGTAGCCCTGCATCAGGGGGTACAAAAACTCATGCACGCTGATCGATTGCCCGGCCTTGAAACGGTCGTGGAAGTCGTTGCGCTCCATCATGCGGGCCACCGTGTAGCGGCTGGCGAGCTGGATCATGCCGCGCGCGCCCAGCGGGTCGCTCCATTCGCTGTTGTAGCGGATCTCGGTTTTGGCGGGGTCCAGCACCAGGCTGGCTTGCTTGTAATAGGTCTCGGCGTTCGACTTGATTTGCTCGGCAGTCAGTGGCGGGCGGGTGCTGTTGCGCCCGGAGGGGTCACCGATCATGCTGGTGAAGTCGCCAATCAAAAAGATGACGGTATGGCCCAGGTCCTGGAGCTGGCGCATCTTGTTGAGCACCACGGTATGGCCGATGTGGATGTCCGG
>RFRO01000347.1 GCA_009924455.1 Betaproteobacteria bacterium
AAGTACCTGCCTGTTTTGGCTGCGACCAAAGACTTCCAGGGCGTGACTGGCGCAATCTCCTTTGACAACAAGGGCGACGTGTTGAACGGTGCATTGACCCTGCAAACCATCAAGGGCGGCAAGCTGCAAGTCCTGTCGGTGATCCGCTAATCCAGGTTATCTAGCCTCTTGAAAAACGCGCCCTACCGGGCGCGTTTTTTTTCGCCCTCAGATTGTTCCGCCCGCGAAGGAGTTCCCGCCGAGGCCTGATCAGGGATTGAGCGCCCGGCAGCGGGCAATGTCGCAGGCGGTCGGAAGCGCAGCGCGGTATTCCACGCCTTTGGGCAGGCTGGCCCCGCCGCGTATCCAACAGCTTTGGCCTTGCGGGTTGCTGTAGTACGAGGTCACGTCCACGCAGCGCCGCGAGTGGGCCATCAGCCCGAAAAAATGCCCCATCTCGTGCGAAATCACCATTTGCAGCGTGACACGCCCGGCTTGCGGGTTGACTTTCTGCAACATTAAAAAAGCGCCGGGCCCTAACCACAAGGTGCGTTGGCCCAGATCGGCCAGACCGAAGTTATTGCGGCTGCCGCTTTGGCTCCATTGCACCCGGATCGCGTCGCGCGGCCCGGCCTCGGTTTCTGTCTGCAGCACCACCCGCGCACGGATGCCGCACTCCGACCATGCGCTGGCCGCCTTGTCCAGGGCCCCCAGAACCGCCGCGCTGTCAAACCACAGCGGGGCGGAGGTGTGTTCGTAGGCAAACACCAATTGTGGTGCGATGGCGGGGCGGTCGCTGCCGTCGCCCCAGGTGCTGATCTCACCTGGCAGGCATTGGGCGATTTCCTGTTTGCGCAGGTCCATGCTCGCAGGCGGGCCCACGGCGCTTGATGGTGTTTGCCCAGTGCTGCTGAGGCTCGCGCACAGGAGGCAGGCCGCTGCAAGCAGCCGACTGGCGCACGGCAGGCGACACCGGCTCATGGTGGCAGTTCGGTATCCGTTTGCTTGGCGGCTTCGCGCCTGCGCTTTTCTTGTTTCAAATCATGAAACTGATGGGCCGCAAATACGAACACCAGCAGGAACACGCCCAGCTCGATCCAAATCCCCATGGCGCTACTCCTGTT
>RFRO01000348.1 GCA_009924455.1 Betaproteobacteria bacterium
TGCCGTTCGCTGGTGATGCTCAAGGACAAGAAGATCGAGAACCCCTGGCGCAAGCACGGGAATATTCCGCTGTAAGAACCAAGGAGCACCAGAACATGTTCACCAAAATCCTCATCGCCAACCGGGGCGAAATCGCCTGCCGCGTGATGGCAACCGCCCGCAAAATGGGCATCGCCACCGTGGCTGTGTATTCCGATGCTGACAAAGACGCGCGCCATGTGGCCTTGGCCGACGAGGCCGTACGGATCGGCACGCCGCCCAGCCGCGAGAGTTATTTGCTGGCCGATGTGATCATCGCTGCCGCCAAGTCCACCGGCGCGCAGGCCATCCATCCCGGCTACGGTTTTCTGAGCGAGAACGCCGAGTTCTCCAAACGCTGCGAAGCCGAGGGCATTGTGTTCATCGGCCCCAAGCACCATTCGATTGCCGCCATGGGCGACAAAATCGAATCCAAGAAGCTGGCCGGCAAGGCAGGCGTGAACTGCATCCCCGGCGTGAACGACGCCATCGAGGCACCGGAAAAAGCCGTTGAAATTGCCAAAGGCATTGGCTACCCCGTGATAATCAAGGCCAGCGCCGGGGGCGGCGGCAAAGGCTTGCGCGTGGCCTACAACGACAAAGAGGCTTTTGAAGGCTTCACCAGCTGCCGCAACGAAGCCCGCAACAGCTTTGGCGACGACCGCGTGTTCATCGAGAAGTTTGTCGAGGAACCCCGCCACATCGAAATCCAGCTGATCGGCGACGCCCACGGCAATGTGCTGTACCTGAACGAGCGCGAATGCTCGATCCAGCGCCGCCACCAAAAGGTGATTGAAGAAGCACCGTCGCCCTTTATCAGCGAGGCTACCCGCAAAGCCATGGGCGAGCAGGCGGTTGCGTTGGCCAAGGCGGTGGACTACCAAAGCGCAGGCACGGTGGAATTTGTGGTCGGCAAAGACCAGAGCTTTTACTTTCTGGAAATGAACACCCGCCTGCAGGTGGAGCATCCGGTGACCGAAGCCATCACCGGCCTGGACCTGGTGGAGCTGATGATCCGTGTGGCAGCGGGCGAGAAGCTGCCGCTCACCCAGGCGCAGGTGCAGCGCAAGGGCTGGGC
>RFRO01000349.1 GCA_009924455.1 Betaproteobacteria bacterium
GGCGGCCACCGCGTGCAGCGCGTGCCGACCACTGAAACACAGGGGCGCATACACACCAGCGCATGCACGGTGGCGGTCTTGGCAGAGCCCGATGAGGCGCAGGCCATCAAGATCAACCCGTCCGACTTGCGGATCGACACCTTTCGTGCCAGCGGCGCGGGCGGCCAGCACATCAACAAGACCGACTCTGCGGTGCGCATCACCCACTTGCCCACCGGCATCGTGGCCGAGTGTCAAGACGGTCGCAGCCAACACAGCAACAAGGCCCAAGCCCTGCGGGTTTTGACGGCACGCATTCAAGAGAAAGAGCGTTCTGAGCGCGCCGCCAAGGATGCAGCATTGCGTAAAGGGCTCATCGGCAGCGGCGACCGAAGCGACCGCATACGCACCTACAACTTCCCGCAAGGCCGCTGGACGGACCACCGCATCAACCTGACACTCTACAAGCTCAACACCATCATGGAGGGCGACCTGGGCGAGGCCATGCAAGCACTGCGTCACGCGCACGAGGCGGAGCAGTTGGCGGCTCTGGAAGTAAACGCGTGACGGCCGCTGACTCCTCGACACCTTGGACGGTGCAGCAAGGCATTCTTTTTGCGCAACAAACGTTTGGGTTGCCACGGCTTGATGCGCAGATGCTGTTGTTGCACGCATGTGAATTGCCGCAACACGACCGCGCGTGGTTGCTTGCGCACAGCGACAAGGTTTTAAACGCCGAGTCACAGACGCGGTATGTCAATTTTTTGCAAAGACGCGCCGGCCTCGAACCCCTTGCCTACATCACCGGCGTGAAGGAATTTTTCGGCCTGCAGTTGCACATTGACAAGCGGGTGCTAGACCCCAGGCCTGAGACCGAGACGCTAGTGGAGTGGGCGCTAACCTGCGTGGCTGATACCTCTAGCCCTCACATCGCAGACTTAGGCACAGGCAGCGGTGCGATTGCGCTGGCCCTAAAACACACCTTGCCCGAGGCGCAAGTCACCGCAGTGGACGCCAGCGCAGACGCGATTGAGGTGGCCAGCGCCAACGCCAAGCGCCTTGGTTTGGAGATACAGACGCACGTAGGCAGCTGGTGCGAACCCCTGG
>RFRO01000350.1 GCA_009924455.1 Betaproteobacteria bacterium
CGGCCTGCGTTACCACCGTCCACGCCTTGGCATGGTCCTGGTTGAACAGGCCGGGAATGCGGGGATAGCCCAGGCCGTTGGGTGAGGGGGAGGTGCCCTCGGTGACGATCAGACCGGCAGACGCGCGCTGCGCGTAATAGCGGGCCATGAGGGCGTTGGGGGTGTTGTTGTCGACCGCCCGGTTACGGGTCATGGGGGACATGACGGTGCGGTTGGAGAGCGTGAGAGCGGGGGAGGTGTAAGCGTCAAAAAGCATGGATATCCAATGGTGAAGTGTGAAAAAAGGGAGGAGATGATGGGGCGGGGCAGGACACCCGCGTGCCTTGCAGATAGGGCTTGAGTTCCTGTATTCAAGAAGCTGTTGCCGGGGGACTAGTGTGCACGAGATCAGCGCGCAAGGCCCGGGCCAGATGGTCCATCAGCACACCGACCCGGTGCGGGATGTAGCGGTTGCTGGGTAGAACGGCGTAAATGCCCAGTGCAGGTGGAGCGTATGCATGCAGGATTTCGACGGTCTCGTGCCGGGCCACAAAGGCCTTGGCTAAAAAATCGGGCTGCAGGCAGATGCCCATGCCGCGCGCGCAGGCTTGCAGCAATGCCAGCCCGTTGTCGGCTGTTAGGCGCCCGCGTACTGCAAAGGATTGCAATTTGCCGTCGACCTGGTAGGTCCAGTGGCTGGTGCTGGTGGTCATGGAATAGACCAGGCATTCATGGTGTTGCAACTGCGCGGGGTGCTGCGGCTCGCCGTGCAGCGCCAGGTAGGCAGGTGCTGCCGTGGTGAGCAGGCGGCACTCCCCAAGCTTGCGCACGATGTCCCCTGGCTGCAGGTCGGCGGTGATGCGCACGGCGAGATCAATGCCCTGCTCAATCAGGTTGGAGCGCTGGTCGGAAAAGTTCAGCAGCAGTTCCACATGCGGCTGCGCCTGGGCAAAGTCCAGCAGCACGGGCATGAGGCGTTCCAGCCCGAAACTCAGCGGAAGCGCCAGCCGGATGCGCCCGCGTGGCACGGCTTTTTCTTCCCCCAGGCTGGACTCGGCTGCGTCCACCAAATTGAGGATGACCCGGCATTTCTCCAGGTAGGC
>RFRO01000036.1 GCA_009924455.1 Betaproteobacteria bacterium
AAGGATTCGGCCTGGGTGATTTGCACCATGGCCTCTTTGGCCAGCTCCAGAATCGCCACAAACATCACCACGACCACGGCCACACTGTGGCAGGCATCGAACAGCGACTCAAAAGCCATGAAGCGTTGCCCCTGCAGGCGGCGTAGCACCAGCGTCATGTGCTCGCGCACCGAGAGCTGTTCCCGGTTGATGGTGTGGTGTTGAACCAGGCGCGCCCGCTGCAAGATGCCCTGCCAGGCGGCTTGCAGGTCAGCCGGGTTGACATCGGGTAGCCGGGTTTGGATCACCGCGTCGCTGGCGATTTGCGCTGTAACAAAGTCGCGCCCGGCAACGGGCAGGGCGTTGAGTCGCGCGGCCGCGAGCTTCATCTGCTCGTATTCCAGCAGGCGGCGTACCAGTTCGGCGCGGGGGTCTTCGGCCTCTTCGCCCGGCGCGGCCTTTTTGGGCGGTAGCAGCATGCGCGACTTGATCTCGATCAGCATGGCCGCCATCAGCAGGTATTCGGCGGCGAGTTCCAGGTTGCGGTTGCGGATTTGCTCGACATAGGCCAGGTACTGGCGCGTCACGCTGAGCATCGGTATGTCGAGGATATTGAAGTTTTGCTTGCGGATCAGGTACAGCAGCAAATCCAGCGGCCCCTCGAAGGCCTCCAGAAACACCTCGAGCGCGTCGGGTGGAATGTACAAATCCAGGGGCAGGGCGAAAAGCGGCTCGCCGTACAGCCGGGCCACGGCTACGTTGTCCACCACCTCCGGCGTGCTATCCGGCGGAATCGGGTAATCGAGGGCCAGGTTTTCGCCGCTCAAAATGCCGCCGTTCAGGATTCTTCGGTCAGATAGACGTAGGGCTTTTGCGCGACCCGGGCCTGCGCATATTCGCTCTGGAGTGCCCGGTCCGGGTTTTTGTCCCAGAGCAGGGCACGTCCCGCGCGCTGGCGCGCTTCCAGATCGGGTTGGGCCGCCTTCAGTTGGTCAATGAACTGGGTTGTGTCGGAGCGGTAGTCGGGTCGGCGGAAGATGGACATGGCGGAATTCCTCGGGTGCGCGGCATTCTAGCGGGGGGTGGCCCTGCGCTGTCACACAACTGCCATACGGCTTGGCTAGGGTCCATGGCCCCGCGTGTGCGCGTGGCCAACAGGAGTTGCTATGAATCTGAATGAAGAAGACCTGATACGCCGCATTCGCAGCGACTTGCTGGACAGCTTTGACGAGGAGCTGGAAATGGAAGTCGAGGACCGGGCTTTCACCAACGCGGATTCGCCCGGCGTGACCGACGAGTCCTCGGTTGCGCGCCACCACTACTTTCGGGAGCTGTTCCGACTGCAGGGCGAGTTGGTGAAGCTGCAGGACTGGGTGGTGGCCACCGGCCACAAGGTGGTCGTGCTATTTGAAGGCCGCGACGCTGCGGGCAAGGGCGGGGCGATCAAGCGCATCACGCAGCGGCTTAATCCGCGTGTGTGCCGCGTGGCCGCCTTACCCGCACCGAACGACCGCGAACGCACGCAGTGGTACTTCCAGCGCTACATCGCGCACCTGCCGGCAGCCGGCGAAATGGTGTTGTTCGACCGCAGCTGGTACAACCGCGCGGGTGTGGAGCGGGTGATGGGTTTCTGCACGGACGAGCAATACGAAGAGTTCTTCCGCAGCGTGCCGGAGTTCGAAAAAATGCTGGTGCGCTCCGGCATCCAGGTGATCAAGTACTGGTTTTCGATTTCAGACGAAGAGCAGAACGCCCGCTTTTTGGGTCGCATTTATGACCCGCTGAAGCAGTGGAAGCTCAGCCCCATGGACCTGGAGTCACGCAAGCGCTGGGAAGACTACACGGTGGCCAAAGAGGTGATGTTGGAGCGCACCCACATCCCCGAGGCGCCGTGGTGGGTGGTGCAAGCCGTGGACAAGAAAAAAGCCCGCCTGAATTGCATCCACCATCTGCTGGGGCAAATGCCCTACGTCGAGGTTCCGCATGCCCCCATCGTGCTACCCGAGCGCGTGCGCCGCGACGATTACGAGCGCCACTCGGTTCCCGCCAGCATGTTTGTGCCCGAGGTGTATTGAGCCTTGGCGCGGGCTCAGCCGCGTACGTCGCCCACCGCGTCCTGACCGAAAGTCGGGCTGCGTAAATACGCCAGCACGCGCTGTGCCGCATCGTGCGGGCTGCTGAGCTGGCCGCCCGTATGCAGCCCCTGGAATGTGGGTAGATCCGGAAAATGCGCCGCATCGGCACTGCGCAATTGCAGCTGCATGTCAGTGGCGATAACCCCGGGCGCTAAAGAGCAGACCTTCGCGCCGTTGGCTTGCATTGCCTCTTCCAACGCCAGGCAACGGGTGAAGTGGTCCATGCCCGCCTTGGCGGCGCAGTACGCGGCGCTTGACGCCATGGCCCGCCGGCCTAAACCCGATGAAATATTCAACACCTTGCGCGGCACTGCCCAATTGCGCGTGGCGCCCAGAAACGCCGCGCAGAGCTGCAGCGGAGCTTCTACACCGACGCGCAAGGCCTGCGCCAGCGCCGACGGATCGCTGTCGCGCACCGCCACCAGCGGCGATAGCACGCCCGCGTTATTGATCAACGTGGCGCTGGCCAGCGTGCGCCGATCCAAGGCTTCCAGCCAGGCCTTGAGTCGCTGCGCCACGGGTGCGCCATCGGCCAGGTCGGCAGTCCATTGCTCCAACACCACGCCGGCTGCGTCGGCCTGCGCTTGTAACTCCGGGTTGCGTTGTCGGGAGATGCACAGCAGGCGGGCGTCGGGCTGCACAAGCTGTTGCGCCATGGCAATGCCCATGCCGCGCGATGCGCCGGTAATAATGGTCAGGTTTTGCATGCGGGACTGAAAGCCATCAGGCTCAAAATTTCAAACAGCATTTGGGCGCCGGCCTGTGCGGTGTTGGTGCTGGCGTCGTATTGCGGCGCGACCTCCACCACATCGCCACCCACAATGTGCAGACCTTTGAGGCCATGCAGAATGGCCAAGGCTTCTCGGGTGCTCAGGCCCCCGATCTCGGGGGTTCCGGTGCCGGGTGCGAAGACCGGGTCCAGGCCGTCGACATCAAACGTCACGTAGGTCGGGCCGTCGCCCACCACCGCGCGCGCCATGCGCACGATCTCGGCGATGCCCAGCGTGGAAATTTCCTCGGCATGCACCACGGTCATGCCCACATCTTTGGAGAACTCCCACAGGTACTCCGACGAACCGCGGATGCCGATCTGGATGCAGCGCGCAGGGTCCAACACGCCGTCCAGCACCGCCAGCCGGAACGGTCCGCCGTGGTGAAAGCGGGTCTGGTCAAACGCGCCACCGGTGTCGCAATGCGCATCGATATGCACCATGCCAACCGGTTGCGTGCGCCCAATCGCTTTCATGATGGGGTAGGTAATGGAGTGGTCGCCACCCACGGTGAGTGGCAAAACGCCCTGGTCCACGACACGGTGGTACCAGGCCTCCAGATCTTCAATGCACATCGGCAGGCTGTAGCGGCTGCGAAAGGGCACATCGCCCACATCCGCCACGCGCAGGCTGTGGACCGGTGCGACGTCGAGCACATGGTTGTAGGGGCCGATCCGCTCGATGGTGCGCAACGCACGCGGCCCGAAGCGCGCGCCGGGCCGGTTGCTGGCGCCCAGGTCCATCGGCGCGCCCATGAGCGCCACTTGCAAGTCGCCAAAGTCCGGGTTCTGCGGGTCCACCGGCCGGTGCGGGGCAGATAGCAGCGTGGGCACACCCGCGTACGGTGCCGCCCGAGTACCACCGGTAGAAAAAATACTGGCCGCGACCTGGGCAAAGCGCGGGTCGTGCATGTCGGCGGCGCTACCCGCGTATTTGTCGCGCAGCGCTTGGAGTTCTTCGGGGCTCAGGGGCATGGTGGTTTCTGCTTAGTCTGCGGCGATGGTAGTGCAGGGCAGCTAGGCCGATAAGTCAGGTTGCGTCAGGTGTGTCGGCCGGCTTTTCTGCCGCCTGTAGCTGTTTGTGGATACCCCAGGCGAGTCCGACAAACAACCACATCGGCAGCCAGGCCCACAGATAGGCCCAGCGCATCGGCTCGCCCTGCATCAGTCCGACAACTTGTGGCGCCACCGGATACAGTAGCCACAAACCACCGCCCAGCAAAAACGTGCCGCGCAGGATCCAGCTGGGCTTGCGTGCCGTTTCGGTCGAGGCGGTGTCGCTGGTTTGGGTGGGTTCCATGATGTTGTGACGGCTGTCTTGGAGGGGCGATTTATACCGGAGGAACCTCCACCGCCTCCACAAAAAACTTCACCCGCCGCACCCCGTTCCATTCATCCGCGTCCAGGCGAAAGGCCATGGTGACTTTGGTGGGCAGGGGCTCGGTGTGGCCGAACCAGATGGCGTCGACCGGCTCGCCACGGTGCTTGAGTTTGAGGGAGAGGTGTTTCTCACCCACCAGGCGCTGCGACAACACCTCGACTTCTTCGCTGAATGTGGGTGCGGCAAAGCCCTGGCCCCAGACTTCGTGGTGCAGCGTGTCCACGAGGTCGACGCGCCGGTACTGCGGGTCCAGCGGCCCGTCGGTCGCGATGCGGCGTTGCAGGGTGGCGGCGTCCAGCCACTCGTTAGCGACCTCTGCGAGCGCCTGCTCGAAGGTGTCGAAATGCGCTTCGTCCACGGTGCATCCTGCGGCCATGGCGTGGCCGCCGAAGCGCAGCAGCACGCCGGGGTGGCGCTTGGCCACCAGGTCCAGCGCGTCGCGCAAATGAAACCCGGGGATGGACCGGCCCGAGCCTTTGAGTTCATGCTCTTTGCCCGGCGCGGCGCTGGCCGCGAACACAAAGCTGGGGCGGTGGAACTTGTCTTTGATACGCGCCGCCACGATGCCGACCACGCCCTCGTTGAAGTCCGGGTCGAATACGCAGATTGCCGGTGGCGGCTCGTCGCTGTCGTCAAAAAGCGATTCGGCCACTTCCATGGCGGTGTCACGCATATCGCCCTCAATGACACGGCGTTCGCGGTTGATGGCGTCGAGGGCGCGAGCCAGCTCGTCCGCGCGGCCAGCGTCATCGGTGAGCAGGCATTCGATGCCCAGCGTCATGTCGCTTAAGCGTCCGGCGGCGTTGATGCGCGGGCCCAGCGCGAAGCCGAAGTCAAAACTGGTGGCCGCCGTGGCGGTGCGCCCCGCAGCCCGGAACAAGGCCGCCATGCCGGCGGGCATCGCCCCGGCGCGCACGCGCTTCAAACCCTGGGCGACCAGGCGGCGGTTGTTGGCGTCCAAGCGCACCACATCGGCTACCGTGCCCAGCGCCACCAGCGGCAGCAGGCTGTCCAGCTTGGGTTGCGAGGCCGCGTCGAATACGCCGCGCCGGCGCAGTTCGGAGCGCAGCGCCAGCAGCACATAAAACATCACCCCCACGCCCGCCAGCGCCTTGCTGGCAAACGAACAGCCATGCTGGTTGGGGTTGACGATGACGTCGGCATCGGGTCGCTGGGCGGCGGGCAGGTGGTGGTCGGTCACCAGCACCTGCAGACCCAGCGCTTTGGCATGGGCCACGCCTTCCACGCTGGCAATCCCGTTGTCCACGGTGATCAGCACGTCGGCGCCCTGGTCTTTGACGCGTTGGGCAATCGGTGGGGTCAGGCCGTAGCCTTCCACCACGCGATCAGGCACCAGATAGGCGACCTGTTGCGCGCCCAGCAGGCGCAGGCCACGCAGGGCCAGCGCACAGGCGGTCGCGCCGTCGCAGTCGTAATCGGCGACCACGCACAGGTGCTTGTCCTGCGCTATCGCATCGGCCAGCAGGGTTGCGGCCTCAGCGATACCGAGCAGCCCGTCGGGTGGCAGCAGTTTGGCCAGGCTGTCGTCGAGTTCTTCGGTGCCGGTGACGCCGCGTGCGGCGTACAGGCGCGCCAGCAGCGGGTGCACGCCGGCCTGTTCCAAGGCATAGACGCTGCGCGGCGGGATGTCGCGGGGGATGATCTTCATGACACGATAAGCCGTTGAGAAAAAGGGGTGGGTGACCAAGCCTGGCGCACGCGGGCCAACCAACCTTGCGTCCGCGCTGCTTTCGGGGTGAAGCTGTGCGCCTGCAAGGTGCCGCACAGGCTGAGGCAGAAGCTGGCGTCGTCTTGCGCCTGCACTAGCCAGTGCGCGGCATGATCTGCGTCCAGCGCCGCCCATGCCTGCGCCCAGTCCCATGCGTCATCGCGCAAGGCGCTGTCACGGAGTTCTGTGTACAGCAAGGTGACCTTGAGGTTGGTTGGCACATTCGGCGGCAGGCTGCCCGTGCCGCTGAGCCAGAAGGCGTTCACCGTGGTCAGCCCGCGCTCGGCGCGGCTGTCGTTGACCGGGTGGGTGTACAGCAGCATTTGCATCTCATTCTGCAAGCGGCGCATAGGGCGCGCGCGCTCGCCCTGCGGCATCCACGGGTCCACCGCCTGGCCACGCACCCGATCCAGCGACGCGGTGGGCAGATCGCGCAGCGGTTCACCGCAGACCAGCCATTGCCCGGCCCGATAAGGGTGCAAGTGGAGTCCATCTTCCAAAAAATAGGGGCGCATGGCCTGCACCAGCGCTTCGCACTCCAGCGCGTCCAAATCCAGTTCATCCGGCTCCCGCATGGCCACGTGGTCGCTTTGCGCTTGGAAATGGCACAAAGTGAGCAGGCCCCAGGCCGCCGATCCGTCCAGGCCTGCGGCGTGTGCAGCCAGCGCACCCAGCGGCAGCAGCCCGTCCTGTGCGTGGAGGTGCGCGTAGGCCAGGCGTTCGTGCAGCGGCGTCAGGTCCGAGGGCTTAGCGTGAACAACTTCGCTGCGCGCCAACAGCGTGAACAGCTTTTGAAGATGGGGCAGTGGCGGGAATTCGGGGCGCGTCAGTAAGGCCTTGCAGTTCGGCCCGTCGGGCAGGGCATGGGACAAGACGATGTGCATGGGAGCATTGTCCACGCAGTGCCACAATCCAGCCCGTGTCGATATTCCCCTCCCAACTTCCCTTTGAGCTGCGCATAGGCTGGCGCTATACCCGGGCCGGCCGGTCCACCCGGCGTAATGGGTTCATCTCCTTTATCTCCGGTGTGTCCATGCTGGGCATCGCGCTGGGGGTGGCGGCGCTGATCATTGTGCTCAGCGTGATGAATGGTTTTCAAAAAGAAGTGCGCGACCGCATGCTCAGTGTGGTCTCGCATATTGAGATTTACAGCCCCGCCGGGGCCTTGCCCGATCCTGCGCAAACCATTCGTGAAGCGCGCGCCAACCCCGAGGTGGTGGGCGCTGCGCCCTTTATCAGCATGCAAGCGCTGCTGGCGCGGGGCGAGGACATGAAAGGCGCGCTGGTGCGCGGCATCGATCCCGCGTTGGAGCCGCAGGTCACCGACATGGCCGGTGGCGCGCAGCAGGCGGTGCTGGCGCGGCTGGTGCCGGGTGGCTTTGGCGTCGTGCTGGGTGGAGAATTGGCGCGCAATATGGGTGTGCGCGCCGGTGACCAGGTCACGCTGATTGCGCCCGGCGGGCAAGTCACCCCGGCCGGGGTGGTGCCGCGCCTCAAGCAAATGACGGTGGTCGGAACCTTTGAGTCGGGGCACTACGAATACGACTCCGCGCTGGTTTTCTTGCACATCGAAGACGCCCAGCGCATGTTCCGCCTAGAAGGCCCTTCCGGCGTGCGCCTGAAGTTGCGGGATTTACAGCAAGCCCGCGTGGTGGGACGGCAACTCGCCCAGCAACTCAGCGGCGACATGCTGGTGCGCGACTGGACCCAGCAAAACCGCACCTGGTTTGCGGCGGTGCAGGTGGAAAAACGCATGATGTTCATCATCCTCACGCTGATCGTGGCGGTGGCAGCGTTCAACCTGGTCAGTACGCTGGTGATGTCGGTGACCGACAAGCGCGCCGATATCGCCATCCTGCGCACCCTGGGCGCCAGTCCGGGCAGCATCATGGGCATTTTTGTGGTGCAGGGGGTGATGGTGGGGGTTATAGGCACGGTGGCCGGTCTGCTGCTGGGGCTGGGGGTGGCGCTGAATATCGACGTCATCGTCCCCGCGCTGGAGCAGGCTTTGGGTGCGCACTTTTTGCCGCAGGACATTTATGTGATCAGCCGCATGCCCAGCGACCCGCGCGCGGGGGACATTGTTCCGGTTGCGCTGATCAGTCTGGTGCTGTCGTTTGTGGCCACCATTTATCCGAGCTGGCGGGCCTCGCAGGTCAACCCGGCCGAGGCGCTGCGGTATGAATGAGTCAACGATGACGGGGCCCTTGCTCGCCTGCACAGGCCTGACCAAACGCTTCGCCGAGGGGCGCTTGGACGTGACGGTTTTGCGCGGTATTGATCTGCAGGTGCAGCGGGGCGAAACGGTGGCCATCGTTGGCGCATCGGGTTCGGGCAAAAGCACTTTGTTGCACTTGCTGGGTGGACTGGACGCGCCCACCAGCGGCAGCGTGACCTTGTGCGGGCAGGCGCTGGCGAATCTGGACGCGGCGGCGCAGGGCCGCTTGCGCAACGCGCATCTGGGTTTTGTCTATCAGTTCCACCACCTGCTGCCCGAATTCAGCGCGCTGGATAACGTGGCTATGCCGCTGACCATACGCCGCGACCCGCCCGCACAAGCCCAAGCGGTTGCCTTGGAGATGTTGCGCCAGGTCGGCCTGGCTGAGCGTGCCGCGCACCGCCCGGCCGAGCTCTCCGGTGGCGAGCGCCAGCGCGTGGCGATTGCCCGCGCCCTGGTGACCCGCCCGGACTGTGTACTGGCCGATGAGCCCACCGGTAACCTGGACCGCAGCACCGCCGACGGCGTGTTCGACCTGATGCTGCAACTCGCCCGCGACCAGGGCACTGCCTTTGTGCTGGTCACCCACGACGCCAGCTTGGCCGCCAAGTGCAGCCGCCAGCTGCGCTTGGAACGGGGTGTTTTGCGCGATGTGGATTGACACCCACGCCCACCTGGACGCTGCCGAATTTGACCGGGACCGCAGCGCGGTGCGACAGGCCGCACGGGCGGTGGGCGTTGGCCACTGCGTGATTCCTGCGGTGGAGCGCGCCAACTGGGCTGCGGTACGCGAACTGGCCCATGCGCAGGGCGACAGCTACTGCCTGGGTATTCACCCCCTGTTTGTGCCGCAGGCGCAGGAATCCGATTTGGCGGCATTGGACGCCGAGCTTGCGCAACACCGCGATGACCCGCGGCTGGTAGCCGTCGGCGAAATAGGGCTGGACTACTTTGTGCCCGCGCTGTGCGAGCCCGCCATGCGGGAGCGGCAGGAGTTTTTTTATGCCGCGCAGCTGCGGCTGGCCCGCGCCCACGGCCTGCCCGTGGTCTTGCATGTGCGGCGCAGCGCCGACCGGCTGCTCAAATACCTGCGGGCGCTGGGGCAGGGCGGACACCGCTGGAGCGGGATTGCCCACGCATTCAATGGCAGCCAGGCGCAGGCTCTGGCTTTTATCAGCATGGGCTTGAAGCTGGGATTCGGCGGTGCGTTGACCTACGAGCGCGCTCTGCAGCTGCGCCGGCTGGCCTGCGCGTTGCCTTTGGAGGCGCTGGTCTTGGAGACCGATTCACCCGACATCCCGCCGCATTGGCTGTACGTCGATGAGGCGTCGCGTGCAGGCGGTCAGACGCAGGGCCGCAACAGCCCGGCGGAGCTGCCACGCATCGCCGCGCGGCTGGCAGCGTTGCGGGGCACCGACCTGGTGGCGCTACAAGCCGCCACCTACGCCAATGCGTGCGCGGCCTTGCCCCGCCTGGCGCTGGTATAAGCGGCGCATGCGAAAAACCACCCTGCCGGATAACGAGTTACCCGAAGTCAATTTCTCGGAAGAGGGCAGTATCCGGCACCTGCATTTGGGCAGTATCTGGGTGCAAGGCTCGATGTACCTCGATGACCCGCTGCGGCTGGTACACGAATACATACAGCGCATGATGGCCTGGATGCTGTTCATGGACCCCGCTGGCGTTCCCCGCCGCAAGGCTATGCAGCTCGGGCTGGGTGCGGGCTCGCTCACCAAGTTCTGCAGCCAGTCCGTCGGCATGCAGACCACCGCCATCGAGCACAACCCGCAGGTGCTGCAGGCTTGCCGGGGATGGTTCAAATTACCCACCGATAACGGCCGCATGCGGGTGGTATTGGCCGACGCGTCACTGGAAATCCGCCAGCCGCAGTGGCTGGGCGCGGTCGATGCCTTGCAGGTGGATCTGTACGACGACGAGGCCGCCGCGCCGGTGCTCGACAGCCCGGAGTTTTACGCGGACTGCCGCAATCTGCTGACGCCCGACGGCTGCATGGCGGTTAATTTGTTTGGTCGCTCGTCCAGTTTTGACCAGAGCGTAGCCAAGATGGCCGCTGCGTTCGGCACAGATGCGCTGTGGGCCTTCAAGCCCACCCGCGAGGGCAACACCGTGGTTCTGGCGCAGCGTACGCCGCTGAACCCGGGCCGCGCCCTGATGCTGGAGCGGGCGGACGCGGTCCAACGTTTGTGGGGTTTGCCGGCGGCCAAGTGGGTCCGTGGCCTCCAACAGTTGGGGAAATAGCTACACCAGCCCGTGTAAACGCGGGTTTACCCACATAGGCGCACGAAAATGCTTGTGCAAAATCGGCCGGTTGTTCTTATGAGGGGTATCTGTGCGAATCAAGAGCCAAAAAGATTTTTTCTCCGGTCTGATGTTCATGGCGGTTGGAGCCGCATTTGCCGGCGTGTCGAGTACGTACACCATCGGTACGGGCGCGCGCATGGGGCCCGGCTATTTCCCGATGGTGCTGGGCATCTTGCTGGCCGGTTTGGGTGTGTTGATCGCTGCGCGGTCTTTTGCCTCCGGGCCGGAGGATGGCGACCCGGTGGGCCGCTTTGCCTGGCGTCCGCTGGTATTCATCATCGCGGCCAACCTGGCCTTCGGTGCGTGTCTGGGCGGCCTGCCCAGTATCGGGCTGCCCCCGCTGGGCCTGATTCTCGGTATTTTCATTTTGACCTTTGTCGCCAGCCTGGCCAGCGATGAGTTCAACGCCAAGGAGGCCTTGGTCTTGAGCGTCGTCTTGAGCGTGTTCAGTTACGGCGCGTTCAACAAATTGCTGAATTTGCAGTTCCCGGTGTGGCCTGCGTTTTTGGGCCTATAAGGAAAAACCATGGACTTGCTCAACAATCTGGCCATGGGTTTTGGCGTTGCCTTCACCCTCTCCAATCTCATGTACGCCTTCATCGGCTGCCTGCTGGGCACGCTGATCGGGGTTTTGCCCGGCATCGGGCCGCTGGCAACGATTGCCATGCTGTTGCCCGCCACCTACGCGCTCCCGCCCGTGGCTGCTCTGATCATGCTGGCTGGCATTTACTACGGCGCTCAGTACGGCGGGTCCACCACCGCCATTTTGGTCAACCTGCCTGGTGAGTCGTCCTCGGTCGTGACCGTGATTGACGGCTACCAGATGGCCCGCAATGGCCGTGCGGGACCGGCGCTGGCTGCGGCCGGCCTGGGTTCGTTTTTTGCTGGATGTGTGGGAACGCTCATCTTGGCGGCCTTTGCTGCGCCGCTCACCGAGCTGGCCTTCAAGTTCGGCCCGGCCGAATACTTTTCTCTGATGATTCTCGGCTTGGTGGGCGCGGTGGTTTTGGCGTCCGGATCGCTGCTAAAAGCGATTGCGATGATTGTGCTGGGCCTGCTGCTAGGTATGGTGGGAACCGACGTGAATTCCGGCATGGCACGTTTCAGCATGGGCGTGATCGAGCTGACCGATGGCATTGGATTCATCGTGATTGCGATGGGTGTATTCGGATACGGCGAAATCATCAGCAACCTGTCTAAGCACGAAAGTGAACGCGAAGTGTTCACCGCTTCGGTATCGGGCCTGATGCCGACCAAGCAGGACTTTAAAGACATGGTTCCCGCAGTGCTTCGGGGAACCGCGTTGGGCTCCTTGTTGGGCATTCTGCCCGGAGGCGGCGCGGTGATGGCGGCTTTTGCGGCGTACACGCTAGAAAAGAAAACCAAGCTGGCCCCCCATGAAGTACCTTTCGGCAAGGGCAATATCCGGGGCGTCGCCGCGCCGGAGTCGGCCAACAATGCCGGTGCCCAAACCTCCTTCATTCCCTTGCTGACTTTGGGCATCCCGCCCAATGCGGTGATGGCGCTGATGGTCGGTGCCATGACCATTCACAACATCCAACCCGGCCCGCAGGTAATGACCGGCAACCCGGAGTTGTTCTGGGGCCTGATTGCTTCGATGTGGATCGGCAACGCCATGCTGGTGGTTTTGAACCTGCCCTTGATCGGCATCTGGATCAAGCTCTTGACCGTTCCCTACCGCTGGCTGTTCCCCTCGATCGTGCTGTTCTGCGCCATCGGGGTTTTCTCCACGAATAACACCACCTTCGATATCTGGATGGTGGGCCTGTTTGGCTTTATTGGTTATCTGTTTATCAAGTTGGGTACCGAGCCCGCACCCCTGTTGCTGGGCTTTATCCTGGGGCCGATGATGGAGGAATACCTGCGCCGCGCGCTGTTGCTCTCGCGGGGTGACTGGTCGGTTTTGGTTACCCGCCCATTGTCGGCCGGCCTCTTACTGGCTGCCGCCTTGCTGCTGGTAGCGGTGTTGCTACCCTCGGTGAGCAAAAAACGCGAAGACGTCTTCGTCGAAGACTGATACCGCCTTTCAGCCCCTCAAATCCCCCGCCAGCGAGGCCAGCGTGTCGGCGGGGATTTCCATATGCGCCGGATAGTTGGTGTGGTCGCACCCGATTTTCACGGCGGCACCCGCTTGAATAGCCGCCTTCGTCGCAGCATTGAACTCAAAACGGACAAAGTGCACGGCTGAGGTTTTCTCGTCGTTTTCGCGGTCCAGGTCTTCGTCGGCGATGGCATAGACGCGGGGGTGGCCCTCCACTTCGACGAACATCCGGTCTTCAATCCCGATCAGGCGCGCCAGTTCGCGCTTGCGCTCGTTGATGTCGGTGTACTCCAACATCATCGTGCCTTTCCAGTTGCTCCCATCCGGCATCAGCGGGACGTAGGCATCGATCTCCTGTTGGATACCTTCTTCCTCGAATACTTTTTCAATCCGTAGCATTTCCTGGATTTGGTAGCGGATCGTGGTTTCGCTCTCGAATTGCACATGCACGTTCTCGCCCAAATGCACGCTGCGCAGTTTGCGGTGGGCGATCACCTCGGGCTTGTGCAGCTTGCGCCACTTGGTGTAAGCCTCCAGCGACATCAGGCTGTCTGGGGTGATCTGTCCGGTAAGTTGCATGGTGGGTCCTTAAGAAGTCGGGTGCTGCGTCACTTCAGGCCGTAGGCCTTGCGCACCAAAGTGAGGGGGTGGTTCAGTTCCGGTGCGCCCAGGCCGTTGACTTCAAAGCCCTGGGCAATATGGTGGCCGCCCAGCGGGCAGTCGGAACTGATGTAGTCCGGTTTGCTGCCGTCCTTCATCGTCGCCATGGCCTTGAAGACCGGCTTGCCGATTTTCATGGAGTAAGCGTGCGAGGTCTTTTTCACGCCGTAGGTTCCGGCGTGGCCCGAGCAGCGTTCGATGCTGTTGATCTCGGTACCCGGAATCATCTTGAGCATTTCCTCGGTTTTCTTGCCGATGTTCTGCACCCGGCCGTGGCAGGGAATTTGGTAGCTCACGTTGCCCAGGGCCTGCGGGAATTCGGTCTTGAGCAAGCCGTCGCGTTTGCGCGCCATCAGGTACTCAAACGGGTCCCACATATGGGTTTTGACAAGCTGCGTGTCGGCGCAGTCGGGAAACATCAGCGGGATTTCCTGCTTGAACATCAACGAGCAGCTGGGCACGGCGGACAGAATCGCGTAGCCCTCTTTGGCGTATTGGGCCAGCACCGGGATGTTGGCTTCTTTGGCGGCGCCCACCGCGTCGAGATCGCCCAACTCCAGCTTGGGCATGCCGCAGCACTGTTCCTTGTTCACCAGCACATAGGGAATCGCGTTGTGGTCCAGAATTTTCAGCAGGTCGTGGCCGATGCCCGGTTCGTTGTAGTTGATGTAGCAGGTGGAATAAATTGCCACCTTACCGGGTGTCTTTTCCCCGTTCACTACGGCCGTAGCCTTGGCCTTTTTGGCACTGGAGCGGAATTTTTTGGTCGCCAGTTCCGGCAGCCACGCATCTTTATCCACACCGGCCACGGTTTCCAGCACGTCGCGTCCCAATTTACTTTTGTTGATGGCGTTGACCGTTTGCACCACGACGGGAATGCCGGCCAGCGAGCCGTGCACATCGGTGGAGGCCAGCATCTGCTCGGCCATACCCACTTCGCCCTTTTTGAACTTGATGGCCGAACGAGCCACACAGGCTCACGCAGCGGCGGCACCCGTGGCAGATGTCAAAAATGCGCTCCATCTCGTGCAGGCACTTCTCTTCGTTGTAGAAGTCGGTGTTTTGCCAATCCAGCGGGTGGCGTGTGGGGGCTTGCAGATTGCCTTCGGTGGCCATAGGTGCTCCTTGGGGAGGGCGAATACGGGAATACGTGTTGCGGTAACTAAAACGGCTTGCAAAACAAGCCGCTTGGGTTACCGCTGCACCTTGTGGGTGCAGCAATAGGGTCTTACCGGGTGATCAATCCACCAGTTCGGCCAGGGCCTTGGCGTAGCGGTTGGCGTGTGAACGCTCAGCCTTGGCCAGGGTTTCGAACCAGTCGGCGATTTCGTCAAAACCTTCCTCGCGGGCGGTCTTGGCCATGCCGGGGTACATGTCGGTGTACTCGTGGGTTTCGCCGGCGACAGCCGATGCCAGGTTCTGGCGGCTGGTGCCGATGGGCAGACCGGTTGCGGGGTCGCCGGATTGCTCCAGGAACTCCAGGTGACCGTGCGCATGGCCGGTTTCGCCTTCGGCGGTGGAGCGGAACAGCGCTGCCACGTCGTTTTGGCCTTCTACGTCGGCCTTGTTCGCGAAATACAAATAACGACGGTTGGCCTGTGATTCGCCTGCGAAGGCGTCTTTCAGGCATTGTTCCGTGCGCGAGCCTTTGAGTGCTGCCATGGGAATATCTCCTAGGGGGTTGAAAAATCGTTGAGTGCTCAGGTGGCGGGCGCCGCCGGAGACCCTTGCAGCTTAAACCGATTCTGTTCCCCGGACCATTGGCAGCTTTAATGGCCTGTATTTACATTCGCTATCCAAACTTGCAACACCATTGTCACAGTCTTGGAGCCGCGTCGCGCCTTAATCGGCCCACAAAGCGCTCAAACCCCCGTCGGGTTCAAAGCGCTGGTTGCGCCAGACCAGGCGAGTTGGGCCGGGCAGGGCGCGCGTTGACACGCTGTGGCGCGGGTCGCCGGGGTAGCAGATGACCCGCTGCCCCTCCTGGTCGTGCGACTCCGGCAAGATGCTGACCGGTGCGCGACCACGGACGTCCGCCAGCGCGCTGGCCACATTCTCGTGGCGCGCAAGGTACGCCAGACTCATGATTTGGGGTGGCGCCATTTGCATGGTCTGGTTCCAATACTGTTCCAGCGCTTCACGCGGCTGCAGCCAGGCGCTGGCGGTGGTTTCCACGTTGTCATGCATGGCGGTTTGGTGCGCTGGCATCGCCGCCATAAAAAACCGCGTGTCAAAGCGCCGGTTGGTGACCGATGGCATGCGTGGCGTGATCCAGCGCACCCAGGGGTGCAGCGCCTGCACATCCAGCCGCAAGTCCTGCGTGGCCAGCAGGGCGTGAAAGTCCTGCGGACCACCCTCCGTGTCCCGCACCGGCGGCGTTTCGCTCAACAGCGCCCCGGCTTCTTCGAAGGTCTCGCGCAAGGCGGCCACAAATAGCGCGCCGGCCTTCTCCTCAGACGTTTCGGATTCCCCCAGCTTGCCATGCAGCGCCTGCGCGCTGAGGTT
>RFRO01000351.1 GCA_009924455.1 Betaproteobacteria bacterium
CCAGTTTCTACGAATCCAAGGAAGTGGCGGACCGTACTCATAATCGGCCGGAGGGAAAAGGGCATCTGCAAAACTCTGCGCAATCGAGGGTTTTCTTATTATGTGAGCAGTGATTCCAAATTAGGGGATACCTGCCAATAGTAAATAGGGGTCTCCTGCCAATTGACCGATTAATGACTACCCTTGCCCGTATGAATCAAAAAGGTGAGTACAAGAGAACTGTGCTTGTTGTCGAGAACGACGACTTCATGCCCCACAACCTGGTGATCGTGAAGCCGGGCAGCCGTGAGACGGTCGGTGCCGCCGCCGATGCGATGGCTCCGGGCGCTCTGGCGGGCGAATGGCCAGGCGTGCGGGTCATGCCGTGGACAGACGCCGAACACGCGTCGGTATGCAGCACTTTGCCTTGCGCAGATGTGTGGATCGAAGGTTTTGGCTGCGACATTCCATCTGCCTTTGTGGCCCATTTCGCGCAGCGCTTGGGCGATCAAGCCGGTCTGGCGCAACCGGTGTGGGTCAATCTGGAATACCTCAGCGCGGAGGCTTATGTAGAACGCAACCACGGTCTGCCCTCGCCCGTGCTATCCGGCCCGGCGCAGGGCTGGACCAAGTATTTTTTCTACCCCGGGTTTACTGCAGGCAGCGGCGGCCTGATCCGCAATGCGGTGGCGGACGCCGCCATCGGTCGCGTCGATCCCATTGCGGCATCGGCCCAAGGGGAGCGACAGGTCAGCCTGTTTTGCTACGAGCCCGAAGCGCTGCCGGCGCTGCTAACCAGTCTGGCGCACGATGGCCGCCCCACCCGCCTGCTGGTGGCCCACGGACGCGCGACCCAGGCCATGCGCGATTTGCTTGCGCGCGGTGACTTCAGGCTGCCCGGCACTTTGCAGGTGGAATACCTGCCCGCCTTGAGTCAGCCGCAATTCGACGCCTTGTTAGGCCGCTGCGACCTGAATATGGTGCGCGGCGAGGACTCGCTGGTGCAGGCCATCTGGGCCGGCAAACCCTTTGTGTGGCAGGCCTACCCGCAAAGCGACGCAGCCCACCGCGCGAAATTGGATGCATTCTTGGACTGGCTGCA
>RFRO01000352.1 GCA_009924455.1 Betaproteobacteria bacterium
CCAAGCGTTGCTGGTGCATCTGCTGCTGCACCGCGGCTGCGTCACCCAATGGATCCCAGAGCACATCCGCCTTGTTCAACACCACACGCAACGCACGTCCCGTGTTTGCATGGCCGATGAGGTGATCCTGCCACAGGGCCAGCTCGGAGGCCGTCAGGCCGATATCGGCCGAAAGCACCAGCACGATAACGTCCCAGCTCGGCAGCAGGTTCAGTGCGTGCTCGGCCCCGCGGCCAGGTGCGTTCAGGCCCGGGGTATCCACCAAGTGCAGACCTTGCTCCAGCAAAGGGAGTGGCAGGCGCAGGACTGCGTGAAGCCATCGGGGCCCATGTACCGAGGAGCCTGTCGCATCCCAGTACGCGCTTTTCTGGCAAACGGACTCCAGAGCGCGGGCCATTTGCTGCGTGTCCTGGGCTTCCAGAGCCAACTCGGTCCAAGCGGACGACGCGCCCTCTCCATCGCAGATCCCGCCGCTGGTTTCCCCCGTCTCCGTCATGCTGCCTGCGGGCTGCAAGCGCAGACTGGCCGGTTGTTCGGCGGCGTGCACGATCTCCAGGGCGCAAAGGGGCATATATTGTTATCTTATACGCGCCGGTATAGCGGGGGCTTGCGGCTGGCTTTCCGCGCCCAGGGCGCGGGTGCCGAAGGCTGGTGCCGTGCCCACCGATTTGCGCCTGTGCTGGGATATCGCCTACATGAAATCGCCGCCCCCGTCTGCGCTTTACGCGCCTGCTGCGCCTCTTTTTTATGTCAAATTGCAAATATTGTTGCCCTGATAGTTGCGACTTATGCACAAATTTCGTGTATGCATTTTGCCTTTATGCCGCATCCCTAAGCCCCCCCACTTGGGTGCGGGCAGGTGTGTAAGTCATTGATAAATATAGGTTTATTATTTTGTCTATTTTTTCAGCAGGCTAATGATTGCCCTGTTGCGCCTAGGGCATGGCTCCTCTGGGCGCGACTATCAACAAAGTTATCCACAGAATCTGTGGGCAAAGATGACGGCCTTATGAATCAAGGGTTTAGCGCAGTTTTCGCAGATTCACATCCATAGACCGCAGTAACTCGGATTGCAGAACT
>RFRO01000353.1 GCA_009924455.1 Betaproteobacteria bacterium
CGCGTGGCTGGCAACCGGATGCATCTCCGCCCGTCAGGTGTTTCATGAGGTGCGACGTTACGAGCAGCAGCGCATCGCCAACGACAGCACCTACTGGATGATCTTTGAACTGCTCTGGCGCGACTACTTCCGTCTGGTCATGGAGAAGTTCGGTGCCGCCATGTTCTCGCTGAACGGCATTTCCGATCGTGGCGTGCCCCCACCCCGGGGACGCGACATCGTCACCTTCCAGCACTGGTTGAACGGCACGACAGGCAATCGATTCATCGATGCCAACATGCGCGAACTGCGACTGACCGGATTCATGAGCAACCGTGGAAGGCAGAACGTAGCCAGTCATTTCGTGCACGATCTCGGCATGGACTGGCGCCTGGGGGCCGCCGCGTTCGAGGCCATGCTGGTGGATTACGACGTGTATTCCAACTGGGGCAACTGGGCGTACGTGGCCGGTGTCGGCAACGATCCACGCGAGAATCGGCGCTTCAACATCGCGCGCCAGGCCGAGATGTACGACCCGGATGGCGCCTATCAGCGGCTGTGGCTGGACCGCGATTGATGCGGATGTGGCTGCGCCTGCATGGGGTTGCATGATTGGTGGCGATGCAGACGCGCCATGACGCCGGACGCCCTTGCGCCACCGTGGTGCCTGACGAATGGCCCTGTTTCTGATAGCACCCGCAACCATGACCGCATCCGACCCCTCAAGCATGCTGACCGAACTGCTGCAACCCCTGCCCTTCGCGCGATGCGCGGCCACGGCCATGCTGGCGATCCTGTTCCTGCAGTCGGGCCTGGACAAGGTGTTCGACTTCCGCGGCAATCTGCAGTGGCTGACCGGGCACTTTGCCAAGACTCCACTGCGCGGCATGGTGATGCCGATGCTGCTCACGATCACGGTCACCGAGATGGCCGCTGGCGCGCTGTCGGCGGCTGGCGTGCTGCATCTGGTCGTGCACAACACCAGCACGCTGGCCCTGTGGGGCGCGCGCCTGGCCACGCTGAACATCGTCATGCTGTTCCTGGGCCAGCGCGTGGCGAAGGACTACGCCGGTGCCGCGTCGCTGGTGCCCTACTTCCTGC
>RFRO01000354.1 GCA_009924455.1 Betaproteobacteria bacterium
TTGCGGGCCATCAGGGCGGGGTGCACATGCGCACTGCGGCTGACGCACACCAGAAGCATGGGTGGCTCCATGGTGACCGAGGTCACCGAGGTCGCCAGCATGCCATAGCGCTTCCCATCGGCATCGCTGGTGGTCACCAAAGTAACCGTGGCGGCCAGACGGCGCATGGCAAGGCGGAAATCGGCAACCAATGTGTCAGGCGGTGCAAGAGAAACGGTCAAACAGGACTCCAGAAGTGGGGGCAAAGCCGCCGATTATCCGCCGCCCGCCCTGCGCGGGCGTTCAGGCAATCCAGATAGCCCTGAAGTCGTTGACATTGGTGTGGGTCGGGCCGGTCACCACCAGGTCATCGAGCGCATGGAAAAACCCATACGCATCATTGCGATCCAGGTGGTCCGCGAGCTTAAGTCCCGCAGCCTGGGCGCGTTGCAGCGTGTCCGGGCTGACACAGGCGCCTGCGTTGTCTTCGACGCCGTCAATGCCATCGGTGTCCGCTGCCAAAGCCCACACGCCGGGCACGCCTTGCAGTGCCTGCGCCAGACCCATGCAGAACTCCCCGGCCCGCCCACCGCGCCCGCGGGCAGCACCCGGTGCGCGCGGGCGGATGGTCACTGTGGTCTCGCCACCGCTGAGCACAACGCAGGGCTTGGGGAACGGGCCGCGTCCCTGCGCAACCGCCCGTGCCAAAGCGGCATGGACTTTGGCGACCTCACGCGATTCGCCTTCCATGGCATCGCTCAACACATACGCAGCCAAACCATAGCTGCGCGCCAGCGCCGCTGCGGCGTCCAGCGAACGCTGCGGGGCGGCGATGACTTCCACCTGCGCGCGCGCCAGCGCCGCATCACCCGGCTTGGGCGTCTCCAGCGCGCCTGTTTCCAGCGCCGTTTGGATACCGGGCGGCACCGCGATGCCATAGCGCCGCAGGATCGCCAGCGCGTCGGCGCAGGTCGTGGCATCGGCAACCGTGGGGCCGCTGCCGATCACAGACGGATCGTCACCGGGAACGTCGCTGATAGCCAAGGTCAGTACCCGCGCTGGAGCGCAGGCCTGGGCGAGACGCCCACCCTTGATGCGGGA
>RFRO01000355.1 GCA_009924455.1 Betaproteobacteria bacterium
TGGACTAACCTCCACCAAAATCTCACTCCGCCGCCAAAACGGCAGCGTCCACGGCGGGTCGTAGCGGGCCAGTTGCGGGGCGGCGACGGGGGTCCAGCCTTTGGCCTTGATCCAGGCCAGCAGCTCGGCGGTTTTGTCCTCCACCTTGGACTGCGTGTTGATGCCGGGGTAGCGCACCACGGCGTACCACTTGGCGGGCACTTCGCGCAGCGTGACCGCTGGGTTCTTGGGCTTGGGAATGGTTTGCAGCGTGTACTGCGAAGGCATCACAAACTGCACGCGCCAGTCTTGCGCTTCGCGCATGGGCGTGTCCGCCGCGCGGGGCTCCACGGTCACCGGCGCAGTCATGGCGATCTTGGCGGAGCCGCTTTGGCCGGGGGCCTGGTTGTTGCCAAAAATAAAGTCGGCAATAGCGCGAAAGCCCTGGCTGGATGCCGCGTCCATATCACCCGCGACCGCCGTTTCGGCAATCAAAAATGGCGCGTACTGGCGCAACTCAAATGCGCCCTCTGTGAGGTGCGCGGTGAACTTCGGTTCTTCAGTGGCCATGGCAGGAGTCCCTAGGGTTGCGCAGGCCAAAGCCAGCGCCGCAACAAATGAGAAAAGGCCTTGTGGCCGGCTGGTGGTGGGCGTGTGCAATTTTTGATTCCTCTGCTGGTTGAGCGCTGCATCCTACTGGCCGCGCGGGGCGCGGCGAAAATGCGCGGATGAAAGCCACACGATGCATGCCCTTATGCGGCTGGAACTTGATGCGGGCGGGCTTGCTTCTACTGCTGGGCAGCGCACTCAACCCGCTGCATGCGCATTTGATGTCGGCAGGCTACGGCGCGGTTACCTTGCAGGATCGCTCGGCGCTGGTGATGCTGGCTATTCCAGTGGACGCCATTCCCGCGCTGGCTCCTGATGCCACAGGACCGCAGCATGGCGGGCTGCAAGCCAGCGTCATTCACGCGCGCAGGGCCCAGGTCTTAGCCGAGTTACGCAAAGGTCTCGTCTTGCAGGCCGACGGCCAGGACGCGCAGATCACCGTGGAAGACCTCATCGTCTCGTCCGACCCCGACCCGGGGGGTCACGGCATCA
>RFRO01000356.1 GCA_009924455.1 Betaproteobacteria bacterium
CAAGCACCACCGATTCACTGGCGAGCATGACCGTGCCCGGGCCGCTGCCCATGCACAAAGGGCGGATTCCGAAAGGGTCCCTGAACGCCAACACACCTTGTCCGGCAATCAGCGCAATCACCGCGTACGAGCCACGCACACGCCGGTGCACTTTGCGCACCGCCGTAAAGACGTCTTCTACCCGCAGTGTCTGCCCGCGCGTGGTGTGCTCCAGCTCATGCGCCAGTACGTTGAGCAGCACTTCGGAGTCACTCTCGGTGTTGATGTGGCGGTGGTCCAGGCTGGCCAGCTCGTGCTTGAGCGCATGGGCATTGGTCAAGTTGCCGTTGTGCACCAGCACAATGCCAAACGGCGCGTTCACATAAAAGGGCTGCGCCTCTTCTTCGCTAAAGGCATTGCCTGCCGTCGGATAGCGGACCTGCCCAAGACCGCAGTTGCCCGGCAGCGCGCGCATATTGCGGGTGCGGAACACGTCTTTGACCATGCCCTTGGCTTTGTGCATGAAAAACTTGTCGTGTTGCTGCGTGACGATGCCCGCAGCGTCCTGGCCCCGGTGCTGCAAAAGCAGGAGCGCGTCATAAATCAGCTGGTTCACGGGTGCGTTGCTGACAACGCCGACGATTCCGCACATCTTGGCAACTCGCTATTTCTGTATCTCAGCCTCCCGAAGGGATTCGGGAAGGAACTTGGAAAAACCGGGGGACAGCCAGGGCATCAGGCCGCGCAACAGTGTCTGCGAAACGGCCGCCGTGCGGGACCCGGCCCAGGACGGATCGTCACGCCAAGGCGTCAGGGCCACCACCACGCTGAACACCACCAGCACCAACACGCCGCGCCCGACCCCGAAGATAGCGCCCAAGGCCCGGTCCGCAGGCCCCATGCCCGCTGCGGACAGGGCGCTCTTGATCACAAAGGCCAACAGGGAGCCGGCCAGCACAGCGAGCACAAAAACCAGAACAAACCCGACCGAAACACGCAGCAGCTCGGGCGCCCCCGCCATCGGCAGCGAGCCCCCCAGGGCTTCGCCATACCACTGCGCCAGGACAAAGGCCGCCAGCCAGCTCAGCAAGCCCAGGATT
>RFRO01000357.1 GCA_009924455.1 Betaproteobacteria bacterium
ACCGCACTGGCCACCGGCGCAATGCCTCCTGCGCCTATGCCCTGGATTGCGCGGCTGAGCAGCAGGAAATCAAAGCTGGGTGCAGCAGCGATGCACAGCGAGCCGATGGCGAACAGTGCCACGCTGACCAGATACACCGGACGGCGGCCATGGCGGTCACTGAAGTAGGCCATCAGCGCCGTGCTGCACATCGAACTCAGCGCAAAAACGGTAGACAGCAGCCCGGCGGTTCGGTTGTCGATGCCAAAGGCCGCACGCAATGCCGGCAGGACCGGCCCCACGATGGCAGAGTCCAATGCCGCCATAAAGACGCCGACAAACAGCACCTGGACCAAGCGGCGTTGTGCTGCATCCGCAGCAGGCGGCGTGGTGGAGGATTGGGTAGGCTCGCTCATCAAGGTGACTGCGTGAAGACCGCTATTTTCGGGGCTTGGCGCAGCGATGTATGGCCTGTCCGAAATACGAACCCTTATTGGAGGGGACGTCGGCAGCAAGCAGGCAACAGCCAACCGATCTCAGAGACCCTATGCGATTCGGCTCATTTGAATCCCACACGATCCAACATCTGCTGCACCCGGATTTGGTTCATACCCACGGCACTGATAGGTACCATTTCACTTTTGAAATTGCCACCGGTCATCGCTTGAAGCGCGGGGTTGTCCAGCTTTAGCCCTTTAACCACGGGCCATTCATTGTTCCCGTTGGCGAAGTGGTTTTGCGCGTCGGGGCCGACCAGGTATTCCAAAAACTTCATGGCATTCGCCTGGTTTTTCGCATAGCGCGCCACCGCCCCACCCGCGACGTTCACGTGCGTGCCGCTGCTGTGTTGGTTGGGAAACACCACGCCCACGCGCTCGGCTACCGCTTTATCGGCAGGGTTGTTCGAGCGCATAAGGCGTGCCATGTAGTAGGTGTTGGTCACTGCAATGCCGCACTCACCGCTGGCCACCGCTTTGATTTGGTCTGTGTCCCCACCCTTGGGTGCGCGGGCCATGTTGTCGACCATGCCTTTGAGCCATATCTCGGTTGCAGCAGGGCCGAGGTGTTCAGTCATCGCGCCAAACAAACTCAGGTTGTA
>RFRO01000358.1 GCA_009924455.1 Betaproteobacteria bacterium
GTTTTTTGTTGTTGCGGGCGTCGCCCAGTCCGCTTGTGCATCGCAGGAGCGGATCTTCCGCTGCGGCAACCTGTATACCAACCTCGATAAAACCAGCGAAGCCGGCTGCGAGCCCGTTCCGGTTGACCGCATCAGCGTGGTGCAGTCGCCACTGGCTCCGGCCAAACCGGTGCAAGGACCCAGCACCGGCAGCCGATCGGGCAGCAACAAATCTGTGGCCCGGGTCAGTGGACCTGAACAGCGCCAAAAAGACGCGGAGTCACGCCAAATTCTGGAGGCCGAATGGCGCAAAGCCAGGACCCGTTTGCAGGAATTGCAAGCTGAATACAACCACGGCGAACCCGAGCGCTTGGGCACTGAACGCAACAACCCGCAGAAGTATCTGGACCGCGTCGCTGCACTCAAGTCCAGCATCATCTGCACCGAGGCTGATCTGACTGGCATCCGGCGCGAACTGGCGCGCATGGGTGTTGCGGCCCAGCCCTGAACTGCCCGATGGACGAACGCAGCACCGAATCCCGCTTTCAGGCCTTTGACCTTTTGGCCAGTCTGGTCGGCGTGGTGGATGCGCAGGGCAAAGTAGTTTTCAGTAACGCGGTCTTTGAAGACGCCGTGGGCGTGTCCCGCCGCGCGATTGTGGGGAGCACGCTGGCCGATTACTTTTCGGATCCCCAACCCCTGCTGGCTGCTTTGCGGGGCGTGCATGAAAACGCCTTTTCCGCGCTGCGCTACGACGCTGCGTTGCGGCGCAGCGGGCAGGAGGCCATGTTGGTGCATGTGATCGTCACCCTGTGCGTAGACAGCACCGAAGTGATCATTGAAATGGTGCCCCAGGAACAGCAGGTGCGGCAGGACCGCGAGGAACGTCTGGCTGAGCAAGCACGCACCAATAAGGAGCTTATTCGCAATCTGGCGCACGAAATCAAGAATCCTTTGGGCGGTATCCGGGGCGCTGCCCAGCTTTTAGAGCTGGAAATCGGCTCCACCGAGCTGCTGGAGTACACGCAAGTCATCATCCACGAAGCCGACCGCTTGCAAACCCTGGTGGACCGCTTGCTGGCGCCGCACCGGCG
>RFRO01000359.1 GCA_009924455.1 Betaproteobacteria bacterium
GCCCACGTTGTGGATGTCGGGCACCTTGGAGCAGCCCACGCCCTGGTCCACCCAGCGCACCACGTAACCCAAAATACCTTGGGCGTTGTTGTCCAGCTCCTGCTGAATTTCTTTGGCATTCCAATTCCGGTGCGGCGACACTGGGATCGTCAGCAGCCCGTCCAACAACGCAGCGCGTTCAGCCTTCAGGTCAATCGCTTCCATCTGCTTTTGCACGTCGCTGACCAAAACCTCGTGGTAGTGCAGCGCATGCAGCGTCGCAGCGGTGGGACTGGGCACCCAGGCGGTATTGGCTCCGGCGCGGGGGTGGGCGATTTTCTGGCTCATCATGGAGGCCATCAGGTCGGGCATGGCCCACATGCCCTTGCCGATCTGGGCGCGTCCGCGCAAGCCGCAGGCCAGACCAACCAAAACATTGTTCCGCTCGTAAGCCGCAATCCAAGCGCTGGATTTCATGTCGGCCTTGCGCACCACCGCACCTGCGCGCATCACGCTGTGGATTTCATCCCCGGTACGGTCCAAGAAGCCGGTATTGATAAACGCGACCCGGCTGCGCGCAGCCGCAATACAGGCCTGCAAGTTGACGCTGGTGCGGCGCTCCTCGTCCATGATGCCCAGCTTGACGGTGCTCGCAGGCAGCCCAAGCAGCGCTTCGACCCGGCTGAACAAGGTATCGGCAAAAGCCACTTCGGCGGGGCCGTGCATCTTGGGTTTGACGATGTAGACCGATCCTTTGCGCGAGTTGCGCACCAGGCCTTTGGCCGCGTCTTTTTTGGTGCGCTGCAAATCATGCAGGGCAATCGTGGTGCTTACCACGGCGTCCAAAATCCCTTCGGGAATTTCATGGCTGCTGCCATCGCCAGCGGTGTAGCGCACAGCAGAATTGGTCATCAGGTGACCGACATTGCGCACGAACAGCAAAGACCGGCCGTGCAACACCACAGGCTTTCCGTCCACACCGCTGTAAACGCGGTCGGGGTTGAGGCCGCGCGTGAAACTGATGTCACCCTTGGTGACAGTCTCGGTCAGCGTGCCTTGCAGAATGCCCAGCCAGTTGCGGTAGCCG
>RFRO01000360.1 GCA_009924455.1 Betaproteobacteria bacterium
GGGGCGTTTCGCCCGGCAGCGTGCTTTCATCCACATCGGGGGCGGCCACTGTGAATGGTATGCGTAGCCGCTCAAGCAGCGCCCGGCGATAAGCCGATGTGGAGCCGAGGACCAGGTCGCGGGGAGGAGCGTGCGTCATGCTTGGATTCTCTTACACTGGGTTGATGTCAAGCACCTACGATCCGCTCATGCTGCCTTTGGCGGCATTCGCCCGCTCCGGCGCTGCCCTACAGGGAACGGTTCCGCTTGCAGATTTGGCTCGACTGCGGGCTCAAGCGGTGGCTGAGCCGGTCGATACGGCCGCCCACTTTGATGCCAAGGGCAGCGAGCGCTTCGATGCAACCGGCCATCCACAGATTTGGTTGCACCTCAGCGGACGCTGCCGGTTGACCTTGGAGTGCCAGCGCTGCCTGCGCCCGGCGGAGTTGGACTTGGCCTTTGAGCGGGACTTCCGGTTTGTTGCCAACGAGGCGCTGGCGGCGGTGGAAGACGAAGAGTCGGAAGAAGATGTCTTGGTTTTTGAACGCCAGTTCAATCTGCGGGATTTGGTGGAAGACGAGCTGTTGATGGCCATCCCGCTGGTCCCCATGCACCCGTCTTGTCCTGAAACGCCCCGCTTTTCGGCGGCCGATCCGGATTTCGATGCGCCCGCGCAAGAGCAGGCCCATCCATTTGCGGCATTGGCGGGTTTGAAGCGGGCGCCTACTTCCGACTGACGGGCGGACTTCGCCCTCGGCTATACTCTGAGGCTTTCCGCGCCGCGCGCATCCCACCATTACCCGCAGCCCTTCGGGCAGCGTTTTCGTTCAGGAGCCCACCATGGCAGTCCAGCAAAACAAGAAGTCACCCTCCAAGCGTGGCATGCACCGTTCGCACAATGCCTTGGTCGTACCCGGCATCGCGGTCGAGCCCACCACGGGCGAAGTGCATCTGCGTCACCACATCAGCCCCACCGGTTTTTATCGTGGGCGAAAAGTCATCAAGACCAAATCAGAAGCCTGATCCCCGGGGTTTTGACTCCCTCTAAGGCCCGATGCGCAATTGTTAGCGTCGGGCTTTTTGGTTT
>RFRO01000037.1 GCA_009924455.1 Betaproteobacteria bacterium
TACGAGCGTGACGAGCGCGGCGACCTGGCCGCGTTTATTGAAGCGCACGCCAGCCCCAGCGCCGAAGTCTGGCTGGTGGACCCCAACCGCAGCAACCGGCCGCAGTTTCACCGCCATATGCGGCTGCTGGGCTTTTCGGTACACGAGCAGGCGCTGATTCAGGGGCAGGCGGCGGGCGAAATCCCTTACCGGGGACGCATGCTGACCTATGTGCGGGGCGCGTGACTGCGAACTACGGGCCCGATGCCCTGCTCGCGAGTCCACTCGCGCAGCAAACGGCTCAAGTTTTGCACCATCAAACCGAATCTTGTTGGAACTATTGAAAAGATGGGTATGGAAAAACAAGCACCCCGCGCACTGGCCAAGAATCTGGGCCGCAACATTGCTGCGCGCCGCAAGGCCGCCGGCCTGACGCAGGGCCGCCTGGCCGATTTGCTGGACGTGGACACGCTGACCGTCTCGCGCTACGAGACCGGCAACATCCTGCCCCCGTTGACCACGATTGAGACGATTTCGCTGCTGCTGAACACAACCATGATGGAACTGATTGGCGACCGTACCGTCGCGCCGGTACCGCAAGCGGACCGCATCGGTATCTGGCTGTCCACCTTGTCGCAGGCGGACCGCGAGTGGATTACCGGCATCGTCAAGCAGCTGGTGGCCCACTGCCAGCCCAGCCCCCCGGGCAAGCCGGGTAAAGCTGCAGCGTGATGGGTGTGCGGCGGGGCTAGCCCTCAGGCCTTGGCCAGGCGCGCAAAGGTTTTACGGAACTTGTCGACCTTGGGCGCGGCCACCGCCATGCAGTAGCCCTGGTTGGGGTTGCGCGCAAAGAAGTCCTGGTGGTAATCCTCGGCGGCCCAGTAGTTGTCCAACAGCGCCAGCTCGGTGACGATGGGGCGGCTGAAGGCACCTCTGGCCTGGACCTCGTCGACAAAGGCCTGGACTTCGGCGAGTTGCGCGGCGTCGGAACAGTAAATGCCGCTGCGGTATTGCGGCCCGACGTCGTTGCCCTGGCGGTTCAAGCTGGTGGGGTCGTGGATCAGGAACATGATTTCCAGGATCTCGCGCAGGCTGATCTGCGCGGGGTCAAAGACGAGCTTGATGACTTCGTTGTGGCCGCTGGCGCCGCTGCAGACGTCTTCGTAGCGGGGTTGCTGGACGTGGCCGTTGCTGTAGCCGGACTCGACATCGAGTACGCCGCGGACCTGGACGAATACCGCCTCGCTGCACCAGAAGCAACCCGCGCCCAGCGCGATTGTGGAATGTGAATGTGTTTGCATAGGACAAAAAACGTGAAAACGAACCCAAGCATAGACGCGAAAGTTCCCCGGTCGGCCGGGGCAGGGGCATTACACGGCGTACACCCTGCACGGCTAAACTGCCCGCTCATTTTTGGAAAAGCGGGTTAAGCATGCGGGTGCGTTACGGTTGGCTGGTGGTGGGACTTGTTGCGCTAGCCGTGGCAGCCGGGGCGTACCGCGTGGTGGACAAACGCCAGACAGAGCGCGCGAAGGCCGAGGCCCAAACCGAATCGGCCAAGGTGGCGCCGCCCACCCTGTTGTCGGCAGCCGACGTGCTCACCTTGCAAACCCAGACTTTGGCGGTGGGCGTGCCGGTCTCCGGAGCCATCAAAGCCAGTAACGCGGCGTTTGTCAAAGCGCGGGTAGCCGGCGAAGTGCAGGGCTTGCAGGTGCGCGAAGGCGATTTTGTGAAAGCCGGGCAGGTGATTGGCCGCATTGAAAACAGCGAGGCCGGTCCGCGTCTGCAACAAGCCCAGCAACAGGCCGAGTCCAGCAAGACCCAAATTGACGTGGCGCAACGCAACTTCGACAACAACCGCGCGCTGGTGGAACAGGGCTTTATCTCCAAGACCGCGCTGGAGTCATCGACCTCGGCGCTGGCCAGTGCGCAAGCGCTGTACCGCGCGTCGCAGGCGGCCGTGGACATCGCCCGCAAGTCGCTGGATGACGGCGTGCTGCGCGCCCCCATCAGCGGCCAGATTGCCCAGCGCCTCACGCAACCGGGTGAGCGCGCAGCAGTAGATGCGCGCATCGTGGAAATTGTGGACTTGTCCAAGCTGGAGCTGGAGGCATCGGTCGGCGCAGCGGAATCGCTGCAGCTGCAAGTCGGGCAAAGCGCGCGCCTGACTGTGGACGGTAGACCCGAGCCCATTGCTGCGCGGATCGTGCGCATCAACCCCAACGCCACGCCGGGCAACCGTTCGGTGATCGCCTACCTGGCGCTGGCCGATGGCGCGGGCCTGCGCCAGGGCCTGTTTGCGCAGGGTACGGTGGCGGTGTCCAGCACCACCGCGCTGGCGCTTCCGCTGAGCGCGGTGCGCACCGACAAGCCGCTGCCCTACGTGCAACTGCTGGTGGACGGAAAAGTGCAGCACCAGACCGTGGCGCTGGGTGCGCGCGGCATCAGCGCGGACGCCGGAAAGACCGATGCGCCCTTGCTGGTGGCGGTGGATGGGCTGGCTGCCGGTGCGCAGGTGCTGGCCGGGACGGTGGGGCCATTGCGGCCCGGCAGTGCCGTCAGCCTGGGCGCGGCGACGCCCTGACCTATGTGGTTTACCCGCGTCAGCCTGCATAACCCGGTCTTTGCGACCATGGCCATGCTGGCCCTGGTGGTGCTGGGCTGGTTCTCCTTGCAGCGCCTGCAGATTGACCAGTTCCCGAACATCGACCTGCCCACGGTGGTGGTGATCACGGAATACCCCGGCGCATCCCCTGAAATCGTGGAGAGCGAGGTCACCAAAAAAATTGAAGAGGCGGTGAACCCGATTGGCGGCATCAGCAACCTGACCTCGCGCAGCTACGAGGGTCAGTCGGTGGTCGTCATCGAATTCGGCTTGCAGTCCGAGGGGCGCAAAGCCGCCGACGACGTGCGCGAGAAAGTCGCCGGGGTCAAGCCCCTGCTGCGCCCCGAAGTCAAAGACTCGCGCGTGCTGCGGTTTGACCCGTCCGCCAAAGCCATTTGGTCCATGGCGATCACCGCCGACGCGGGAGCCGGCGCTCCCAGCCCGGTGGAGATGACGCGCTGGGCCGACCAGGTTCTGAAGCGCCGCTTGGAAAACGTGCGCGGCGTCGGCTCTGCCACGGTCGTGGGTGGTACACCGCGACAGATCAATTTGTACTTGCAGCCCGCAGCCCTTGAGGCATATGGCGTGACACCCCAGCAGGTGGCAGCCGCGGTGGAGAACGAAAACCAGGATCTGCCGGCGGGCAGCATCCGCTCTTTGGAACAAGACCGGGTGTTGCATGTGCAGGGGCGCATGCAGCGCCCGGAAGATTTTGGCCAGATCACGGTGGTGCAGCGCCCCGGAGGACCGGTGCGCCTGGGTCAGTTGGCGCGCATCAGCGACGGGGCGCAGCCGGCTGAGAGTCTGGCTCTGTACAACGGCCAGCGCACTTTGCTGGTGTCGGTGCAAAAAGCGCAGGATGAAAACACGATTGCGGTGGTGGACGGGCTGCGCAAAGCGCTGGATGAACTGCAGCAAGCAGCACCACCCGGGGTTCAACTCACGCAGATCACCGATGGCTCGCGGCAGATCCGGGTGTCGGTGGAAAACGTGCGCCGCACGCTGATTGAAGGCGCGCTGCTCACCGTGTTGATTGTGTTTTTGTTCCTCAACAGCTGGCGCTCCACGGTGATCACCGGCCTGACGCTGCCCATTGCCATTGTCGGCAGCTTTCTGTTCATGTACATGCTGGGCTTCACCATCAACATGATCACGCTGATGGCGCTCAGCCTGTGCGTGGGTCTGTTGATTGATGACGCGATTGTGGTGCGCGAGAACATCGTGCGCCACATTGCTATGGGCAAAACGCCTTTTCAGGCCGCGATGGACGGCACCGAGGAAATCGGGCTGGCGGTGCTGGCGACCACGTTTTCCATCGTGGCGGTGTTTCTGCCCATCGGCTTCATGGGCGGAATCATTGGCAAGTTTTTCCACGAATTTGGCCTCACCATTGTGGTGGCGGTGCTGATCTCGATGTTCGTGAGCTTCACGCTCGACCCCATGCTGTCCAGCATTTGGCACGACCCGTCGCTGGACGCCCAGGGCAAGGGCCAGAACGTCGGTTGGTATGGCAAAACCTTGGGCCGCGTGACAGGCTGGTTTGATAGCGCCACCGAAACGCTGGCCGGCGGTTACCAGGACATTTTGCGTTGGGCCTTGTTGCACAAAATCGCCACGGTGCTGCTGGCGATTGGTATTTTTGCGTCCAGCGTGGCGCTGGTGCCGCTGCTGGGAACCGAGTTCGTACCCAAGTCGGATTTTTCAGAAACCTCGGTCAACTTTTACACACCGGTTGGTTCTTCGCTGGAAGTGACCGAGGCCAAAGCGCGGCAGGTTGAAGCCCTGATCCGCAGCTTTCCCGAGGTGCGCTACACCCTGACCACCATCAACACCGGTAACGCGCAAGGCAAGATGTACGGCAGCACCTATGTACGTTTTGTGGACCGCAAACTACGCCAGCGCGGCATTGAAGAGATCGCCGTGCAATTGCGCGACCAGTTGCGCAGCGTGCCGGGCATCACCGTGACGCAAGTGGGCCTGGGCGATGGCGCAGGCGGTGGCAAGCAAATCCTGTTTTCGCTGCAAGGCCCGGACGGGCGCGAGCTGGAACGCATCGCACAAGCCGCCATGCCGCTGCTGCGCCAGGTGCCCGGTCTGGTGGACCTGGACTCCAGCGCCAAGCCGGATAAGCCCACGCTGGAGGTGCGCATCAAGCGCGCCGTGGCCGCCGATATGGGCCTGGGGGTGGCGCAAATCGGCAACAGCTTGCGCATTCTGGTGGCCGGTCAAACGGTGGGCACCTGGCGTGCGCCCGACGAACAAACCTATGACGTGAATGTGCAACTCGACCCGCAAGCCCGCATGCAGCCGCAGGACATGGAGCGCCTGCCGTTTGCGATTGGAACCAACGCCGACGGCAGCAGCCGCGTGGTGCGCTTGAGCCAGGTGGCACAGGTCGAAGCGGCGACCGGCTTCAACCAGATCAACCGCCGCGCGCTGCAGCGCGAAGTGGCCATCAGCGCCAACGTCAGCGGCCGCTCGGCAGGCGAAGTGTCGGCCGATATCCGCAAAGTGATGGACGGGCTGGCGATGCCTGCGGGTTACAGCTACCAGTTCAGCGGCTCCACCAAAGACATGGCCGAGTCGTTCGCCTACGCCATCTCAGCACTGGCACTGGCGGTCATTTTTATTTACATGATTCTGGCCAGCCAGTTCCAAAGTTTTGTGCAGCCGCTGGCCTTGATGACCGCGCTGCCGCTCACCTTGATCGGCGTGGTGCTGTCGCTGATGGCCTTTGGCTCAGCGATCTCCATGTTCTCGGTGATCGGTGTGATCATGCTGATGGGGCTGGTAACCAAAAACGCCATTCTTCTGGTGGACTTTGCCAACCGCGCCCGGCGCGATGGCGCGGAGCGCACCGAGGCTTTGCTGATGGCGGCCCGGGTGCGTTTGCGGCCGATTTTGATGACCACGCTGGCCATGATTTTCGGCATGGTTCCGCTGGCCTTCGCCCTGACCGAAGGGGCTGAGATGCGCGCCCCCATGGGACAGGCCGTGATCGGCGGGGTGATCACCTCATCCCTGCTCACGCTGGTTGTCGTACCCGTGGTGTACTGTTACACCGATGATCTGGCGGCATGGACCCGCCGCGTGCTCGGTTTCGGTGACCCGAAAAGCAATTAAACTTGCAATTCCCGGCCCGATAGAGAATTGAGCACACTGACAAAGTCTTGGCTGAAAGTACCCGCAATGCAAATCTCCGACACCCGAACCGCCCGCTTCAACATGATCGAGCAACAGATCAGGCCCTGGAATGTCTTGGACGGTGACATTCTGGAAGCACTGACGCTGGTCCGCCGTGAGGATTTCGTACCCGAACAACACCGCGCCCTGGCTTTCGCCGATACCGAGCTGCCGCTGGGCCACGGGCAATGCATGCTGGCCCCGCGTGTGGAAGCCCGGCTCTTGCAAGACTTGCACATAGAACCCACCGACACCGTGCTGGAAATCGGCACCGGCTCCGGCTACATGGCAGCGCTGCTGGGTCACCGCGCACACCACGTGCTCTCGCTGGAATTGGTGCCCGAACTGGCCGACGCCGCGCACCACAAACTGCGTGATGCAGGCGTGCGCAATGTGGAAGTACGCATCGCCAATGGCGCCATCGAGGGAGAAGGTGGCACCGAGGGCGGGCCGTTTGACGTGATTTTGCTCAGCGGCTCCGTCGCGCAGATTCCGCAATGGCTTTTGTCGCAGCTGCGCGTGGGCGGACGCTTGGCGGCCGTTGTGGGCGACCAACCCATCATGCGCACAACCATTGTGCGGCGCAACAGCGCCACAGACTTCCTGACAACGCAACCCTGGGACACCGTGGCTCCCCGTCTCCAGGGTTTTGCTGAGTTGCCGCAATTTCGGTTTTAACCCGTGCCGCTGGAAACGCCTATGACCTCCCGCATCCCTTCACCCCTGCCCCGCCGGCTGTGTATCGCACTCTTTGGCATGGGCTTCGCATTCCATGCTCAATCAGAAGGCTTGCTGGAGCTGTACCAAGCTGCACAGAGCTATGACGCCAGCTACCAGGCAGCCCAAGCGCAGCTAGATGCCGTATCGGCCAAGACAGAGCAAGTACAAGCCCAGTACGCGCCGGTGGTGAGCTTGCAGGGAACCGTCGCCCAAGGCTGGCAGCAGAGCAAATCGTCTACCGATACCTACGATTACACGACCCAAAAAAATGAAATGGACGGCACGATGAGTCTGGCGTTCAGCCAAACCCTGTACAGCCGCATCAACGAGCTCGCAATGACTTCCGCCCAGCGCAACGCCGCCGTGGTGGAACTGGCTTTGGCAACCGCACGGCAGGACCTGATGGTGCGGGTCAGCAGCGCCTACTTTGATGTGCTGGCGGCGCGCGACAGCTTGGCGTTTGTCCGCGCGCAGAAGGCGGCGGTTGGCGAACAACTGGCCGCGGCCAAGCGCAATTTTGAAGTCGGCACCAGCACCATCACAGACACCCGTGAAGCGCAGGCTAAATTTGATTTGGTCATCGCGCAAGAAATCTCCGCCCAAAACGACCTTACCGTCCGGCAAAGCCTGCTGGACCAGCTGGTGGGGCGCAAAGATTTGAAACCCAACGCCTTGCGCCTACCGCTGCAACTGCCAGCGGTTCTGGGCACCGACAACGAGTGGGCCGCGCTCACTGAACAGTACCTGCCGCAAATCCAAAGCAAACGCACCGAGCTCGAACTGGCGCGGTTGGAAACCGAAAAAGCGCGTGCCGATACATCACCCACCGTATCCCTCACCGGCTCCCTGGGCAAGGTGTTCCCGTGGGGTGGGTCCAACACCTACGTGGACCAAACCGGCGTCAACACGTTCACGCGCAGCCGCGACACGCAATCCGGATCAGTCGGCGTGGTGGTGAACATCCCCTTGTTCACAGGCAGTACGCGGGGCGCGAAGCTGCGCGAAACCTTGGCGCTGGAAGACAAAACCCGCAACGACCTCCAGGCGCTGACCCGCAACGCCCAACAAACCACCCGCACGGTGTACTACGGCTTGCACTCGCTGGCGGGTCAGGTCAAAGCCTATGAGGCCGCCGAGGCGTCCAGCCAAAGCGCGTTGGATGCCAACCGCCTGGGCTACGAAGTCGGTGTGCGCATCAACATCGACGTGCTCAACGCCCAAAGCCAGCTGTACGACACCAAGGCCAAACTGGCCAAAGCGCGGTACGACGTGCTGGTGAGCAACCTCAAGCTGCGCCAGGCCGCCGGTACGCTGGCTGAGAGCAACCTCGAAGAAATCGACGGCTTGATGGTTAAATAAGCTGGGGCTGAAGCGCCATCAGCGCGGCCACGGTGCGGGCAACCGCGCCACCGTAGCCCGCAGCAAAGTCCTGCGCGCAGGCATGGCGCTGCGGGGCATCCGAATCCAGCAACCTGGTAACAACCGCAAGCGCCTCTGCCATATCGGCCACGCGAACAGCTGCACCGGCCGCCAGAGCCCGTTCGGCCACCTCAGAAAAGTTGAAGGTGTGCGGGCCCATCACCACGATACAGCCACAGGCCGCTGCTTCAATCAGGTTCTGCCCGCCCAAAGGCGCAAAGCTGCCACCCAGTAAAGCCACATCGGCCAGGCTGTAGTACAGCGCCATCTCACCCAGGCTGTCGCCCAGCCAGACCGCTGCCGGATCAGACACCCATTTCTCCAAGGCCCTGTGCTGGCTGCGGCGGGCCACGGACAGCCCCGCATCGCGCAGCAAGTCGGCGACCGCATCAAACCGCTGCGGGTGGCGCGGCACCAGCAACCAATGGCAATCGGGCACGTCAGCGCGCATCGCCCGCAGGGCCTGCAACCAATGGCTCTCTTCACCCTCGCGGCTGCTGGCCAGCATCACCACCGGTTTGCGCAGAGCAGCGCGCAGAGCGCGGCCCTGCTCCACCTGCCGGGCATCCGGACGGGCATCGAATTTGAAGTTGCCCGGCACGCCGCGCACCGGCGCACCCAAGGCGCGCAAGCGGGCTGCGTCGGCATCGGTCTGCGCCCACACCCCGGCGAGCGCGGCAAAAGCCGGGCCCGACAGCCAGGGCGCACGCTGGTAGGCACGCAAGGACGCCTCGCTCAAGCGGGCGTTCACCAGATACAAAGGCACACCGGCTTGCGCACAACCCGCAACCAGGTTCGGCCAAACCTCCGTATCGATCAGCAGGCCCATTTGCGGTGCACATGCCTGCAAGAACCGCTGCACCGCACCGGGGGCATCCCAGGGCTGCCACAGCTGCACATCGCCGGGTTGCAGCAAAGCCGCGCCGGCCGCACGTCCGGTCGCGGTGCCGTGGGTGAGCACGATATGCACGCCGGGAATGGCTTCGCGCAAGGCGGTCAGCAACAAGCCTGCAGCCCGGGTTTCGCCCAGCGAGACCGCATGGACCCAGACGCGGGGCCCGGCACCTTGGCGCAAGGATGGCGAGATCTCTGTCGCGTAATAACCAAAGCGCTCATCGACATGCTGCCCATACAGCGGCTCCGCGCGGGCGCGGCGGCGCAAACGCCAGCGCAGCACCGGGATCAGGGCCCAGCACAAGAACCCGTACACCCGCAAAGCCAGGCGCGCGGACAGGCCGCCGGCCGATATCACGCCGCTTGCTCCGGGCGCGCAGCCCAAGCCGCTTCCCAGGCTTGCAGCACCGCGGGTACGTCCGGCGTGAAAGTACCGCCCACCGCAGTTTGATGCGCTGCGCCAACCGGCCCGGCGCGCCAAGCGCGGTCCTGGCTGAAGATTTGCACATGCGGCAAGCCCAGGGCCACTGCGATATGGCTGAGGCCCGAATCCACGCCGACCACCCCCGCGCAAGCAGCCATGCGCCGGGTGACATCAGCCAGCGATTCGCGCGGCCACACCGTGGCCTGCGGCCCCCAGGCCTGCACCAGCGCCTGCGCGCGCGCCAACTCCGCGTCATTCGATTGGGGCAGCGCCAGCGCAAAGCCTTGCGCGATCAGCTGATGTCCCAGCGCCAGCCAGTTCTGCGGGCTCCACTCGTTGTCGGCGCGGGTGGTGCCGTGGGCAAAAACCAGAGTGTGGGTGGGCGGTGCCGCCGCAAACTGCCAGCGCACGGCGGCCGCATCCTGCGTGGTGTAGCCCAAAGCTGAAGCGGCAAGCAGACGGTAGCGGGCCACCGCATGGATGCGCTGCGGCATAGGAAAACTGCGGCGCAGCAGCCAGCGCACCGGCCACTCGTAAGAACAGGCATCGCTGCCATTGGCGAAACTGGCGCTGAAACCGCCGGGGCGCACGCGCGCCTGGCGCGCGACCAGCGCCGATTTGATCAGGCCCTGGAAATCCAGCACCACGTCATAGGCATCGGTATGCAGGTCGCGCAGGAACGCAGTGCGCTCGCGGCGGGTTTCGGCGCTCCAGCGCGCTGTGCGCCATCTCCGCTGGGCCACCGGAATCACCCGGCGCACGCCGGCTACCAAAGACACCAGCGGCGCAAACGCTTCTTCCACGACCCAGTCGATCTGCGCGTCAGGGAAATGCTGCAACACGTCCTGCACCACAGCCGCGGTTTGCACCACGTCGCCCAGCGAGGACAGTTTGACGATCAGCAGTTGCAAGGCCACGCGCGGGCTGGGGTGTCAGTGCGCCGCGCTCTGGATCTGCGCGCCGGGCTTGACCTCGCGCAGCAGCGCCAGCATGGCGTGCTCAATACGCTCCAGCGCCGCCTGGGTGTGGCCCTCAAAACGCAACACCAACACCGGCGTCGTGTTAGAGGCGCGCACCAGACCAAAGCCGTCCGGCCAGTCGACCCGCAAGCCATCGATGGTGTTGACCACGGCCGGCGCCGCAAAGGCCGCGCGCGCAACCAACTGCGCCACAACGGCAGGCGGCTCGCCTTCGGCGCACAGCACATTGAGCTCGGGCGTGGAGAAACTCGTTGGCAGGCTGTTCAAGAGCGCATTCGTATCAGCGACTTTGCTGACGATTTCGAGCAGGCGGCAACCGGCGTAGGTACCGTCGTCAAAACCGTACCAGCGCTCTTTGAAAAAGATGTGCCCGCTCATCTCGCCACCCAAGGGAGAGTTGATGGCTTTCATCTGCGCTTTGATCAGCGAATGCCCGGTCTTGAACATCATGGGCACGCCGCCCGCCGCCGTGATGGCCGGGGCCAAGCGCTGGGAACATTTCACGTCAAACAGAATGGTGCCGCCGGGCACGCGGGACAACACGTCCTGCGCGAACAGCATCATCTGCCGGTCCGGGAAAATATTCGTGCCGTCTTTGGTGACGATGCCCAGGCGGTCGCCGTCGCCGTCGAACGCCAGGCCGAGTTCGGCGTCGCTGTTGCCCAAGGCCGCGATCAGGTCGCGCAGGTTCTCGGGCTTGCTCGGGTCCGGGTGGTGATTGGGGAAGTTGCCGTCGACCTCGCTGAACAGTTCGGTCACCTCGCAGCCCACGGCGCGCAAAATGGCAGGAGCCGACGCACCGGCCACGCCGTTGCCGCAGTCGACGACGATTTTCAAAGGCCGGGCCAGGCGGATGTCGCCCACGATGCGCGCCGTGTACGCCGGTAGCACGTCCGCACTGCTACGCGATCCGCCGCTGCGCAGGGCCCAGGATTCATCGACCATCATCTGCCGCAGGGCCTGGATTTCGTCGCCGTAAATCGCCTTGCCCGCCATCACCATCTTGAAGCCGTTGTAGTCCTTGGGGTTGTGGCTGCCGGTGACCTGTATGCCGCTGGCGCACAGCGTGTTGGCAGCGAAATACAACATGGGCGTGGTCACCATGCCCACGTCAATCACCTGCATGCCGACCTCTTGCAAGCCGCGCATCAAGGCCTCGGCCAACACGGGACCGCTCAGCCGTCCATCGCGCCCCACCGCCACCGTGGTTTCGCCTTGCGCCCGGGCCACGGTGCCAAACGCCCGACCCAAACCCAGCGCGACGTCTTCGGTGAGCGTGGACGGCACGATGCCGCGTATGTCGTAGGCCTTGAAGATGCTGGGGGAGAGTTGCATGGTTCTCTTAAACAGTGAGGCAAAAAAGCCGCGTGGTTTTGCGGCCCGCCTTGGGTGCAGATTGTAGGTCTGCCCCGGTTTCATGACTGGCCTTCGGTTACCCACGAGCAAGCAAGCACGAGGCATTGGGCTGCGTATGATTTGCCCATGACGCACACCACCCCAAACCTGCACATCGAGCGCACTACCTTCAACAGCCCTTTAGGCCCCATGACCCTGGCCGCCAGCGCGCAGGGCCTGTGCGGCGTGTGGTTCGACGGGCAAGCGCACCAGCCTGATCCGCAACAGTGGGAGATGAATACCGCGCACCCCTTGCTGCAAGCCGCTTGCAGCCAACTCACGGCCTACTTTGCCGCGCAAGCCGCGCGTTTTGATCTGCCGCTGGACTTGTTGTTGGGCACGCCCTTTCAGCAAACCGTGTGGGAGCGGTTGCGGGCGATTCCGTATGGTGTGACGCAAAGCTACGGCGAGATTGCGCGCTACCTGAGGCAGCCTGCCGCCTCGCGCGCGGTGGGTGCGGCGGTCGGGCGCAATCCGCTCAGTATCATCGTGCCCTGCCACCGCGTGGTGGGCAGCAAGGGTGCGCTCACCGGCTACGCCGGCGGCTTGGAGCGCAAGATCGCCTTGCTGCAATTAGAAAAGGCTTTATGAATTTCCCCTTGAAGAATTTTTCGCCACCCTGGCAGGTCGAATTTGTCGTGCTGGCGGCGATTTGGGGTGCGTCGTTCATGTTCATGCGCATCGCCACCGTAGAGTTCGGCGCGCTGCCCACTGCCGGTTTGCGCGTGGGCATTGCCGCGCTGATACTGATGCCGCTGCTGGCCATGCGCGGTCAGCTGCCTGACTTGCGCACGCACTGGAAACTGGCTTTGTCGATTGGCCTGCTGAATTCGGCGATTCCTTTTGCCTGCTTCACCTTTGCGCTCTTGTCGATTTCGATTGGCTTGTCGTCCATCCTGAACGCGACCGTTCCACTGTTCGGCGCGCTGGTGGCTTGGGCGTGGCTCAAGGACCGGCCGAACGCGACGCGCATGGTGGGTCTGGCCATTGGCTTTGGCGGCGTGGCCATGCTGGCCTGGGACAAGGTGAGCTTTCAACCGGTCGCGGGTGGTACGGCCACCGGATGGGCCGTGCTGGCCTGTTTATTTGCCTGCGTTTGTTACGGTCTGGCCGCGAGCATCACCAAGCGCTTTGCCACCGGCGTGCCGCCGCTGGTGATGGCCGCCGGGAGCCAGCTCGGGGCTACCGTGGCATTGGCACCCTTGACCATCTACTTCTGGCCCGAGCAGCCGGCATCGCATGTGGCCTGGGTGTCGGCACTGACGCTGGGGGTCTTATGCACCGGGTCGGCGTACCTGCTGTTTTTCCGGCTGATCCAGCGCGCCGGCCCCGCGCGCACGCTGTCGGTGACCTTTGCTATACCGATGTTCGCGGTGCTCTACGGCGTGGTGTTTTTCGGCGAGGTGGTGACGCCGTGGATGGTCACCTGCGCGCTGGTCATCGTGGCGGGCACGTCGATGTCCAGCGGCATGTGGGGCGCGCTACCCTGGCCGCGCCGCCTGGGCGCTGCGGCTAAATAAACGGCAGCGCCTGGGTGACCGCGCCCTGCAAGCCAATCGGTGTGACGACCTGTACCCGCTGCCCGGCCTGCACGACTTCGCGCTGAACCTGGGCAATGCCGATGGTGCATTGCAAAGCCGGTGAGAAGACCACCGCCGACATGGTGCCGACCTGACGGCCATCCAGCAAAACGGGCGCACGCTCAATCAGCGGCCAATCCGACGGGGCCTGCCCGTCCAGGCGCAAGCCCACCATCAAGCGCGCCGGGCCCGTCGCGGCAATTTTTTGCAAAGCGGCTTTACCGATGTAGTCGACCGCGCAGTGGACATCGACAAACTTGGCCATATTGGCTTCAAACGGATTGGTGTCTGGGGTGGTGTCGCCGCCCCAGGACAGCAGGCCGCTTTCCACGCGCTCGATGTGGTTGGGCGCGCCCGGGCCGATATCAAATTCCTGGCCCGCCGCTTTGACCATGTCCCACAATTCGCCGCCCCGGCTGCCATCGCGCAAAAACAGCTCAAAGCCGCCTTGCTTGCTCCAGCCCGAGCGGCACAGCACCAACGGGATGCCGTGCAATTCCGTCTCGATGCAGCCGAAGTATTTGATGGCGCGCACATGCTCGCCGAACAACTTCACTGCCAGCGCCTCGGCCTTGGGGCCCTGGATCGCCAGGGGCGAGACATCCGGCTCACACACCTCGACATGGAAGCCACGCTCGGCAGCGACCGCGCGCACCCACATCAGCATGTCGCTATCCGCCAGCGAAAACCAGTAACGATCGGAGAGCTTGAGCAACACGGGGTCGTTCAGCAAGCGCCCGCTGTGGTCGCACATGGCCACGTATTTGCCTTGCCCGACTTGCATGGTGCTGAGGTCGCGCGCACTCAGGGCCTGAACCAACGCATGGGCGTCGGGGCCGCTGACTTCGACCTGGCGCTCCACCGCCACGTCCCACATCGCCACGCCATGCATCAGGCGCTGGTATTCGGCCGACAAATGGCCGAAAGACAGCGGCATGAGCATCTTGTTGTAGACCGTGAAATGGCTGACCCCGTCGCGCACCGTGGCCGCATAAAAGGGCGAGCGCCGGATGCGCGGGCTGATGGTGAGCTGGACGATGCCGGAGTCGGCGGAGCTGGTGGCGTCGGTCATAAAACGAAGGACTCAAAAGGGCTAAAGACGCCAATCTACCGCAAAGCCCGGTTCAACAGTGCGGCCAGTCGCACGCTGGCAAGCCACAGTCGTTGCTCCACGATGGGGCTGTAAGCGTCGATATAGTCCTGCCCGACCGCACCAGCTGGGTAAAACCAAGGCTTTCTGGCAATGCGGCAGGACTCCTCGGCAGCCGCACGCACGCTCAAACTTCCCGGTGCAGACGGCCAGAATTGGCGGGCCAGACGCGCAGCCAAGGTCGGCGCGTCCTCGCCCATGTGGTGAATCAGTCCTGAATCCCACAACGAATGCAAATTGCTCCAGCGCGACAAAAACTGCAACTGGTAGCGGTTGCCGCCCCGGTCCTCGGCCATGCCGGCGTGCAGCGGCTGATGCAGATCAGCCACCAGGTGCACCACCCACTTGAGCGCCAGTAATCGCTCAGACGACGGGGCCTGCGATGTCAATATGCGCAGCTGCTCGTCGAGCACGGCCACGATGCACTGGCCGTCGGGGCAATCACGCGCAGGGCGGTAATTGCAGTCGCCAAAGGGAAAGTTGACGTAATGCCAGGGTGCGGTCTCGGGGCTGCGGTGTTCGTCGGCCCAGGTGGCGATGTCGGCGAATGTAGTGCCGGGTTCCAGGGACATCAGTTCCTCCAAACGGGCCAGCGCTGCGGGCGTGAGCTGTGCGCGGGCGGCGATAGCCACCGTTTGGTGTCCAACCGGGCCCCAGGCCTGCGCACTTTCCGAAAATACGGCGGCAGCGAGCCACAGCGCCAGCGTGGCGCGATACAAAAATGCGAATGGGTCTAGCACGGGAGTGATGGGTGACAGACCGCTAGTTTCACCTATGCCCGGCGGCGCCTCAGTACACTCCAGCCCTGATTCCGACCCGCCAACGTGGCGGGTTTGCTTTCCCGGAGAACATTCCCATGGCCCACGCCGCATTCCAATGGCAAGACCCTTTTTTGCTGGACGCCCAGCTCAGCGATGACGAGCGCATGGTGCGCGATGCCGCAGCGGCCTACTGCCAGGACAAACTGCTGCCACGCGTCACGCAGGCCTTTCGCAGCGAGAGCACCGACCCGGCCATCTTCCGTGAAATGGGCGAGCTCGGCTTGCTCGGCCCCACCATCCCTGAGGCCTATGGCGGCCCGGCGCTCAACTACGTGGCCTACGGTCTGATTGCGCGTGAAGTCGAGCGCGTGGACAGCGGTTACCGCTCCATGATGAGCGTACAAAGTTCGCTGGTGATGCTGCCGATTTTTGAATTCGGCACCGAAGCGCAGCGCCAGAAATACCTGCCGCAACTCGCTACCGGGCAGACCATTGGCTGCTTTGGCCTGACCGAGCCCAACCACGGCTCCGACCCGCAAAGCATGGTGACCCGCGCGCAGAAAGTGCCG
>RFRO01000361.1 GCA_009924455.1 Betaproteobacteria bacterium
ACCTTGCTGACGTCGTCGGCAGGTACCAGCATCTGACCGTCGGGCGTGCTGCGCACGGGGGCCGAAGCGGGGTCGTAGACCAAAGTCGCATCGCTGCCGCTGGTGTTGGTGTCTTTTTCAATGACCCGGAACTGAGCGGCTGCGCTCACCCGCATCGGGTCATCAAATGCCACATGCATACCGCCCGCGGCGCTGGAGGCGGTCGGATCGAACGCAAACAAGGCCACCGCCGGGTTGCCGTAGCCGTCAATACCGCCCAGGTGCACCTCATTCACCGCAGCGGCAAAGTTCTTGGCCAAGTTGTCCACCGCGGCGCGGGAGCTGCCCAACACCTGTTCCCGGAAAGTCATCAGGCCGGACAAGCTGCCGCTGGTGGGGCCGCTCAGCGCAAGCGGCTTTCCGTAGGGATCCAGCACGAGCGCCACCTTTTCGGGGGATGCGGAATTGAAATTCGCGCCAATCTCCACCGACTTGTTGCCCAGCACCACCACATCCTGGTTGATCGAAGGCCCAAGGCTGACGGTGACTGTGCCGTTGAGTTCGAATTTGGTGTTGACGTGCGCCAGATTGGACAATTCACGCAAAAGTTGATCCCGCTGGTCCAGCAGGCCGGGCGGTTGGGCATCCGCAGTGCGCTGCTTGGTCAGCTGGCTGTTCACCATGGCTACTTGTTTGGACAGGGAGTTGATTTGGTCCACCTGGCCTTGCATGGCCTGGCTGGTCTCTTCCTGGATCGAATCCAACTGGGCCGAAAGCTGGCCGAAGCGGTCCGCCACACCCTGGGCATCGCGCACAAAACTGCTGCGCAACACGGTGGACGCCGGGTCGGTGGATACATCCCGCGCCGAAGAGAAAAACTGGTCCAGGGCGCTGTTGAGACTCATGGTTTCGCCGCCCATGATGTCCACCACCCGGTTGGCGTAATTCACCATGGGCTCCTGGCTGGTCAGGTCGCTGTTGCTGTTGCGCAGGTTTGCTTCCACAAAAGCGTTGTACTGGCGCGTGATGCGCTCCACAGCCACGCCCGTGCCCATGAAAATGTTGCCGGTTTGGGTGACCGG
>RFRO01000362.1 GCA_009924455.1 Betaproteobacteria bacterium
GCCGCTGCGCCGCGCCGCTTCCATTGCCGAGACCACGAGCTGGTGGCGCACATTCTGGTCGGCAGCAATGACCAGAACGGTTTGGGGGCCGACTTTGGCCGCTTGCAGAGCCGCCGCGATGCTTGCCACCGACACCGTACCAAGCGCCCGCTGGTCCAGGCTACAGCGCCCATCAGCCTGGATGGCCAGCGTCAGCATGTCCGGCGGCGTGCTTTGGTTCTCGGCATCGGCGCTGGGTAGGGTGATCTGGATTTGCGTCAGTTGGTTGAAGGTGGTGGAGAGCATCAAAAAAATCAGCACCACCAGCAGCACATCGATAAAGGGAATCAGGTTGATCTCCGGTTCTTCGTGGCGGCGTTTACGGAAATTCATGGTGCGGTCTGCGGGGTTAGCGGCGCAAGGTTTTGAGTTGGGCGATCAGTTGCGTGCCCTGGATTTCCCACGACAGCACATAGGCGTCAATCCGGTTGCGGAAATACCGCCAGAAGATCAGGGCGGGAATGGCCACCGCCAAACCGAATGCGGTGTTGTACAGCGCCATGGAAATGCCCTGCGCCAGCTGGGTGGGGTTGGCTACCGTACCCATGCCGGATTGCGCGCCGAAAATTTCAATCATGCCCATCACGGTGCCGAGCAAGCCCAGCAGCGGCGCCACCGATGCAATAGTCCCCAGGGCGGAGAGGTACTGGTCGAGTCGCATGGCCGCCTGTTGTCCGGCGCTTTGCATGGCTTCTTTCAGCTCCTCATCGGTGCAGCGGGGATGCGCTTTCAAGTGGCGCAAGGGGCTGGACAAGACCATGCCCAGCAACGACCCGGCTTCCCACGCGGCAATCTCTTCGCCGGTGATCGATTTGGCGCGGGCGCGGGCAAGGATGCTGGTGAAAAGTTCCGGCGGTGCAACGCGCGCAGTGCGCAGGCTGACAAAACGCTCAATGATGATGGACAGAGCCAGTACCGAGCACAAGATAAGCGGCCAGATCGGCCAGCCGGCGGCTTGTATGATGGTGAGCAAGGTGGTGCTTTCGGCGGGTTACGCAACTGCAATTATGGCGTGTGCC
>RFRO01000363.1 GCA_009924455.1 Betaproteobacteria bacterium
GACCATGAAGCGATCCTTGCCCACGGTCTCCAGGTACGCACCATCGAAGCCGGGCTCGAAATGTTCGCCCGGCTTGAGCTTGCTGCGCTTGGCGATGACCGGCGGCGCTGTTTCGGCGCGCCAGCTCACTGCCTTGTAGATGGCCTTCTTCTCTGGCGCACCGAGCTTTTCGCCCTGCGCCTTCAGGGCAGCATCGAAGCGGGTGCGGAACTCATTGTGGTCGTCGAACACGGCGCTGCCCAATGCCTGCTGCGCCCGTTGCGCCACCTCCATCAGCCCCTTGTCGCGCCGCCACGTCGTTGCGTCGAGCAGCTTCTTGCGCCGCTTGGCCGGCACGGGCTTGCGGGCTGCGGGGGCCTCACTGTCATCGCCGCTGTCGCTGTCTTCGCTGTCGTCGTCTTCGTTCTCGTCCTCGCCTTTCAGCCACGCCTCGATGCCCGGTTTGCGCTTGGCAAACTCGGTGTAGAGCGCGTCGCCGTGGGTGGCGTAAATCTCGGCGCGCAGCGCCTCGTCGCCGGTTGCAAAACGCAGGGGCTCAATGCGTTCGTCGGAGAGCTGACTTTTCAGGCGCAGCGGGCGTTCGACGGTGATCTTCCAGTAGCCAAAGTCATGGGTGTCGAACCATTTGGACTGGGCGGTTTCCTGCGCCTCGCCCAGATACAGGTCGAGGATGCGGGCAATGTCGGCGTCAGCCAGTTCGCAGTTCTTTTTGCCGAGGTTGCGGCGCAGCGGCTGGAACCACTGCGATGCGTCGATCAACTGCACTTTGCCTTTACGGTGTGCGGCCTTCTGGTTCGCCAGCACCCAGATGTAGGTGGCGATGCCGGTGTTGTAGAAGATGTTGAGCGGCAGGGCGATGATGGCTTCGAGCCAGTCGTTCTCCAGCACCCAACGGCGGATGTTGCTCTCGCCCTGGCCTGCGTCGCCGGTGAACAGCGCCGAGCCGTTATGCACCAGCGCGATGCGGCTGCCCAGCGGCGTGTTGTGCTTCATCTTTTGCAGCTTGTTCACCTGGAACATGAGCTGCCCGTCGCTGGAACGGGTGAGGAGCTTGAA
>RFRO01000364.1 GCA_009924455.1 Betaproteobacteria bacterium
ACGCTGCAATACGGGGCCCAGGCAGCGGCCACCTCCCGCGCGTCGCTGCGGCTCACCGGCTCGCCGGAAAAATAGTTGCGGCTGATGCCGTTGATCAGGCCCACGTCATCCAGGGGCAGCACGTTGGGACGCATCAGGTGAAAAATCAGAAACATCTCGGCGGTCCATCGGCCTATGCCCCGGATGGCGACCAGCTCGGCAATCACCGCCTCGTCATCCATCTCCGCCCATTGCTGCACATGCAGCTGCTTGCCGCTGAAGTGCAGGGCCAGGTCCACCAGGTATTCCACCTTGCGCGCGCTCAGGCCGGCCGCGCGCATGTCGTCCACCTTAAGCTTGAGCACCATGGCCGGGGTCATTTTTTTGGGCAGGGCCGCAAAGCGGTCCCACACCGTTTGCGCCGCTTTGACCGAAATTTGCTGCCCCACCACGCTGCGCGCCAGCGTGACAAAAGCGTCGCCGCGCGACTCCAGCGCTGCCTGCCCAAATTGCGGGATCAGACGCCGCATCACCCGGTCTTTTTTCATCAGGTGCTCGCAAGCCTGACCCCAGAAAGGCGGCTGTACACCTGCGGCGGGAATGGTCGCGGCGGCGCTGACGGGGCGTTTGGACGCAGGCATTAAGACGCCGCCTCCCAGCTGGTGCCCGCCGGGCTGTCTTTCAACACAATCCCCTGCGCCAGCAAATCCTTGCGGATGGCATCCGCGCGGGCGAAGTCCCGCTGCTCCTTGGCCTCGGCCCGCTCGGCAATCAGCGCCTCAATGCGCTGGGCATCCACGCGGGCACCGCTTTGCATAAAGTCCTGCGGATTACCTTGCAAAAGCCCCAAGACACCGCCCAAAGCCTTTAACAGGCCCGCGTGCTGCGGCGAATGGCTGCGATTAACCTCACTGGCCAGGTCAAACAGCACGGCAATCGCCTCGGGGGTGCCGATGTCGTTGTCCATGGCGGCCTTGAATTCCGCCGCATAAGGTGCGGACCAATCTATTGCGGCGGGAACATCCGGGACCACGAGCGCCAAGGCGGTGTAGAGGCGCTTGAGAGCAGCCTGT
>RFRO01000365.1 GCA_009924455.1 Betaproteobacteria bacterium
ACGGCGACGCAGCTTCCACCGAAGTACCGGCTGCAAAGCGATCACCAACACGCTGTAGAGCAAGTGCACGGCGCGGTGCATCGCAGATCCAGCGGGGCGCGCCTGTGAAACCGCGGCGCTCATGGACGCGTTCCTTGCCTGTAGGCCGCAATTGCCTCTTTCCAGGCGGCCCAGACGTGGTCAACCTGTGGCGCCTGCGCACCACCGACCACCCGCTGGTAAGGGCTCCCCACGGGTCCGGCGCGCCAAGCACGGTCCTGGCTAAAGATTTGCACGTGTGGCAAATCCAGTGCGACGGCCAAATGGCTTAGGCCGGAGTCGACGCCAATCACACCGGCGCTGACGGCCATGCGCTGGGCTACAGCGTCCAGGCTCTGTGCCGGCCATACAGACGCTGCAGAACCCAGACTTTGGGCCAGCATCTGGACCCGTGCCAGCTCACGCGGGCCCGCATGCGGCAGGCCAATGGAAAAACCGTCCGCCACCAGTTGGCGGGCTAAGGCCAGCCAATCAGAATCGGGCCACTCGTTGTCTTGGCGCGTAGTGCCATGGGCCAGCACTACTTCGTGGACGCCCTGTGCTGCGCAGGTCGGTACAGGCATCTGCCAGCGGTAACGAGCGGGCAATTGCAATAGCGGCAATTGGCTATAGCCCAAAGCCTGCGCGGCAAGCAGTCGGTAGCGCGCCACGGCATGGATGCGCTGCGGCATCGCAACGCTGCGTCGCACAAGGTAGCGCACTGGCCATTCATAAGAGCAGGCATCGCTGCCATTGGCGTAGCTGACGCTAAAACCAGCGGGCGACAAGCGGGCAGAGCGCGCGACCCAGGCCGACTTGATCAAACCCTGAAAATCGATGACGGCGTCATAGGCCTCTTGGCGCAGCCGAACCGAAAAACGCAAACGCTCGGCGCGAGTCTGCGCGCTGAAAAAAGACTTTCGCCAGCGCCGTTGTCCAATGGGAATGACCGCGTGCAAACCGGCGACCAATTGAACCAAGGGCGCAAAAGCTTCTTCAACAACCCAGTCAATATGTGCCTGCGGAAAGACT
>RFRO01000366.1 GCA_009924455.1 Betaproteobacteria bacterium
GCGCTGCTCAGTACCGCCAGCCTGAATGCCCTGAGCAGCCTGCAAGTCAGTGCGCTGAGCACCGACCAGGTTGCCGCCTTCACGTCCGCGCAAGCAGCGCGGCTAGGCAGTGCGCTTCTTTCGGCGCTGTCGAGCAGCCAGATCATGGCCCTGGAGACATCGGACATCGTTCAGCTGCGAACCAGCGCCGTAGCCGCACTCACGACTGAGCAAGCGATTGCACTGAGCAGCACGCAAATCAGCATATTCAACACCGCGCAGTTGGCTGCGCTGGCAACAGCGAATCTGGCGGCACTGAGCAGCACGCAGATCATTGCACTCACAACCGTGCAGGTGGGCGCTCTGGGTACCAGCGCGTTCCAGGCGCTGCAAACATCCCAAATCGAGGCATTTGAAGTGGCCGACGTGGCCGTGATCAGCACCGTCAACCTGCGCAGCCTGCTGACGCTACAGTTGGTGGCCCTGGGCACCAAGCAAATCGCCGCCTTGACCACCGGCCAAATCGCCAGCCTGAGCAGCACTGCATTTTTGTCGGTCACCACCGATCAGCTTGCCGCTCTGCAAACCGCCAAGGTCGCGGCGCTGAGCACCAGCAACATCCGGAATTTGAGCACCGACCAGCTGGCATCGCTGAGCGACACGCAGGTAGCCGCGCTGGCGGATCTCCAAGTCAATGCCTTGTCCACCTTGAATGTCGCCGCTTTGTCCACCGCCCACATCGTGGCGCTTACGACACGCCAGTACGCCAGCCTGAGCTCCAACTGGGTACAGGCGCTCACCGAAGACCAGTTTTCCGCGCTGCAAACCAGCGATCTGGCCTCGCTGGGCAACGCCAGCGTGAAGATTTTGAACACCAAGCAAATCGTGGCTTTGGGTACGACCGGGCTGCGCACCCTGACCAGCACACAGTTCTACTCCCTCAGCACCGTACAAATTGCCAATCTCTCCAACGCCCAGATCCGGGCGCTCTCCACCACACACATTGCCGCGCTGCAAACCCAGCAAGTCGCAGCACTGTCTACCGACCGGATCCAAGCCTTCAGCACGGCG
>RFRO01000367.1 GCA_009924455.1 Betaproteobacteria bacterium
GGTGGGGGCAGCGAAGCTGTTGAAGGCGCTGACAGACAGCGCGAGCGCAGCCAGCATTGCCAGCGGGGAGGTCTTGTGAAATGCCATAAGGTCCTTCCAGAGTGGGTCAAAAAAGCGATAAGTGTTCTATCAGTGCCGGTGCTGAAGCGAATGGAAATAGGCAGCAAGTTCAAGGGGATTCATCCCACGGGTTGCTTCTGCGGGCAGGCGCAGACGCACCCAGGACACGCGTCCGTCAGTCTCCTCGAAACGTCCGACCTCCAGCTGCCCGGTGAGTGCGATCAGGCCACGGGTGTAGGGAACGATCCAGTCTTGCTGCTCTGCGTCCAGGTAGACCGTGGCCAGCGCAAGCGGCAAGTCGTCGGCATCGCCATCGGCGTGCTCGCTCATCTGAACCGGGCGTGGCGACAGCATGAAGCGCCCGGCTGTCGGAATCTCTTGCTGCACCATAAAACCTGTCAGGCGCACGCGCTGGCCATCCGCGCGGCGCAGCGCCTCGCTCATCTGCGGGCCGCGCGGCCCCAGCGGCTGTTGGAAAAAGTCTTGGAACGCAAGATCGACCGGGGATTGCGCCAGCGCAGCGGCGCCGGTCAGTAGCCACAACGCCGCAGCAAGGCTGCGCGCCAGCCCGACAAATGACCGTGCGCCGCAATCAAACCGGTAACTTAGGCGGGAGGCTAAGGAAAAATGCATAGCGCAAGCTTAAAGGGCGCGCGTGACAATCCAGTGATGCCGCGCCCGGCATGCGCTACCCTGCCTCAGGCCAGTACGACCTCGGTGGCATCGAAGCAGGCCTCGAAGCTGAACAGAATGGACGCGAAAAACGCCGCAGCCGTGACCAGCAGGGCCGGAAACAGAAGGACGCTGACGCCGTCTTCGCTGCCCAGCAGCAGCCCGACGAAGGCTATCAGCAAGGCTATCGACATGAACACGCCGAACCAGACCACGGTGTAGATCGTGAATGCGCGGATGTTGCGCCAGCACCCCATCAAACTGAAAAACAAACTCTTGACGGGGCTGACGGCGTGCCATTGCACCAGAGCGGGCGC
>RFRO01000368.1 GCA_009924455.1 Betaproteobacteria bacterium
AAGAACTGCGAGGTCTTGGCCACAAAGTCCAGCGTCTGGTGGATATGGTCTTGCGGCACCTGCCCTTTGACAGCCGCCAATGGCACGGCCAGGGTCATGAAAAACAGCGAGGTGGATGCGGCGTTGCGGCTGTGCACTTCGTCGCCCATCAGCAGGGCCTGTGACTGAATGGCCTTCAAGTCGATGCCGCCGGTCTTGTCAAAGTTGTGGCGCACGGCGGCTTTCAAGACCGGGGCCAGCACCTTCTCAAACCATTTGAGCCGCTGCAACACGTCCGGGCCGTTCGCGCCAAAACGCAGGCAGCGGCCAATGCCTTCGTTGATATTCGTGTAGGCCACGTTGCCATGGGTGGCATCGCGCACCTGGATCAGCGGCATGGACGGGCTGATGATGCCGGTCATAGGCCCCACGGCCTGGAAGTCATGGCACTGGCCAAAGGCAATCTCGCCGCGCTCCAGCATCTGCTGCGCTTTTTCGGGCGTCTTTGCCCAGCCTTCGTACAAAACCGCGCCAATCATCGCGCCGTGCATGGGGCCGCACATATCGCCCCAGGCTACGGGCGGACCGGCATGCAGCAGCAGCCGTGCGCCCTTCATCGCGGGCCACACGCCATCGGCGCGCAGGGCAATGTCTTCCCACATGGGGCGGGGCGCTGCGTCACCTCCTGGTTAGCCGCCGTGATGCGCGGGTCATCCATCAGGCGCGCAAGATTCCAAGCCAAGACCGGATCGGCATTACCCGGCGGACGCCAGCCCAGATGGTCGACCTGCCCGCCGTTGCGGCTGATGCTGTCGTTGAATCCGTCGATGCCGATATTGAGAACGGCAGGCGCTTGGCGGAGCAGGGAATTGGCAGGCATTTTCATAAGGGATTGGCGGGAGGTTCGCAGGTCTGTAAAGCCAAAAAAACACCGGCAAGCATATCGCCGCCCGAGCTGGAGCCCAGGCGCAGCAGCGCTTGCACGGCGTCGTTGATGGGGCCGGGTTGGCCCGCATGGAAAGCGTCAAAAACACCGTGCAGCACCCGGTAGCTGCTGCCGCGCAT
>RFRO01000369.1 GCA_009924455.1 Betaproteobacteria bacterium
ACGCCACCGATAGCCGTCATAGCGGCCATGCTGCGGATGGACAAGCCGCCTACACCGACAAAATTGCCCAGGGAATGAAAAATCGGGCGTCCCTGGTAGCACTCAATCGCGCGCAAGACGTGGGGACCGTGCCCGACCACCAGGTCGGCACCGGCGTCGATGGCCGCACGGGAGAAAGCCACCGCATTGCCACGGTCTTCACCGAGAAAAATCTCGTTGCTGTTGCCATGAAAAACCGCCTCGTCACCCTCCGCGCCGCCATGGAAAGTGACTACGACGTAATCGGACTGGGCTTTGGCCTGCGCGATCAGCTGACCGGCCGCAGCCAGGTCCTGCACCATATTCTGGTGCGGGTAGAAGCCAAAGCCGACCAAACCGACCCGCAAACCCTTGACCTGCAAGGTCGCGAACTGGCCCTTCAGACCCACGACCGCAATCGCGGCCTGGCGCAGGTTCTCACCCGTGTCCGCAAAGCCTTGGTCGCCGAAGTCGCGGGCATGGTTGTTGGCCACATTCAAGGCGGTGAATCCCGTGTCTTTCAGGAGCTTGGCGTAGCGCGGCGGAAACCGGAAGGCATAGGAGCGCCCGGTACCCGTGGCCTTGAGGGTCTTGGTGTACTGCGTTAAGGCACCTTCCAGATTACCCAGGGTCAGATCCGTATTTTTGAGATAGGACTCAACCTGCCCGAAGTACATGGCGTCCCACTCTGCGGGAATGTTGTCCACCAGATGGCTGTTGCCCAGCACCAGATCACCGACAAAACGCAGCGTCACAGGAGCCTGGCTGTGCACCTGCATGCGCTGCGGCGCGGGGCAGGCTTTGGCGGCTCCGGCGCTTTGTGCAAGCGCAGACCCGCTGGCCAATCCCCACACGCCCCAGGCCAGAATGCGCAGCCAGAAGGCCGGGCCTGTGCTGCGCGAAAACGAAGTGGGGCGTGGCATGGTGCGGTGGTGTGTGAAGGTATGCGGCAGTGTGGGACGGAAAACCCAGCGTGGCGAACCACGCGGGCGATTTTAGGCTTCCGGTTCCCGCGGCGCTG
>RFRO01000370.1 GCA_009924455.1 Betaproteobacteria bacterium
GTTTGCACCAGCGTGGTGTCCGCCGAGAGGCGCGAGAGCACTTCACCGGTTTGCGTGGTCTCAAAAAATTCAGGGCTTTGGTCCAGCACATGGCTGTAGACCGCGTTGCGCAGGTCGGCAGTGACCCGTTCGCCCAGCCAGCTCACCATATAGAAGCGACCCGCAGACAGCACGCCCAAGGCAGTCGCCAGCGCAAACAGGTTCACAAAATGGCTTTGCACGGCAGCCGCCTGCCCGCCGCTGCCCGCCGCCGCAATGCCCCCGTCAATCAGGCTGCGCAGGGCCAGCGGGAAGGCCAGCGTGGCGGCTGCGGTCGCCAGCAAAAAGAACAGCGCCACTGCAATGCGCAGCCGGTAGGGTTTCAAAAACGGCAGCAGACCGCCCAGGGACGTGGGCGGCGCAGTGGCACGGGCAGTGGCGAGAGGAGGGGGCATATGGGGTGTCGTCGGGAAACAAAGTCAGCGCAAAGGGCACACTGTGCGCACAGATGACCCGTGCAGCCGCTTGGTGATAATGGTCGCACAAACAGGGCAACACCCTGTAAAGCGCGTGAAAACTGAGTTTGGCAAACCAAGGAGAGTTCCCCATGATTGTGGCTTCATTTATCGGACAAAAAGGCGGCGTGGGAAAAAGTGCCCTGGCGCGGGTGCTGGCGGTCGCTGCGGCACACCAGGGTAAAAGCGTGTTGATTGGCGACTTTGACTTGGAGCAGCTGTCCTGCGTGGAATGGGCTGCGACCCGCATGGCCTCCGGTATCGAGCCCGAGGTCGAGGCCCGTGCTGCCAAAAGCATCAAAAAATTGCGCCGGGCGGCGGAGGGCTATGACCTGCTGGTGGTTGATACGCGGGGCCTGGCCGACGAACTGACCACCGACGTGGCGCGCGAGAGTGATGTGGTGTTTTTGCCCACCGGCACCTCCATGGATGATTTGCGCCCCACGCTGGGTCTGGCCAAGCGCCTGGCGCGGCTGCGCAATACGGGTGAAAAGATCGTTTTGGTGTTGTCCAAAACCGGCCGCTCCGAGCGCCTGGTCGACAG
>RFRO01000038.1 GCA_009924455.1 Betaproteobacteria bacterium
ATGTCGGTGACGGTCGACATACCTACATTGTGCCGAGCACCTGTGGCTCGGTGTTCGTGCGCTCCTAGCCTTGCGGCGTGGTGCTCAATCGTCCGCTGGTGCCGTCACGGCTGAGCACGGCGTTCTCGCACACGGGTTCACGTCCGGCCCGCACGCTTATCGGCGCCTATATCGCGCTGACCAAGCCGCGCATTATCGAGTTGCTGCTCATCACGACTATTCCCACGATGGTGCTCGCCGCTGGCGGATGGCCCGAGACGAGCTTGGTGGTGTGGACCGTGCTCGGCGGGGCACTCGCCGCAGGTGGTGCCAACGCCATCAACATGTTCATCGACCGCGACATCGACGGATTAATGGAACGCACCCGCAACCGCCCACTCGTCACGGGTCGCATCTCGCCCCGCAACGCGCTCTTCTTTGCCCTTGTGCTTGAAGTTGCTGCGTTCGCACTGCTCGCGTGGAGCTCAAACGTGCTCGCCGCATGCCTCGCAATCTCCGCCACTTTGTTCTATGTCTTCGTCTACTCGATGTGGTTGAAGCGCACGTCGCGACAGAACATCGTCATCGGTGGCGCTGCAGGTGCGGTGCCAGTGCTCGTTGGTTGGGCCGCGGTGCGCAATGACGTGTCATGGTCGGCCATTGTGCTCTTTCTCGTCATCTTTCTCTGGACCCCACCGCATTTCTGGGCACTTGCCATTCGACACGCCGATGACTATCGGGCCGCGTCGGTGCCAATGTTGCCCGTCGTTGAGTCGGCAGCAACCACCGTGCGAACGATGGGCTGGTACTCCGTCGCGGTGGTTCTTGCGTCGTTGGCGCTGGTTCCGCTGAACGACATGGGTGTCGTTTATCTGGTGTCGGCGGTCGTGCTCGGCGTTGCCTTCGTCGCGCTCACGTTCGGTCTCGGTGCGACGCCAACGCAGCGGGCGGCGATGCGAGTCTTCAGTTTTTCGATCTCGTACGTCACGCTGTTGTTCATCGCCCTGACACTCGACGTGCTCGTGCGCTAGTTCGTTGTCGTCGCCGACAGGGCAACTGACTAGCCTTGCCACGTGTCGATTTCGGTCAGCGGAGCCCCCTCTGGCGCCACGCCGTCTTCGCTCGCGACCTCACCCCTGCAGCGCCTGGCTGGCTGGCTGACGACGATTCATCATGCGACCCTCGGCGTGTCGCTGCTGGTCGCTTCGGCGGTGTGGTTGGTAGTCGTTACCGCGATTGGCGTCGTGCTCGGGTTCGAACGCTTCGATGCTGGTGGCACGGTCGTCGATGCAGATGCATTCGTTCAGTTGTTTTCGCTCCATCGATTCGCCTTGGTGTTTGGTGTCGCCGGCCCAGCCATGCTTGGTCTCGTTGTCTGGTCGTTGCCCGCGCAGTTGCAGGCGGCGAATCTCTCGTTGCCGCGTCTCGCGGCGTTCGGTTGGTGGTCATGGCTTGTCGGAAGTGCCATCGTTCTCGTCTCGTATCTCGGCAACGGCGGCCCCGGCGGTGGTGACGCGCAGTATGTCGAGACGTACCTTCTCGGCCTTGGCATCGTGCTCGTTGCACTGGCGGTGATCGCCGTCTCGGTCGCAGCGACCGTGTTGACGCGTCGCAATGGTAGAGCACTCGGTGAGGTTCCGGTTGGCGCTTTCGCCGCACTCGTCACCGCGCTCGGTCTCGTGCTCACGTTGCCGGTCGCCCTCGGCACGATCATCTACGTCTGGCTCGACTATGTGAACGCCCGAGTGGCCTTCGGCGGCGCAGACCTCATCGACGCCTGGCTCGGCTGGGTCGTGCGCGAGCCGCACACCCTGCTCGTCGTCGTGCCCGCCCTCGGTGTGCTCGCTGATGCGGTCGTGCGCACCGCCAAAGGCCGTCAACCCCTGCGTGGCGTGGTGCTCGTCGGTGTCGGAATTTCGCTCAGCGTCGTTGCCAGCTCGGTGACCCAACAGGCACACGCGTTGAGCCAGCGGCGATTCATCACCATGGATGTGCCATCCGTTCCCGAGCTACGGCCCTTGGTGATGGCGATGAATTCCATGGTTGAGCGCCTGAAGTCCTTGCTGGAGACCGAAGCGGCGCGTTTGGACCGTTTGCGCCAAGCCGAAAGCAGCGACGCAGTCACCGGCCTGCCCAGCCGCATGGCGTTTTTTCAGTCGCTCCAGCAAACGCTGGAAACACCGGGCGGCGGCTTTATTGTCATCGCGCGCTTGGCAAATCTGCGCACCATGAACCGTTTGCTGGGGCGCGAACATACCGACGCCTATTTGCAAGCAGCCGCCCAGGCGATCGAGCGCCTGGGGCACGGCTTTGAGCAAGCAAGCTGCGGTCGACTCAACGGCTCGGATTTCGCCGTGCTGTTGCCAGCCCATGCGGCACCGGACGGGCACGCAACACACTGCCTGCGGGTTCTGCAATCCTTGCGTCAGCAGCATTGGCCGCAAGGCGACAACACGGCCTGGCTGGGTTGGTGCCGGTTTCAGGCGGGCGAGGCGCTGGATGCCGTCATGGCCCGGGTGGATCTGGCGCTGGCGGCCGCCGAGGCCGACATGGCCGACGGCGTGCGGCAGGCGGACCACGCGCGGCATATCGACCTGCCCCGCTCCACCGCACAGTGGCAGGCGTTCATTGATCAAGCCATTGCGCAGCGCAAACTGCGGTTGGCGTTCAGCCCAGTCCAAAGCCTGGACGGCCTGCCCCTGATGCAAGAGGCCACGCTGATGCTGCCCACGGTGCGCGGCGACGGATCGGGGCGTACAAGCTGGTTGAATGCGGGGCAATTCATGCCGGTGGCACAGCGCCTGTTGCGCAGCGCGGAGTTGGATACGGCGTCCCTGCAAATCGCACTGAAGACGCTGGCCACCCACCTCGAATGGCCCGCGTTGGCGCTGCATATCAGCGGTGCCTCCATCGCATCCCCGGGCTTTACGCACGCAGTCCTGGACCAACTGGATGCCCACCGCGCCGGGACGCCGCGTTTGATTTTTCAGGTCAGCGAAAGCGGGGCTTTGGCACACCACGCAGCGCTCAAGGAATTTTGCCGCGTTGTCTTCACCCGCCAATGCCGTCTGGCTATCAGCCACTACGGCAGACATTTCAGCGAGGTCACGCCGCTGTCCGAACTCGGCTTGAGTTTTCTGCAGCTCGACGCGCGGATGTTCGTCGATTTGCAGCCGGAATCCGCCAACACGGACTATGTGCGCGGCGTGTGCACCCTGGCACGCAACATGGGCTGGCACGTGCTAGCCCACGAAGTGGAAACGCCCGAGCAACTGGCAATCCTGCGCGACTTGGGCGTCAGTGGCGCCAGCGGGCCGGTGTGGGCCCTGGGGGCTTAGACCGTCGGGGTGTTTTTGGGCAGACGCCCGGCGACGAGATCGAAGCGGAACAAGCGGCATTCAATCGGCCCGTTCCATAAAGGCACTCGGCGCGATTCTTTCAAGCGCATTTTGGCCGGCAGCTTGAGGTCCGGCGTCAAAATCCAGGCGCTCCAACCGGCGTAGTTTTTCTTCCAATGGCTGGCCAGCAGGCTGAAAAAATCGCCGCCGTTGTCCATCCACGCGGCTTCGCGCCCGGCCGCCTGACCCGCCACGCCAGCGACCTCGATCCGCTCGCCATACGGCGGATTCAAGAGCATCACACCACCCAGCTCCACCGGCGGCATGCGCTGCAGCGCGTCACCGCCGCGAAAGGCGATCACATCGGCCACGCCCGCGCGCTCGGCGTTGCGGCGCGCAAAGTCCACCATCCGGAACGCCACATCGCTGCCGTAAATCAAAGCGGGCTGGCCAGGCTCGGGGCGCACCACGCGGGACTGCGCTTCGTCGCGGATGGCGACCCATACATGGGCCTGGAAGGGGAGGTACTTCTCAAAAGCGAAGCGGCGCAGGCTACCCGGCGCGATGTTGCAGGCAATTTGCGCGGCCTCGATCACCACCGTTCCGCTGCCGCAACACGGGTCGTAGAGCACGGGCAGATCGCCCTCGCCATCGGCCCAACCGCTGGCGGCCAGCATGGCGGCGGCCAGGGTTTCTTTGAGCGGCGCGTCGCCAGTGTCTTCGCGCCAGCCGCGTTTGAAGAGCGGCTCACCCGAGGTGTCGATGTACAGCGTGCAGCTATCCGTCGTCAGGTGCGCATATATGCGCACGTCGGGGTTGCGCGTGTCCACATCCGGGCGCACGCCGTGGGCTTTGTCGCGAAAGCGGTCGCACACGGCATCTTTGATTTTCAGCGCAGCAAAGTTCAGCGAGGTCAATGGACTGTGCTGGGCCGTGACCTCGACCTTGATGCTTTGGCGCGGCGTGAACCAAATCTCCCAGGCCACCGCGCTGGCGGCCTCGTACAAATCGCGCTCGTTACGGTATTCGGTGAACGACAGCTCCACCAGCACCCGCTGCGCCAGGCGGCAATGCAAATTGAGCAGCTGCACCGCGCGCCAGGAACCATTCACCCAGACGCCGCCCCGGCGCTTGACCACATCGGTGCCCGACAAACCGGTGATGGTTTGCACTTCAGGCGCAAGGTAATCCTCCACCCCGGCAGCGCAGGGCAGGAACAGGGTGAGTTGGTTCATGCGGTTTAGAGCGCCTTGCGCAACGTGGCCGGAGCGATCTTCAGGCCTTCGCGGTATTTGGCCACCGTGCGCCGCGCGCATTCAATGCCCTGCTCTTTGAGCATCTCGGACAACTGGTTGTCGCTCAGCGGCTTTTTGGGGCTCTCGGCGCTGATGAATTGCTTGATGATGGCGCGCACCGCCGTACTGGAGGCGCTGCCGCCGGTCTCGGTGCCCAGGCCGGAGCCGAAGAAATATTTCAGCTCGAAGGTGCCAAAGGGCGTGGCCATGTATTTGGCGGTGGTGACACGGCTGATGGTGGATTCGTGCAAACCGAGTTCGTCCGCAATCTCGCGCAGCACCAGCGGGCGCATGGCAAGTTCGCCGTAGGTGAAGAAGTTTTTCTGCCGCTCCACCACCGCCGTGCTGACCCGCAAAATCGTGTCAAAACGCTGCTGGATGTTTTTGATGAACCAGCGCGCCTCTTGCAGGCGCTGTTGCAGCCCGGCATGGTTGGAGCTGGAACGGTGGTTGCGCAGCACGTTGGCATAAATGTCGTGGACGCGCAGGCGCGGCATCACATCCGGATTGAGCTGCACCCGGAAACGCGGCGGCATCCCGGGTTTGGCCACCGAGAACACCAGCACATCCGGCACCACGATATTGCGTTCCACATCGGCGAAGCGCCGCCCCGGCTTGGGCTCCAGGCGGCCAATCAAGCCGATGGCTTCGCGCACCTGGGCGTCGCTGCCAACCCCTACATTCACCAGGCGTTTGATGTCGCGCCGCGCCAGCATGTCCATGGGTTGGCGGCAGATACGCAAAGCGACTTCCAGCACCTCAAGTTGCGCGTACTCTTCTTCGGTCGATTCGGCGCTTTCCGCATGGCGGATCAGCGCCTGGATTTGCAAGCGCAGACACTCGCCCAGATCACGCGCGCCCACGCCCACCGGCTCCAGGCTTTGTAATAAATGCAAGGCCACAGTGAAGTGGTGGACCAGATCCTCTATTTCGGTCTCGTCGTCACCGCCTGAGAGGCTGCGCGCCAAATCGTCCAGCGGGTCTTCCAGATAACCCTCGTCGTTGAGCGATTCGATCAAAAACCGCAGCGCCGCCCGATCGGTATCCGACAAGCGCATGCCCAGCGCCTGGCGGTGCAAAAAGGCGGTCAGCGACTCCTGGCTGCGCGCCAGCTCGGTGGCGTCTTTTTGCTCATCGTCACCCAGGTTGTTGGCGCGGGCCTTGGCGTCGCCGCCCCATTCGCTGTCGTCGGGTGCCATCTCGTGGGTGCCGTCCCCGTCCCAGCTCACCTCATCGTCAGCACCCAGCGGCGTGGTCGTGTCATCGGCAACGTCCGACGCGCTGCTGGACTGCTCCACCGCAGTCGGTGGCGCCATTTCCGCAACCCGGTCGCCCAGGCTCACGGGCGCATCCACCTGCTCCAAACCGAAGTCTTCGCGTTCCGCTGCTTCGTGGTCGACTTCCAAAAAGGGATTGGCTTCCAGCATTTGCTCGATTTCCTGGCTGAGTTCCAGGGTCGAGAGTTGCAGGAGCCGGATCGATTGCTGCAACTGGGGCGTGAGCGCCAGGTGCTGCGAAATCCGGAGGGAAAGGCCTTGCTTCATGCGGCCTCACATGCGGAAGTGTTCGCCCAGATACACCCGGCGAACCTCCGGGTTTTGCACGATTTCCTCGGGCGTGCCCTGCGCCAGCACCGTGCCCTCGTTGATGATGTACGCGTGGTCGCAACTACCCAAAGTCTCGCGGACGTTGTGGTCGGTAATCAGCACACCAATGTTGCGGTCTTTCAAGAACCCGATGATTTTCCGGATCTCGCCCACCGCGATCGGATCAATACCGGCAAACGGCTCATCCAACAGAATGAAGCGTGGCCGCGTGGCCAAAGCACGGGCTATTTCCACCCGCCGGCGCTCGCCACCCGATAAGGCCAGGGCCGGGGATTTGCGCAAATGCTCGACCTGCAAGTCATTGAGCAACTCGGTGAGACGCGCTTCCCGCTCCGGCTTGGATAGGGGTCGGCCCTTGTCATCGACCTGCAGCTCCAGCACCGCACGGACGTTGTCCTCGACATTGAGCTTGCGGAATATGGAGGCCTCTTGTGGCAGGTAACCCAGGCCTAAACGGGCGCGGCGGTGGATCGGCAGATTCTCAATGCTCTGCCCATCAATCGAGATGTCGCCGCCACTGGAGCGGACCAGGCCCACCAGCATGTAAAACGAGGTTGTCTTGCCCGCGCCGTTGGGGCCCAGCAAGCCCACCACTTCGCCGGTGCGAAGGGCCAGCGACACATCTTTGACGACCTGGCGCTTGCCGAAAGATTTCTGCAAATGGTGGGCCTCCAGCAAGCCCCGCACGGGCGCGAGCTCGGGGGTCACCGGCGCATTCACTTCGGCGTGCTCTCGGCTTTGGCGGCGGCGCGCTGGGCCGCAGGCTTGGGCGAAATGGTGGCGCTCACACGCCCCGATCCAACGCCCGTGACCGGGCTGCTGCCGTCGGCGCTGAAGCGGTCGTTAAGGTTTTCGTAAACGATCAAGGTGCCCTTGATTTCATCGGCCAGCGTGGTGCCACGGTAGCGGCGCACTTCCGCGTTTTTCACAAACTGAATGACGTCTTTTTTGCCGTCATACACAATGCTTTCGCTTTCGCCTTCCATGAACTCGTCCACGCTGTCCCGCTTCTGGCGGAAGAAAGCGCGCTTTTTGGCGTTGCCCGTCACGGTGCCGTGTTGGTAGCCTTCGGCGTCCTCGCGGACCTCGACGACGTCGCCACGGATCACGATGGTGCCTTTGGTGGCAATCACATTGCCGGTCCAGACGCTGGTCTGTTTCACGTCGTCGTAGCGCATCGCGTCTGCGGCGATCTGCATGGGCTTGCTGTTGTCCGCCCGCTCCGCCATCGCGCCGCTGACGGCGGCAAGCAAAGCCACCCCAATCAGGGGGCCGGTGGCGCGAAGAATCGATGTGATCATGGTCAACCCTTGTTTTCAGCAGCCAGCATTTCCACCACCAGCAGGGCGCGCGTCATGCCACCTGCCAAGCCCGCGTCGGTATAAAACCGGCCGGCGATACCCAAAGCCGGAACGCCCTCGACCTTGTAAGCCTCTTGCAATTGCGACGATTTTTTGGTTTTGGTCTCCACCGAAAACGAGTTGTAAGCGGCCAGAAACTTCGCCTGATCAACACCGTTCTGCACCACCCAGGCCGTGATGGCCTGTCCGTCGTCCAGCTTGATCTTCTGGTTGTGGATGGCGTCAAACACCTTGCCATGCAGCTTCTCAACCAGGCCCAATGCCTCCAGCGAAAAATACAGGCGCTGCTGCGGCACAAAGCTGGCGTTGAAGGCAACCGGCACGCGACGGAACGCCACGTTTTTCGGCATTCTTTTGAGCCACGCTGCAAGCTCGGGCTCGAACGCATTGCAATGCGGGCAGTTGTACCAAAAGAACTCCAGCACCTCCACTTTGCCGGCCGGTGCTTCCGTCGGCGCGGGACTGCCCAGCGCCAGGTAATGGACGCCCAGCTCGGGCTTTTTGGCTTGCGCCTGCGCAGCCGCGCTCCATGCCAGTCCGGCACCGGCCAGCGCGCTGCCGGCGGTCAGTGAAAATTGTCGACGGTCCATATCAGCACTCCCAATGCACGTGAAAAGCGGGTTCAGTTTTGCACCCGCACCAGCGCGGTCTCGATACCGGCCTTGTCCAACTTATCTTTGGCGCGTTCGCCCTCTTCGAGCTTGTCAAAGGGCCCGACCCGCACGCGGTACACGGTACGGCCAGACTGCTCGCGCTCCGAAATCTTGGTCTCCACGCCGCTGAGGAGCAGCTTGGCGCGGTGGCTCTCCGCATCTTCCAGCGTGCGAAAGGCGCCAACCTGGACAAAATATTGCGTCACCGGATCGGCGGGCTTGGCCTTGTCCGCACCCAGCAGGGCGGCGGCCCGGGCATCGGCTTTGGGGTCCGCTTTCGGATCGGGCTTGGGCACCAGCACGGTGGAGGGAGCCTCTGGCTCGGTGCCGGTTTCGGTGGACGGTGGCGGAGCGGCGGGCGCCGGTTTGCTGGCCATACGGCCGGGCAACAAGGCGTTGGGGTCCCAGTCCTTGTTCTTCTGAACTTCCGCCGCATCCTGATCGGCATTGCGCGTCTGCGCCTTGTTCATAAACGGCAGGGGGACTTTGGTGACGTAAACGGCCACGCCCAGTGAAATCGCCAAGCCCAGGACCAGGCCGATGATCAGCCCCAAAACGGTCCCACCGCGCGTGCAGCACCTGCGCGGTGGCGGCGATCAGCGCCAGCCGAGCCAGCCGGGTGGGCTGGTCGTCGACCAAAACCCGCTCGCTGTCGTAGTAGCTGTGGTACTGCCCGGCGAGTTCGCGCAGGTAAAAAGTCACGTCATGGGCGGCGCAATCAGCGGCCGCGGCCGTGAGCATGTCCGGGTATTTGCCCAAGAGCAGCATCAAGGCCTGCGCGGGCGCGGTGTTCAGCGGGCTCAGGTCAACCTGCGCCAAGGTGGCTGCATCGCCGCCCCAAGCCGCCAGCACCGAGCAAATGCGGGCATGGGCGTACTGGACGTAATACACCGGGTTGTCGTTGTTTTTCGCCACCGCAAGATCGACATCGAAGGTGTATTCGGTATCGGGCTTGCGGCTGAGCAGGAAAAATCGCACCGCGTCGGCACTGGTCCACTCGATGAGGTCGCGCAGGGTCACGTAGCTGCCCGCGCGCTTGGAAATCTTCACTTCCTGCCCGCCGCGCACCACCCGCACCATGGTGTGCAGCACGTAGTCGGGGTAGCCCGTAGGAATGCCCAAGCCCAGATTCTGCGAAGCCGCCTGTAAGCCCGCGCGCACGCGGGCAATCGTTCCGTGGTGGTCCGTACCCTGGATGTTGACGACCTTGGTAAACCCGCGCTCCCATTTGGCCAGGTGATACGCGACGTCGGGCACGAAGTAGGTGTAACTGCCGTCGCTTTTGCGCATGACGCGGTCTTTGTCGTCGCCGTAATCGGTAGAGCGCAGCCACAGCGCACCGTCTTTCTCAAAGGTGGTGCCGGATGCCTGCAAGGCCTGCACGGCTGCATCCACCCGTCCGCTCGTGTACAGGCTGGACTCCAGGTAATAGTTGTCAAAGCGCACGCCAAAGGCCTGCAAGTCCAGATCCTGTTCGCGGCGCAAATAGGCCACGGCGAATTCACGCATCCCGTCCAGGTCCTTGGCATCGCCGCTGGCAGTGAAGCTGCGGTCATCGGCGCTGACCGTTTTACCGGCTAAAAAATCGTCTGCAATGTCCTGGATGTAGTCACCCGCGTAGGAGGCCTCGGGCCACGCGGCGTCGCCGGGTTTGCAGCCGGTGGCGCGCAGCTGGGTGCTGGTGGCCAGGGTGTTGATCTGCACGCCCGCGTCGTTGTAATAAAACTCGCGGTACACGTCCCAGCCCTGGGACGCCAGGAGGTTGCACAAAGCGTCGCCCAGCGCCGCCTGCCGCCCGTGGCCCACATGCAACGGGCCAGTCGGATTAGCCGAGACAAACTCCACCAGCACGCGCTTCCCGTTGGAAGGTCGCACGCCAAAGGCGGCACCAGCCTGCAGCACTTCGCGTACCGTGTTCTGTTTGGCAGCAGCCGACAGCCGGATATTGATGAAGCCGGGCCCCGCAATTTCCACTGCTTCCACCCAGCGCACAAACGCCGGTTGGGCCAGCAGCAATTCCCGCAGGGCCTGCGCCACATCACGGGGGTTGCGTTGCAAGGGTTTGGCCAATTGCATGGCCGCGGTGGTGGCGAAGTCGCCATGCGCCGCCACCTTGGGCGACTCCAGCACGGCGCGCACGGTGCCGTTGGCAAAAGGTTCAGGGGCCAGTTCAGCCAGCGCTGCCGCCAGCGCCGGGAGAAGTTCGTTGTTCACAGCAAGCATCGTGCCATTTTAGGTGCGGACTGTTTCTACCCAGAGGGGCCTTGGTCGACACACCCAGCGCTCCGTTCGCGCTGTATGCTCACGCCAAGGCCGTCAGACGCCCCAGCAGCAAACCCCATTTTTCGTCTAAGGAGATGTATGTCCAAGTTTCTCGCCCTGACCGCTGTCGCACTCAGCCTGGCCCTGGGTGGCGCGCACGCCGCCACGGACCAGCAAAACAAAATGACCACCTGCAATGCGGAAGCCAAGACCAAAGAACTCAAAGGTGACGAGCGCAAGAAGTTCATGAGTGAGTGCCTGAGCGCCAAACCCGCGCCCGCCGAAGAAGCCGGCAATTCGCAGCAAAACAAAATGAAGACCTGTAACGCCGACGCCAAGACCAAAGACCTCAAAGGCGATGAGCGCAAGAAGTTCATGAGCGAGTGCCTGAAAGCCAAGTAAGCGCAAGAACGCTCTCGCAAAAGCCCGCCGCGCGCCGCGCAGGCGGGCTTTTTTATGTCCGCGTCAGCGCAGCGGCATGGCTACGGCCAAACCGGCGAACAAGGCGCAGCCGATCCAGTGGTTGAGCCGGAAAGCACGAAAACACCCCTCGCGTTCGCGGCCGCGAATCAACCGGTAATGCCACACGGCCTGCGCCGCACCCACGCCCGCAGCCGCAGCCATGGGCCACAGCCAGGTGCCGGGCGGCACCAGTTGCCACACGGTCCATGTCCAAAGACCCAGATACAGCGCATAAAAGCCCATGATGGCCACCACGTCCCACCGCCCCAGCGTGATCGCGGAGGTTTGTATGCCAATGCGCACATCGTCCTCGCGATCCACCATCGCGTATTCGGTGTCATACGCCAGCACCCAGGCCATGTTGGCCACCAGTAAGACCCAGGCCAGTGCAGGCACCTCGCCGCGTACCGCCGCAAACGCCATGGGAATACCGAAGCTGAACGCCACCCCCAAAACCGCCTGCGGCATGGACACCACACGCTTGGCAAACGGGTACGCGACCGCAACCGCCAGCGCGGCAAAGGACATGGCAATCGTCAGCGTGTTGGTGGTCAGTACCAGCGCAAAAGCCACTAGCGCCAGTACCGCGCCCACCGCCAGCGCCTCCCGCGCCGAGAGCTTGCCGCTGGTCACCGGTCGCTGCGCCGTGCGCCGCACATGGCGGTCGAAGTCGCGGTCAGCGACATCATTGACGCAGCATCCCGCGCTGCGCATCAGCACCGTGCCCAGCGTGAACACCAGCAGCAGGTGCCAATCCGGAAAACCGCCCGCTGCCAGCCACAAGGCGCTCAGCGTGGGCCACAGCAAAAGCAACCAGCCCGCCGGGCGACTCCAGCGGATCAGGTCGAGGTAGAGGCGCAGGCGCGTCACGACAGCCGCGTCACACCCGGCAGCTCGCAGGCGTAGACCGCGTTGCGCAGCGCGGCAATCGCTTCATAGCGGGTGAAGCTGCGCCGCCACGCCAGCACCACGCGGCGCGTGGGCGGCGCGGCACCATGGGCGTCGACGATATCCAGGTAGCGCACATAGTTTTCTTCGCTCTTCTTGCGTTTACCCGCCACACTCAATTCAGCTTTGGGCACACTGAGGCGTGGCACCAAGGTCACGCCCATACCGGCAGCAACCATGTGTTTGATGGTTTCCAACGACGATCCCTCGAAGCTCTTTTGCATACCCGCCGCATTGCTGGAAAAGCGCGCGAACTCGGGGCAGACTTCCAGCACATGGTCACGAAAACAGTGGCCGTTGCCCAGCAGCAACATGGTCTCATCCTTGAGCACCTGCGCGGTCACCGATGGCAGCGCCGCCAGCGGGTGCGTGCTGGGCACCGCCGCCATGAAGGGCTCGTCATACAAGGCCGCCGTTGCCAACCCGGCGTCCGGAAACGGCTCGGCGAGGATGGCGCAATCGATCTCGCCGGTGCGCAGCATCTCCAGCAGCTTGACCGTGAAGTTCTCCTGCAGCATCAGCGGCATCTCAGGCGATTTATGGATGACCTTGCGCACCAACTCCGGCAGCAGATAGGGCGCAATGGTGTAAATCACCCCCAATTTGAGCGGCCCGGCCAGCGGGTTCTTACCGCGCTTGGCAATCTCTTTGATGTGCGCCGCCTGCTCCAAAACGCCCTGCGCCTGCCGCACGATTTCTTCACCCAAAGGCGTGACCGAAACCTCGTTGGCGCTGCGCTCAAACAGCTTGACGTCCAGCTCTTCCTCCAACTTTTTGATTGCCACGGACAGCGTGGGTTGCGAGACGAAGCAGGCATCGGCCGCGCGCCCGAAGTGCTTCTCGCGCGCCACGGCGACGATGTATTTGAGTTCGGTGAGGGTCATGGTGCGCTGTCTTTGAGAAGGAGATCGACACGGGGCTTCCAGCTGGCGGCCTGGGCGCGTCGGGCGAAGCTGCGCACATCAAATGTGGCCACGCTGGCGCACTGGCGGTAAGACGCGTGGTGCAAAGCGTCTGCAAAATCAAATCCTTGGGCTAAAGCGGCCACCGCCAATTCAACAGCGGGCCGGTCTTCCAGCTCGACATTGGGCAAAGACAGCAAATGCGCATAGACGGCTTGCACCTCGGCTAGTGGGCTTTTGTAATAACCGCGCAAGACCCATTCCAATTCGAGAACCACGGTCTTGGAGACCAGCAAACGCTTGCCGCTCTCGATCAACTGCTTGGCTGCGAGACTTTGGCGCTTACCTGGCGCATCTGCGCTGGCCACGTAGTAACGCGCCAACACATTGGTGTCCAAGCCAATCACAGCTGCTCTGCCAGGGACGCCACGTCAAAGTCAGCAGGCACGCTCTTGCGGCGGCTGCGGATCAGCGCAAACCCGCTGGCGGGCGCACCGCGCAAGGAGGGCGCCGGACGCAACGCGATGTGGTCACCTTCGATAGCGAACTGCACCGCCACCCCGGGCTGCAGACCAAAATGCTGGCGCATGGCGCGCGGAATCGTGACCTGGCCTTTGGTGGTAAGTGTGTTTTGCATAGCGCTTGAAAGCTAAAAGTAATACGTGGTAATACTACCATCCGAAGCGGAGTACACCGGCGGGTGCACTTACGCTTTGAGGTACTCACCCTTTCCGCCCAACCACCGCTGCACATGCTTATGCGCTAACGCAGGGTAGTGGTCGAGCAGGCGCGGGGCTTCGCGGCGGGCCCAGTCCAGGATGTGGCCGTCGGTGGCCAGGTCGGCAAAACGCAACATGGCGTCGCCCGATTGGCGCGCGCCCAGAAACTCGCCGGGGCCGCGGATTTCCAGATCGCGCCGGGCGATCTCAAAACCGTCATTGGTCTGCGCCATGGCTTTAAGGCGCTCGCGCGCGGCCTCGCCCAGACGCGGTGCATCGCCGGTGGAATACAGCAGCACGCAGGCGGAAGCCGCAGCACCGCGCCCCACCCGCCCACGCAGCTGGTGCAACTGGCTCAGGCCAAAACGCTGGGCGTTCTCAATCACCATCAGCGACGCATTGGGCACGTCCACGCCCACCTCAATCACCGTGGTGCTCACCAGCACCGACAGGCTACCGTGCACAAAAGCCGCCATCACCGCCTTTTTCTCATCTGGCGGCATACGGGAATGCAGCAGGCCCACGGCTACGCTTGCGCCGCCTTCGTTGAGTGCGGCGCTCAGTTCGGCATGCGTCTCGGTGGCGTTGCTCAAGTCGAGCATTTCGCTTTCTTCGATCAAGGGACACACCCAGTACACCTGACGCCCCTGTGCGACCTGGCTGCGGATGCGGTCTATCACTTCAAAGCGGCGCGCCTCATGCACGACCTTGGTGACGATGGGGGTGCGCCCCGGCGGCAACTCGTCGATGGTCGATACGTCCAGATCGGCGTAGTAGCTCATGGCCAGCGTACGCGGGATGGGTGTGGCCGTCATCATCAGCATGTGCGGTTCCAGGCCGTCGGTGAGCAGCTTGTTGCGCAGCGCCAGCCGTTGCGCAACACCAAAGCGGTGCTGCTCGTCGATGATGGCCAGCGCGAGTTGGTGGAATTCGACCTTGCTCTGGATGATGGCGTGCGTGCCCACCACCAGCCGCGCCTCGCCCGAGGCAATCAGCGCCAGCATGGCGCGTCGCTCCTTGGTTTTCTGGGTGCCGGTCAGCCAGGCTGTGGTCACGCCCAGCGGCTCCAGCCAGCCCAGTAACTTGCGAAAGTGCTGCTCGGCCAGGATTTCGGTGGGCGCCATCAGCGCGCATTGCCAACCCGCGTCGATGCACAGCGCCGCCGCCAACGCCGCCACCACGGTTTTGCCCGCGCCCACGTCGCCCTGCAAAAGCCTGTGCATGGGTTTGTGTAGCGCGAGGTCGATGCCGATCTCGGTCACCACCCGCTGCTGTGCGCCGGTGAGCGCAAAGGGCAAGCCCGCCTGCAGCCGGTGGTACAGCGAGGCCGGGCCGGACACCGGTGCCAGCACCGGCGCGCGCAAGGCCGCACGCTCGCGCCGGCTTTGCAGTTGCGAGAGTTGCTGCGCCAGCAATTCCTCGGCCTTGAGCCGCTGCCAGGCCGGGTGGCTGTGGTCTTCGAGCGTGTCCAGCGATGCATCGGGCGTGGGGTGGTGCAAAAAAGCCAGCGCCTCGCGCAGCGTCCAGATGCCGCCCTGCCCCGGCCCATTCAGTGGCGCAAAGTCCTCGGGCGGAAAGGTGTCCGCCAAATCAGCCCGCGCCAAACCGGCCAGCACCGCCTTGCGCAAATACGCCTGCGAAAGGCCAGCCACCGTGGGGTAGACCGGCGTCAACGCTGCGGGCAGCGGCCCGCCTGCGCTCTCGTAACTGGGGTGCATCATGGTGCGGCCCAGAAAGCCGCCGCGCACTTCGCCGCGAATGCGCAATCGCTTGCCGGCCTCCAGCGCCTTGATCTGCGAGGGGTAAAAGCTGAAGAAGCGCAAGGTGCAGCGCTCGGACCCATCGTCCACCTCCACGAGCAACTGGCGCCTGGGCCGGTAACTCACCTCGCAGGAAACCACCGTGGCCTCAATCTGCACCACGTCGCCTTCGCGCACATCGCGCAGCTTGACGATACGCGTGGCGTCCTCGTAACGGAGCGGCAAATGCAGCGCCAAGTCGATATCGCGCACCAGGCCCAGCTTGTGCAGGGCTTTTTGCGGCGCGCTCAGCGGTGCGGATGGCGCCCGGGTGGCAGGCGGGGTCTTGGGCATGTGCGCAGATTG
>RFRO01000371.1 GCA_009924455.1 Betaproteobacteria bacterium
TGGGTCGAGATCAAACGGGTCCCGACCGGCAAAGAGCCGCACCACATCTACCTCACGCCGGATGAAAAATCGGTGATTGTGGCCAACGCGGTGGGCAATTCGCTGACCTTTTTGGATCCGCGCACCGGCGATGTCCAGCGCACGGTCAACGGCATCTCCGATCCCTACCATCTGCGCTTTTCACCGGACATGAAGTGGCTGGTCACCGCTGGCAACCGGCTCAACCATGTGGACCTGTACCGTTGGAATGCGGGTGAACTCAGCCTGGTGCAGCGCATCCCAACCGGCAAAACACCCAGCCATTTGTGGATTGACTCCAAGAGCACCGTGGTCTACGCCACCATGCAGGAGAGCGATGAGCTGATCGCAGTTGACCTGGCCACACAGACCCTGAAGTGGCGCATCAAAACAGGGTTTCTGCCAGCGGATATCTTCGGCACACCGGACGACAAAAAACTGCTCGTGGCGCTGACCGGCGCGCGTGGGGTGGAGGTGTATGACGTGAGTGTGCCGATGGCCGCTTTTTGTACGTTGGTTCACGCTGGGCCAACAAGCTCACCGTTGTCGACCTCACAACCCGCACCGTGGTGCGCCAGGTCAAGGTCGGCAAATCACCGCACGGGGTATGGACACTCGACCACAAACCGCGTTAAGGCAGTTGTCCGGTCTGCTCCGCGCGGGCCTGCTGCTGTGGTGCAGCGCGGGTTTTGCCCAGGCGGCAGCTGCCTGCAATAAGCCGGTGTACTTGACGCTGGATACCGGCCACATGGAAGTTGCGCCGTTGATGGCCGAAGTGCTGCAACGCCAACAGGTCATGGTGACTTTTTTTGCGGCGGACGAGCCGACCCGAACGGGGGATGGCAGTCTGGGCACGCACTGGGCACCTTGGTGGAGGGCCCGCGCTGCGGAAGGCCATGCCTTTGCCTCGCACACCTTAGACCATGTGTATTGGCGCGCCGATTTACCTGACGGGCGCTTGCAGGTACGCCCCAGCGCCGGAGCGCAGGCGGGCCAGACCCAGGCCTGGACGC
>RFRO01000372.1 GCA_009924455.1 Betaproteobacteria bacterium
CTGTTCGGTGCCAGCGGTTTTGTCGGTCGCCAGGCAGCGCAGTACCTGGCACAGCACGCCGACATGGCCGGCCGACCCTGGGCGATTGCCGGGCGCAACCAGGAGCGGCTGGAAGCGGTGCGGGCGCGGTGCACAGGGCAAGTGCCCGACATCGTGCTGGCCAATGCGCAGGACACCGCGTCCCTGAACATTCTGGCCGCTTGTGCCGACGTGGTGATGAGCACGGCCGGCCCCTTCGCGTTGCTGGGCAGTGGCCTGGTGGCGGCCTGCGTGCAACAGCGCACGCACTATGTGGACATTACCGGTGAGACCCCGTGGGTGCGTGACCTGATCGCCCGCCACCATGCGCAGGCCGCGGACGAAGGAACCCGCATCGTGCCTTTATGCGGTTTTGACTCGGTGCCGTCGGACCTCAGCGCATTTCTGGCGCACACCACGCTCATGCAGCGCCACGGCGAACCGGCGTACCGCGTGAAAGTGGCCTTCCGCTTGCGCGGCGGCTTCAACGGCGGCACGCTGGCCTCGATGTTCCAGATGTTTGACAGTGGCGAGGCGCGCATGCTGAGCGACCCGTTTTTGCTGAATCCACCCGGCATGCGGCCCTATAACGGACCGCAGCACGCCGACCCCTCGTCCCCGCAATGGGACGACAAGCTGGGCCACTGGCTGGCACCGTATTTCATGGGGCCGGTCAATTCGCGGGTGGTGCGGCGCAGCGCCGCTTTGCTGGGTTTCAGCCCGGATTTCGCGTACCGTGAATACCTCCAAACCGGCGCAGGTGTGGGGGGTGCCTTGGTGGCTGGCAGTTTGAGTTTTGCCGAAGCAGTGACCCAGGCTGCACTGCACTGGGCTCCGCTGCGCCGCCTGATCCGGGGCTACGCGCCCGCACCGGGCACCGGCCCCTCGGAGGAGGTCATCAACCAGGGCAGTTTCCACTGTGAGTGGCTGGCCCGCAGCGCCAGCGGCAAGCAGGTGCGCGGCCATATTGCCGACGCCGGTGATCCGGGCAACCGGGGCACCACCAAGATG
>RFRO01000373.1 GCA_009924455.1 Betaproteobacteria bacterium
TGTGGCCCGGTTTTGGCGAGAACATGCGGGTGTTGGCGTGGATGTTTGACCGACTGGGCGGCCATGCCGGGGGGGTGGAACATCTTTTTGGCATCACTCCGGGCTATGGCGACCTGAGCTGGCAAGGGCTGGAATTTAAACCAACGGACTTTGCCCAGATCACTTCGATTGAGCTTGAACAATGGCAGGCCGAATTGCGGCTGCATGACGAGCTTTTCGAGCGCTTGCAGCCGCGCTTGCCCAACGCCATCCTATTGACGCGCAGGGCCATCGCCCACCGGATGCAGGCGGGGGGAGCGCAAAGTTCAGCCCATGCAGCGGTTGCCGCGAATCTGACCTAGCGCCGCGGGCGCGCCCGCGGGGGCGCGATCATGGCCGCACCGTCGCCAGCATGGGTTGGGCTGCATGCAGCGCGGAATCAAAGTCAGCTTCCCAGGGATAATTTCCGTGGGTATCGGGCCAGATCACCTGGGTGAAACGAAACCCTTTACCAGTGCGCAAGTCTGCGCTGGTGAAGGGCCAAGCGTGGGCGGCTTCGACTGCCAAACAGCGCAGCATGGGTGCCAAACCCGAAAAAAACCCCGACAGCGGAGCTTCGGTGGGTAGGGGGGCGATCGTCAAGGCGTGCTCGGCCAAGGTCGACAAGATCATGCGAGCGGTTGGCGGGGGCAGGCCGATGAGGATCAGATCGGCCCGGTCAAATCGCTGCAGGCCAAGGGTGCTGGCAAAAGCTGGGCGCGGCGGGTTTGTATCCAACGTCGCACAGCACGCCAACACGTCATAGCCGTGACGCGCGATCTGTGCGAGCTGCTGGAGCGAAGGATCAAGCCCGCGAATCCAGTTCTGCACCTGCTCATTCTGCTGCTTCCCCCGCCGCCGCTCCGCTTCCGCCTCCGCCTGTTGCCGCGCATCGCTGGCGGCTTGGCGGCGCTGCTCCATCAGGTTCTGCAGGATGGACGGATCATCACGCATGGCCGCGCCGATGCGCTCCGGCCAGCGGTTGTCGACGTAGCCGCCGAT
>RFRO01000374.1 GCA_009924455.1 Betaproteobacteria bacterium
CCCGGAATCACCGGCGCTTTGACCCAGGACGGTTTGCCATTACCGCCCCAGAACATGGCGGCACCTGAATAGCACTTGCAGTCGCTCGCGCAAATCCCGCAGGCCGCAATTTCAATGACCAACTGATTCGAACCTGGCTGGGGTCGCGCAACGCGTTCGAGCCGGTAATCCTTGGGGCCGTGGCAGACCACGGCTTGCATATCGGGTGTGGAGGTGTTCATGGAGTCGAGGAGCTGGGTTGAGAAAAAGTAAGGACGCGGTTCGGCTTATTGCAAGGCCCGCACCGTGGCACGAGGGCGTTCACCGCTGCGGTTGGTGGTGTCACAGCCGTCGTTCATACGGTAGTAGCGCCGGTAGCGCGAAGGTGGCATCGCTTTTTGCCCTAAGAACTGCCGGTTGAAGTTCGCTACGTTGTTGAAGCCGCAGGCGTAGCAGATGTCGGTAATGGCCATGTCGGAGCTGATCAGCAATTCACTGGCGCGGTTGATACGCAAGCGGTTGAGGTATTTGATAAACGGTATGTCGGTGTGGCGGCGGAAGAAGCGCGAAAACGCACTGGGTTGCATGCCCGCGTAGCGCGCCAGGTGCGACTCGGTCAGCGGTTCGGCCAGGTGGTCGACCAAATAGCTCAACACCTGGTTGATGGTGGAGGATTGGTAGCTCTGCGGATCGGGCTGGAAGCTAGGGCTCGCCAGAAGCGTGCTGCCCTGGGCCTTGGACAGGTATTCCAACAAGGCCAAGAGCTTATAGACGCGGTCAAAGCCGCTGCACACCAGCAAGTTACGTAGCATGTGTGCGCCTTGTTCGGCCACATCCGGGGCAAACAAAATGCCACGCTGTGAGTCGGCCAGCAGGGTTTTGAGCGCACCCAGTTCAGGAAAAGCCTCAATCCCGCCCTGGATGCTTTTGCTGGAAAACTGCAGCACCACGCAGCGCTCCGGTACTGACTGGTTCTCGGGCACGTCGCTAATCCAGTTGTGGGGCACATGGGGGCCAATCAGCACCAACTGGCCGGGCTCG
>RFRO01000375.1 GCA_009924455.1 Betaproteobacteria bacterium
TCATCATGGTGCTGGGCGGCGTGGCCATCACCCAGTTGCCCATCTCCCAGTACCCGCCGGTCGCGCCGCCCTCAATCGTGGTGACTGCGGCCTATCCCGGTGCCTCGGCGCAAACACTGGAAGACGCGGTGCTCTCCGTGATTGAGCGGGAAATGAACGGCGCCCCCGGTCTGATTTACATGGAGTCGGTTGCGCAATCGGACGGTTCGGGCAATATCACCCTGAGTTTCCAGCCGGGCACCAACCCCGATCTGGCCCAGGTCGATGTGCAGAACCGTCTGGCCCGCGCGACGCCCCGCTTGCCCGCCACGGTGACCCAACAGGGGGTGCGGGTCGACAAGTCGCGCAGCAATTTTTTGCTCTTTACCATTCTGACCTCTGACGATCCGGCCTGGACGCCGGTGGCGCTGGGCGACTACGCCGCGCGCAACGTGCTGCCGGAGTTGCAACGCCTGCCCGGCGTAGGTCAGGCACAGCTGTTTGGCACCGAGCGCGCCATGCGGGTTTGGATAGACCCGGCCAAATTGCTGGGATTGAACCTGTCAGCGGCCGATGTGAGCGCCGCCATCCGGGCCCAGAACGCGCAGGTCTCCGCCGGAGAAATTGGCAGTCTGCCCAACGTGGCCGGGCAGGGCATTGCCGCCACGGTGGTGGTCAACGGCCAGTTCAGCAGCGTCGAGCAGTTTGGCCGTATCACCATCCGTGCCAACCCCGATGGCTCCACCGTGCGCCTCAAAGATGTGGCCCGCATCGAACTCGGAGCCCAGGCCTACGCCACCTCGGCGCGTTTGAACGGCCAACTCGCCACCGGCATGGGCGTGCAACTCGCCCCCGGCGGAAACGCCCTGGCGACCGCCAAAGCGGTGCGCGACAAGATGCAGGAGCTGGAGCGTTTTTTCCCCAAAGGCATGTCCTGGACGATTCCCTACGACAGCTCGCGCTTTGTGGCTTTGTCTATCCGCCAGGTCACCGCGACCCTTCTTGAAGCCGTGGCGCTGGTATTTCTGGTGATGTACCTGT
>RFRO01000376.1 GCA_009924455.1 Betaproteobacteria bacterium
TCCATCATCGGCGACCGCAAGGAACTCGATGTGCGTGGTTCCCACCTGGGCCCTTACTGCTATCCGGTAGTGATCGACCTGATGGAGCGCGGACTGCTGACTTCGCGCGGCATCGTCACCCACAATTTCAGCCTCGACGAATGGGAAGCAGCCTTCGGCATTGCGAATTCTTTTGACTCGATCAAGGTCCTGCTCAAGCCGGGCCGCAGCGCGTAAACATGGCTGCTGACTGCGTTATCGGCGTCGACATCGGGACGCAAAGCACCAAAGCGGTGCTGGTGTCCTGCGGGGACGGGCGCATATTGGCGCAGCAAAGCCGCGCCTACCAGCCGGACACGCCACAGGCTTTGTGGGCCGAGCAGTGGCCCCAAGTCTGGCTCGATGCGGTGGAGCAGTGCATCGCGTCCCTGGTCGCGCAGGCACCGGTTCCCGCAGCCTCCATCCGCGCGCTGTGCATCAGCAGCCTGTACGGAGGAAGCGGCATCCCGGTGGATGTAGCGGGTACGGTGCTTCACCCCTGCCTGATATGGATGGACAAGCGTGCGCAGGCGGAGGTGGATCAGGTCCGCCGCACCGTGGATCTGCAAAGGCTGTTTGACATCACCGGCAACGGGGTGGACAGTTATTACGGCTTCACCAAGATTTTGTGGATCAAAAACCACCGCCCGGCTGTGTGGGAACGCACTGCACAGTTCCTGCCACCCAACTGCTATGTCAACGCGCAACTGACGGGCGAGGTGGCGGTGGACCACTCCTCCGCCGGCAATATTGGCGGCGTATACGACGTGCAAGCACGGGGCTGGTCCGAAGAGTCGATGCAGATGCTCGGCATCCCGGGCACCATGATGCCCGCGCGGCTGGTCCAGTCCAGCGACGTGGTGGGCGGATTGCTGCCGGAGTGGGCTAAGCGGCTGGGTTTGCCACAGGGTACTCCCGTGGTGGCCGGTGGCGTGGATGCGGCCATGGCCACCTTGGCCGCTGGTGCAGTCAATCCAGGCAACCATGTCGCCATGCTGGGCA